>JAHDWR010000001.1:0-61799 GCA_023382755.1 Dehalococcoidia bacterium
TCTTCGCCAGCATGATCGTCGCGGCAGTGTGCCGGAGGTCGTGGAAGCGGAGCCGGGGCAGGTCGCCGCCACGGATGAGCTTTCCGAACGCGTGCGATATCTGGACGGGCTCGAACGGCCCTCCGTGCGCTTGGGCGAACACAAGTTCCTGGTCGAAATACGATGCACCCTGCGCGAGCCGGAAGTCGTCCTGTCTATCGCGGTGTGCCTGAAGGATCTCACAGGTGGCGTGGGAGAACGGGATCGTTCGTCGCGACTTTGCCGTCTTCGTCGAACGGAAAGCAATGCCTTCCTTGGGGATGCGCTGGACGGTGCGGACGATCCGTAGCGTTCGACCCTCGAAGTCGATGTCTGACCAGCGCAACCCAAGCAGTTCGCCCACGCGCGCGCCCGAGTCGACCGCGAGGAAGATTATGGGATGAAGGAACGAACCCTCTGCCATCTCCAGGAGACGCAGCACTCCCGAACCATCCAGGACGGACATCTCCTTGCGCTCATAGCGAGGAGGCGAGATGGCGTCCGCCGGGTTCGCGGGTATCAGCTGCCAGAGGACGGCGTGCTTCAGGGCTTCGCGAACGATGCGATGGTGCTGCACGACCGTCCTCGGGGACAGCTTCTCGCCGAGGCACGTACTGTGGAGCCTCTGGATGTCCATCGGTCGCAGCTCCGTAAGGAGCCGACTGCCGAGGTGTGCCGAGATGTGTTTGTCGATCGCGATTCGGTAGCGAGCGAGCGTGGAAGGCGCCACGCTGACCGCGGCGTAGTCCGTGAGCCAGCGTGCCAGGTACTCTGCGAGCGTCACCTTGGTTGGTTGAATGTCGATCCCGCGGTCTCGCGTACTCAAGAGTTCTGTTAGACGCTGCTGGGCGGCTTTCTTCGTGCCGTTGAAGCTCTCGAAGCGGCGTTGGCGCCGCCCGGTCACGGGGTCGCGGCCGAGGTCAACGGTGAGCTCCCAGGTGTTCGCTCCTCGACGGCGGATGCTTCCGGCCATGGTCGATACTCCTACATTAGGCGTTGCTGGCGCGACCCAGATTCCGAACCAAGGGCGGCGTCGGTGACTCCCGATGCCGCTTGACTGGCGATCCAGGCGTCGAGCGACGTCCGCGGGACACGGATTACTCTACCCAGTCGGACGCAAGGAAGCTCCCGTCGCGCCACCAGCTCATAGGCGAGGTTGCGCGAAATGCGGAGCAGCTTCGCGGCCTCCGGCACTGTCAGCAGGTCGGACTCGTGGCCGTTGTAGCTTGCATGATCGTTCATCGTCGAACCTCCAGTGAGTACTCGTGCTCGGCCGACCCGGGCCATCGCGTTCGGTGCTGCTGAGAGTGGGTGCGCCACACCTCCCCAAATGGTCCGAGCCGATCGAGAAGCGATGCGGTGGTGGTCATGAGATGGTCGTTGGACTGTTCAGTGGTCGCCAGCTCAACGCGCCACACGAGCTCTTCGCGTTGGGGCGTCGTGGTGACAAAGAGCAGGGTCGGCGGGTCGTTCCCACGGACCCGCTGCGCCCGGAAGTACTCGGTGTAGCGAACGAGCTTGAAGGCTATGACCTGGAGCCGCTCGGTGCCGCGGTCCCATTCGAGGAAGAATTGTTGCGCGCAGCTATTGGCAATGACCGTGCCGCCGCCGTCGGGCCGCAGCCACCGGCGAGATCCCGGGGCATCGAGCCTGACTGCAGATTCAGCCGCGTTGAGCCAGGTCACGAGCCGGGGTCCACCGCCGCGCACATGGCGCAACCAGCTCACGAAGAAGCTGTTTGTGCCCACCGTGTGCTCGAACTGGTGGAGCAGGGTCGGCACGCGTCCGCCGTGCGCGCCAGGTAGGGCTGTGACCGACGAGTGACGGGCGTACCGTCGCACGGGCACCTCGTCTCGGGCCGCCAGCAACCCCAATGCGGTGGGTGTGAGGCAGTAGTGAGGCGGTGCGGTCGTGCCAAACGTTGCGATCAGCCCGTTCGTCAGCGCTCGCTCGAGGGCGAGGGTCGCGACGCGCGGCTGAACCTGGAGCACGGTCGCCAGCTCGGTCTCGGTGAGGAGCGGATGCCGGCCCAGGCAATCGAGTAGCCGCTTCTCGACTTCCGAGGTCATCAGCGACAGCGCCGCAAATAGCTCCAGGCGGGAAGCGCTGCGGCGGTCCCTTGCGGTCTCCTGTGCCCAACGGTGGAGGGGTGTCGCCCGGTCGGTCGCCTCACTCGGACAGCTGGCGAGCCGCAGCGGGTGTGGTGGAGAGTACTTGGTCGGGGCCGGCTTGACGCCGAGTCGCTCTATCAGGGTCGCCCGACTGGAGCCATCGGCCGGCCGCCAGTGCGGACCATCCGGGCGGTCTCCAAGGCTAGCCCGGTTTGCCATGAGGACGGGCAGCGGCGGAAGCCGGCGCCGGTCGGCGGAGGCAAGCACGTGCTGGGACCAGGCGTCTTCCCGGGCGGGACCGGGGCAGAGAATCAGCACTGGCGGAACGTCGCCGGTCCCCCATCGCTGGGGTCCCTCCCGAAACCGGTACCAGCCCGCGACGAGGGTCGCGCGGTGGGCGGACGGCGCGCCCGCCCGATCGACGAAGACGAAGAACGGCGCATGGGCTGTGCCGATCCGAAAGGACCCGAAGGCGTGGACGCCTGGCGGCCACCACGCATCGGCGGACCTGCTCCTGGGGAGCGTCCAGAGGTCGGCGAGTCCGGCGTCGGCGGTGCGGCGCGACGCAGTGACCAGGCCGGCAGCAAAGACGTTGAGCGCGACGGTCGCTTCAAGGCTTGCCAGTCGTCGAAAAATGTCACGCGCATTGAGGGGGAGCGAGACCTGCTTCCGAGTCGCGGTCTGGCGCCGAGCCCACTCGGTCAGGACATAGAGACGGGTTGAGGCCATCTCAGGCGACGACGGCGTGATTGAGTCGACTTGCCCCGCCCGCGCCAGCTCGCGTAGGGCTGTTTCGACGTCTGGCGCAGGTGAGCCGGTCAGGAGGGCAAGATCATCCACTGTGAGGAACGGAAGCCGCGCGAGCCAGTTGAGCAGATTGACAGTTGGCACGGTCATGTGTTCGCCCCCTTCCGGCCGCGATGCTCGTTGCGCCGCTCGCTTGGCGGATCCTGTATGGCGGTCAGCTGAAGTTGGTGGGCGCCGGTGCTGGGCCGTAACGTCGTGAGCATCTCTGCGACCTGAGGCGGCACCTGTTTGCCGGTGCCGAGCGCTCGCGCGGCCAGGATCTGGTCAACCTGCCGGGCAACTTCCTCGCGCGGGCGCCCGAATCGCGCGGCCGACTCCAGGGCGATCGCCGCGATCCGCGATGGGTCGAGCGGAGCAGGCGGGTCGAGGCGCAGCGAGAAGGCCGGATGGCGGTGACCGCCGGAGGACCAGCGTGCGTAGCACTCGTAGTCGTCGAGGGAGACGAGGTCATCGACCTCGAGGTCGTGTCCGAGCTCCGGGGCCAGGTAGCGGGCATCCTCGGCACTTACCTGGAACACGGTCAGGCTGTCGAGGTTGGCGAAGATGGTCGGGCGCAGCTCGCGGTCGATCGCGTCGAGCCTGGCGAGGGACTGGGTCACGAGGACGAACGAAGCCCCGTACTTGCCGAGCTCACTCATCATGCGCGGGTAGTCGGCCCCTCCAAGCGTGCTCGATTCGTCGATCAGGGCCACCATCCGGCTGCGCTCTCCCGCCGGCAGATCGATCTGGTCTTCGACGATCAGCCCGAGGAGATTGAGGAGCGTTGCCCCGATGAGCGCCGAGCCGCCCTCGCCGAGGAGGCCGACGGCCGTGTTGACGACGAGGACGCCACCGTCGCGGAGGAGTGTGCGCGGGTTGATGGTCGACTGTGGCTGGCCGAGCGTGAGTCTGGCGGCTTCGGTGACCTCGAAGCGCCCCACCTTCGTCGTGACAGGGGTGGCGACCTGGATCTGGAAGGCGCGTCCGAGGTTGTCGTAGTTACTTCGCCACCACGACCAGAGCGTCTGGTCGGGGACCTGTGACATCACCCGTTCGCGGAAGTCCGGGCTCGTCAGCAGGGGCACCACGTCGAGGAGCGTGTACTGCTCCTCGCGCCGTCGGACCTGGTTCGCCTGGTGAAGGCAGAGCAGCGCGGCGCGCAGGGCGCCCTCCATCCGCGGTCCCCAGTTGTCGGGCCAGAGGCGGTGGAGCATCGCTACGATGTTCTCCGCCGTCCTGTCGCGGTTGGGGAAGAGGGCGACGTCCAGGAGGTTGAGCCCAACGGGCTGCCGCCGGTCAGTGAGGTCGAGGTAGGCCGTCCGATCCTCAAGACCGGGTGGGACGACCGAGAGGACGCTCTCTGCCAGGTCCTGGTGGGGGTCGATGACCACGAGGAGGAGGCGTTCCCGGCGTGAAGCGATCTCCTGCATGAGGTGCCCGGCGATGTGCTGGAGGAGGGTGGATTTGCCCCGCCGTGTCTTGGCGACGAGGAGGTGGTTCCGGTAGAGCGCTCCGTGCGGCAGGTGAATGGGAACGTTCTGACCGTGGTGGCGTGACGTGCCAACTCGGCTGCCTCGGCTCGTTGCATCGCCGGCTGGGAGGAAGCGGCGTCCCCCGGGCTTCGTTGCGGCGGGCAGCCCCGATGTGAGGTCGGGAAGGTGCCAGAGCGCTGCGAGCTCGGCGGCGTTGAGCACCGGTGCGCCACGGAATGCGCCGCCTGAGGTGTCGGGTCGTAAGCCATGTTTCCTGGCCCGTCCTGGGCGGAGCCGGTTGCCGGCGGAGTGATCGAATGCCTCGTAGGCCGCGCTTACGCGATCGCGACTGTCCTCGACGGTCTCGGCGCGGTCGCGTGGGCCGATCGCTGTCAGCTGCAGGCGCGTCGTGAACGCGGGAAAGGCGAGCTTCTGTTCGGCAAGCGTTGCGCTCAGTGGCTCGCGGCCGCGGAGCACGCGCGACCAGACAAGAGCGCCGATCGGAAGTCCGACGACCGCGACGGAGCCGGCAGCGAGCAGCGGAAGGTAGTCGCCGGCCTGGTACCAGTCGTAGCCCTGCATACCCGCGGCGGCCGCACCGGAGAGCGCAACGAAGGGAAGCAGGCTGGCCGCGCCGGACTCTGGACGCTCCACTGGCAGGCGCTGGCTCGACCGGCTGGCCCGCGCCTGGACGTTGGTGGCCCAACCTGGGCGGGGCGGATGTCCGACCATGACCTGCCCGACGACGCGGACATCGCCACGGGTTGCAGCCACTGCCGCCGCCAGCACGCCAGTAAGCGGGTCCCCGTGCCTGACATCCGTATCGAGGGGGAGAGCGGCCTCCCGGTCGAGATCGAGCTGGACGATCGCCGCCAGCTCATGCCCGGCGACATGAAGCGGGTCGAGATGAGGCCGGTCCTCTATCGGAACCTCGTCGAAGTCTGCTTGCGGGTAGGCCGCCCGGATCTGGCCGAGGACCGCTAATGCCGCCGCATCATCCACCGCCCGGACGTAGAACCGGAGTCCCGACTCCGTAGCCGTCCATTCCAGTGCGACATCCTGGACACCCGCCAGCCCTGCGAAGACCGTGCGTGCGCGGGAGACGGGGTCGTCGTCCCAACGCGACGGAAAGAGCTCGTAGAGGACCGTGGCTCGGTCAGGATGCCGGCGCATGCTGGACCTCCTTCCCAGCGGGCCCCAGTTCGGCGACCAGCCTGAAGAACGTCTCGCGGCCGTCGGCGCTTGCGCCAAGCTCGCCGAGGTCTTTGACGCCGTCGGGGAGACGTAGAAGGCGGGCGCGGGCGCCGAGGGAGTCAGCCAGCTCGCGAGCGGCATGCTGCCCTTCGTCGTCGTTGTCGAAGACGAGCACGACTTCTGGCACGCGGTCCAGGAAGCGCAGCCGCTCGGCCCGGGCATGCGTCCCGAGCAGGGCACAGATGGGCAGGTTCCAGCTCACGCCGGTGAGATAGTCGAATGCGCCCTCGGTCACGAAGACGCGGCTCTGTCCGCGGACGCGCTCATAGCCGAGGATGGGCTTCGGCAATGAGAGGCCGAGGTACTTCAGCCGGCGCTCGTTGAGCGCACGGCCGACCATCCAGGCGCACTCGCCCCCGCGCAGCTCAGGAATGACCACGCGCCCGGCGAGTGCCTCGTTGCCATCCTTCCGAAGCAGTCCCATCTCTGCGGCTCGCCGAAGGCTGAAACGGTGGCGGCGCAGGAAGGGCTTGAGCGCCTGCCCGTCGCTGTAGCCGAGACGGCACTCCCTGACGACCGGCATCCCGATGCCCCGGCTATCGAGGTAGCGCAGTGCCCGCTCGTTGCGACGGAGCGCCTCGTGGTAGAGGTCACAGGCCGCCGCCAGGATGAGACGGTCATCGACCGTCAGGGGAGATTCGGACGGGGCCGGCCCACGCTTGTCATCGCTCGTGGCGACGCCTTGCGGGGCCGCTTCACCCAGCAGCTCCAGGGCGCGCCGGAAGCCGACGTTCTCCTTGCGTCTCACAAAGTCGATAACATCCCCCGAGGCCTTGCAGCCGAAGCAGAAGAAGCTCCGGGTGTTCGGGTAGACAACCAGGCTCGGGTGTTGCTCGTCGTGGAACGGGCAGCAGCCGACGAATCGCTCGCCGCGTTGCTGGAGCTTCACGCCGTGGGAGGCGATGACCTGCTCGATGGGGTTGTGCTGCTTGACCAGCTCGACATCAACGGACGGCATCACTCGCCTCCTCGCTGTCCCGGGCAACCAATTCCGCCGGGTCTGTCGTCGCTAGCTCGTGCTCGAACGGGCTCGCCTCGATGCGCAGCGCGAGATGGTTCCCCGAGGCGAAGAACAGCCCCTCCCCCTTGCGGCAGGACAGCAGGAACTCCCGCTCCCCGGCGCTGAGCCGGAACGTGCTGGTGACGGCGTCGATCGTTGAGCTGTCCTGCCGCATCAGGAGCTGGACGGACGAGTTGGCGAGGACCGTGTGACCCTCGGCGGTCGCGAGGAAATCCTCCACGTCCTGCGTCACCGTCGTTAGCCCGAGGTAGTGCTTGCGCGCCTGCCGGGCCATCGATGCCAGGAAACGGGCGCCCTCCTCGTGCTGGATCAACGACCACGCTTCGTCGATTAGCAGCATCCGCGGTTTGCGGCTACGGCGGACCTCGCGCCAGATGTGGTCGGCGATCAGGTAGACACCGAGGGGACGCAGGTCCGGCTCGAGGTCGCGGATGTTGAAGACGACGAAGGGCCGTTCGAGGTCGACTGAGGTCGGCGAGGAGAAGACGTTGCCGAGGCTTCCCTCGACGAAACGTTCGAGCCGGTCGGCCAGGCCGAGCGGGTCGTCGCCCTCGCGCAGGACGTCGTAGAGGTCTCTCAGCACGGGCGGCGGCTTGCCGTGCGTGGAGGGGTCGCGGGTGATCCCCGCGCGGCCGTAGGTCTCGAGGAGTGCCCGGTCGAGTGCGCCGCGCTCACGCTGGCCGAGGCTGCCCCCCCGGTCGGCGAGCATCAGGCCAAGGAGGCCCTGGAGGGCGAGGAGCCGTTCGGTCAGCGCATCGCGTGTTTCCCCGTCGCGCTCGGCACCGTGGGCAAGGTCGAAGGGGTTGATGTGGTGCGCCGAGCTTCCGGAGAGGCGGATGTACTGCCCGCCAACGGCGTCGCAGATCCGACGGTACTCGTCTTCGGGGTCGATGATGTAGTACTCGACGCCGCGCATCAGCGCCCGGAGCGCTTCGACCTTGCAGGCGTACGACTTGCCCGCACCGCTCTTGGCGAAGACCACCTTGTTTGCGTTCTCCAGCTCCCGGCTGAATGGGTCGAAGATGACGAGTGAGTTGTTGTGGACGCTGATGCCATAGAGGATCCCGGCCTGCATCGAAAGGTGGCTCGACGTGAACGGGATCATCGTCGCCGCGCTGGTCGTGTCGAGGTTGCGGTAGCGCCCGAGGTAATCGCGGCCTGCCGGCAGGCAGGAGAGGAAGCCGGGCAGCATCTCGAACAGTGCGGCCCGCGAGGAAGCCATCATGCCGCCGAGCGCGCTCTCCACGCGGCGATGCAGGTCGTCCACGCCGGAGGTCGAGCCCGAGCGAAGACACACGTAAAGGCTAACGGAGAAGACGCGCTCCTCGCCCCGCTGGAGCGCATCCCGCAGACGTTCCACGTCCTCGTAGGCGACCTCGCGCTCGGCGCTAGCGATCTTGCCGCTGCGCGCATCGAGCAGGCGCGACGACTGAAGCTCCACCAGCTTGTGGGTGAGCCTGCGCACGGTCGTGGCGGAGTCGAGCGGGTCGACATGGATGCTCAGGTCCAGCGGCTCGTCGAAGTCGATCAGACGGGCCAGCCAGTTGGGATGGACGTAGCGCGGATAGTCGCTGAGCCCGAGCACGCGCACATAGCGGCCGTCGATGACGAGGTGCGAGCGGGAGGCCTCAATGGCAGCCGGGGCCAGGTGGTCGATGGCGGAGCGGGTGCCGAGCTCGAAACGGAGGTCGTCTGCCGACGGCTGGTGTCGGCGCGTACGGTGACGCAGTGGAAGGCTAGCCATGCTGCTCAACCTCCTTCCAGAATCGGGTGACCACCGGCCTCGCTCCAGCACTGAGCGACGGCGCCACCTGGGAGACCTGCGAGCAGAGGCAGGCCGCCCACAGCTCCGCGAGCGCTTCGCTCCGCAGCCGCTGCGAGCTGACACCGAATGAGGTCAGTCCCTGCGCTATCTCGTGGCAACGCGCATCGAGCTGGGCGGCCGCGACGGCGAGCTGCTGCTCGTCCCGCCCGCGCGTGGCGCGCTGCCACGGCCAGCGGATCGCGACATGGCCTTCACCCTCGGTGTGCCCCGACGGCACGACGAGGTAGAAGCGCCGCTCGAGCAAGGTCCGTTCCCGGGCCAATCTCCGTACAAACATCTCGTGCTCGAGGGCGAGGCGGCGGATGGCCTCGCTGTTGGCGTGGGAGGTGACGTTGGTGCGGAATCCCGCGAGGTAGGGCTCGACGTTGGTCGGAAGGATGCGGACGAGCATCTGGACCGGATGGCTGAGGGAGTTGAGGAAGGAACGGTAGGCGGCCATCACCGCCTCCTGCTCCTCCTCGGACTTGAGCGCGAAGTTGACGCTCTGGGCCTGGATGACCGCCCGGTAGTCGCCGCCCCGGAGACAGAGCACACCCTCGACGATCTCTTCCAGCGGCAGCATCTCCTGGACGCTTCCGTGCTTGCCGTTGGTCGTCATCGCAACGTGCTCCCGCCCCGGGGGTCGAGTTCGTCCCGATCAGGCAGCAGGACCTCGAAACGCGCCTCCTCATCGACGGCCACCTCACGTGACGTGCGGACGCGCCAGACGACGACGCGCGGGATGCTGACGTAGCGCAGGAGGACGAACGCCCAGTCCTCCAGCGAGCGGCCGGCCGGCTGCCAGAGCGAGATCGCGGCGGTCATCAACAGGACCGTCGCCCCGGCCGCGAGACGGATGGCGAGCGGCAGAGGCGCCTCGCTCATGGCGGAGTACGCCAGGGCCAGGCCGATGATGGCTACCATCAGCTGGCGCATCGTCAGCCCGGCAAAGGCCTTGTCCTCGATGTTGAGGTGTGTGGGGACTTCGTGGCGTTGCACGGGCATCTCCTCATCGGTGTTTGAGGAAAGCGTGCTGGTCGCCGTTCCATGGGCGTTCCAGGATCGGGGCCGAGGCGTTCCAACTTCGGCCCTTCTGTTCGAAATCCGCTCCAATTGCTGCCAGGTCAGGGCGTTTCCGCATCTGTGTCGCGGAGGAATACCGCCCTCCACCAGGACCCGCCCGGTCCGTGGCTTATGGCGATCGAGGGAGACGACGGCACGGTTGCGATAGACGAGCCGGCCTGGCGGCATGCGGGTCGGGCCGCCGAGGAGCGCGGTGCAAAAGGGACGAACTCCTGTGAGCCGTAGACTCTGCTTATGAACCCCATCGCAGGATCAATTGCTAGCGCAACCGCCTCCTTCGCCGGCAAGAAGGTGTCTGACTACCCGAGTTGCGGCCCGCCCTCGCGGCGGCCGATTTCCGAGCCACCTATGATGGGTGGTCTTCGCGGCGCCTCGTGCCCCGCGCACTCTCGCGAGCGAGTCGACCGGAGCTTCACATTCGGAAGCACCGCCCGCGCTGCGTCGCCTTTTAATGGACAGGAGACGGGTGAGGGG
Organism: Dehalococcoidia bacterium; assembly: GCA_023382755.1. Lineage (GTDB taxonomy): Bacteria > Chloroflexota > Dehalococcoidia > Tepidiformales > Tepidiformaceae > Amarobacter. Next base: position 10,024 of record JAHDWR010000001.1, read on the forward strand.
TGACTAACGCACGAGCGCCTGGGGCCAGGCCAACGTGGCAAGCTGAGCAGCGACGGTAATTCATCGGCGGTCTATGCTCCGCTCCCGAAGAGCACGGCCAACGTTCGTATGTATCTATCACGAATTGAGATTCAGGGCTTCCGAGCCAGTGGCGAGGGGCCGATCACTTGCGAGTTCCCCGGCCGCTTCGCGGTGCTTGTCGGCGCGAACAACGCCGGGAAGACGACGGTGTGCGACGCGATTTACCTCGCCCATGTGCAGGGATTTCCCCGGTTGCCACGCCAAAGTGCCGACCTTCTCTCGGATCCCCCGAGGCTCATACAACTACAGTTCGAATTTGGTGGAGGTGGCACCGAAGGACCCCTCGGACAAGCGCTGCAGGCTGAGGCCCAAGCGGCTCCAAGGTGGTCGCGCAGGTTGGAGCGTTCCCTTGGCGGGGTCCGGGCAGCTGCCATTGAGAACGCCCTTCACGAGGCAGACACCCGTGTGTTGTACCTGCCTGCTCAGCGAGATCCCGTTGACGAGCTTGCACGGCGGGAGGCGGTTCTGCTCGTTGAACTGTTGCGCGCGGAGCAGGAGCGACAGCGTGGCCACCGCAACCTTGCCGATTTGCGGGGCCTGACGGAGCGGCTGCTCGCAGGGATGATCGATCACCACCTGATCCAGTCGGTGGAGCGCCGAGTGACCGACTACCTCAAGGCGCTCACCGGCGGCGTCAGTGCGCACCACGCCTTTATTGGGACGCAACACGTCAATGACGCGTTTCTTGCGCGGGTGCTCGAATTCCTCCTGGCTGCGCTCGATGAGAGGGCTCTAGCGCAGCGGCTCGAATTGTCCGGGCTCGGGTACGCGAACCTCCTTCACCTCGCCATCACGCTCTCGGCGATCCCCGGAGGGCGGGCCGTGCCCGCACCGCTGCCGGGTCCCGCCCCCGTGCCTCAAGACGACCAGGCTCGCGACCCAGGCGTGGTGGCGGACGACCTAATGCAAGAGGCGCAGCAAGAGGCCGCCGCAGTGGAAGATGCATTCTTCCCGGAGAGGTTTCACGCGACGGTCGTGATTGAGGAACCTGAGGCCCATCTGCATCCGCAGCTGCAACACGGCTTAATGCGCTACTTGCGACGAATCGCAGCCGACCGGCCGGAGTTGCAGCTAATCATCAGCACGCATTCGGGCGAGATGATCGCGGCCTGTGCACCCAGCGAACTTGTCGTTCTCCGTCGGGCTCCTGACGGGCGCGTGGCCCGAGCGCTCGGTGCAATTCCCATCGAACCAGCCAGACGCGCGGGAGTCCTGCGAATGGCCGCGCTACATCTGGACGCCTCGCGCAACTCGTCGCTGTTTGCTTCAAGGCTCGTGCTCGTGGAGGGGGTCAGCGACTTGCTGGTGTTGCGCTTGTTAGGGCGTGCATGGGCCGAAGCCGACGAGCACAAGCGGCAGTTCGTCGATGCTCTGACAATCATCCCGTTGGGCAGCCGTGTCGGCCGCTGGGCGGTAGATCTGGTTGCCACGCCGGGCTACGAGCTAGTCGACCGGATTGCCGTGTTGAGAGACACCGACCAGAGGGACGGCGAGGCTCCTGCCGTTCCCGCTTGGCTCGATCAATTCGACGAAGCCACTGTCAGGTGTTTCCTCAATCACCCGACGCTGGAACCGGCAATCACGGCGGGCAACGAGGACGTGGTTAGAACGGCGCTGGACGCTGTGGGACTGCCGCTGGACGGCGCCGTGACGCCCGCAACGATCGATGCCCTCTTCACCGGGGCTGCGCGACGCCGAAAGGGTGAGTTTGCTTACGCTTTGGCAATGGGCCTGGAGGATGCGATTCAGGAGCAGCGATGGCCTTTAGTACCCCAGCACATGAGTGAGCTGTTCGCTTTCCTGTTCGACGAAGAAGGCCGTTAGGCTGGAACGAGCATGTCATCGTTCACGCTCACGCAGGAACAGATAAGCGCAGCGACAAACGAGGCGCGGTATGGATTCATCGAGGCTTCGCCCGGCTCCGGCAAGACGACCGTCGCGGCACACCGGTTCGGCGTCATGCGATTCTCCGGACGTGCGACTGAACGCTCAGCCACCGCGATTAGCTTCACTCGGTCGGCCACCGCGGAGCTAGCGCTGAAGGTCACTAACCGGTGGGGGCGGGGGGCGACAGCTTGGCCCAGCCGCGTAACCACGATCGACGGGCTGATCTTGGAGCTGATCCAGCACTTGCTCCGCAAGCGCGTGATCAGGTGGCCGTCAGACCATGTCGAGCTGCGGGTCCTGGATGAGTGGCGAGGGCACGCCGGTTATCGTTGGCTTGCCGCCGGGAGCTTCCATCGAGTCGCCACGATCAACGCCGATGGGGAAGTGACGTCTATCGGCCGTCGGGTTGGGCAGCCTGGGCTCGGCATCGGTAACGCGGCCCAATTCGAGGCCCTGCTCGAGAAGGGCCTATGTACGCACGGGGATCTGCGAGACGTGCTCGCAGCAGCGTTGCGCCGGCCGGAGATAGTCGAGGCTGCGAGCGGATTTCTCGCAGCCGCTCGGCACCTCGTGGTCGATGAGGTGTTCGATGCCAATGAGCTCGATCTTCAGTTGGTCGAGATCGCAGCCGCGATCGGAGCAGGCGTGACGCTCATTGGCGATCCTTGGCAGGCGCTCTACGGCTTCCGCGGTGCCAGGCCTGATCTAGTGGGTGAGGTTCTTGACCGCCTCGGCTTCAGAACGCTCCCTTTGACTCAGTCGTTTCGGTTCAAGACGGAGAAAATGCGGGCCCTCTCTTCGGCGCTTCGCACTGGGGCGGGCGTGGGGCTGGATTCGATCGACAGCTACGATGTTGTCTTGGCGCACAGGTGGCAGGAACTCTGGAACGGCCCGGCCGGGACGCTGCCACTTTCGTTCGGAGCGATCCGCAATCAAACAGACGCGGCCACGATCATCCTGCTCGATCAGCTGACCTGGGCAACCTTCGGGCGGCGCGCGATATTCCTGAACGAGGCGCTCATTCTACTCGGTCTTGACCTACCACTCTACACTCGAGAGGGAGGGCGAGCATTGGCCGCCGTGATGGAGGCTCTTCCGCGCGGGGATGAGGATGCCGCTCGACGAACCTTGAACCAACTTCGAGACGCGATACGGAGTCTCGGAGTGCGGCGACCTCGGGCGCTGGCCGCGGACGCGGAGGAAGAGCAGGCGGATCGACTCCGCATGCTCGCCGCTCGTTCAAGATGGGACGGTCGCCTTGTTCCGGGTCTGACGATTCACCAGGCCAAGGGGCGCGAATGGGACAACGTTGGGCTCCTCTTACCTGCAACGGACCTTGTTCGTTTGGGCGAGGGTCTAAATGAAGCAGAGGAAGCCGCTAGGACGCTGTACGTGGCGCTGACACGTGCACGATTCGACGTCGGGCTTGTGGCGTGAGCCCAGAGGCCGGGCTGCCGGGCACGCCTTGCGCCGCATGATCGGCGTTGAACAAACGTCAGCATGTCGTTGGGGCTCCCGAAGTCCGTGGCGACGGGTCGTTGGAACGAAACGAGAGCGAAATTGGAACAGACACCCCCCAGATTGGAATAGCCCCCTCCGAATCCTGGAACGCTGAAGGAACGCCAATTCGCAGTCTGACTCATCACGGCCTCCTGGCCGCTGGAGTCAGATATGCGCATCTTCGCCCTCACCGTACTTGCACTGGGATTGGCCGGCGCACTGGTGGTTGGAGCAGCCTCCGCCAGCGCGCAGGAGGCCGACGACACGCTGGACGAGCTGTCGTCGGCCGGCATCCCTCTCCTCAACAGCCCGCCTGCGCCAACCCCGCAACAGGTCCCGCCCGGCCAGCCTGGCCCGGAAGGTCAGCCGCCGCCGGATACGCTGGTCGACCTCCCGATCCCCGACCCGACGGACTTGATCCCCAACCCCCTGGACTGGCTGCCCGGCAGCCTCAACCCCGTGAACTGGGCGAAGGACATCGTCAACGCGGTGTTCACGCTCATCGGCCAGGCGATGCTGGAGGCGATCCGCGGGTTCGTCGACTGGGCGCTGGGCATGGGAGGCTCATCGCTCAACTTCGTCACGCGCACCCCTGCCGAAGGCACCTACGATAGCCCGACCGTCCGCAGCCTCTACGACTTCTCCCGCGCCATCGTGAACGCCGCGCTTGCGGTCGTCGTCATGTGGGGCGGCTTCAACGTCATCATTAAGGAGCACACCAGGTCGCCCTACCACGAGGCGATGGAGCTGCTTCCGCGCGTCATCCTCGCAGCGCTCGCCGCCAACCTGACGCTCGAGTTCGCGCGGATGCTGATCGACATCAACAACGCCCTCGCCGCCGGCGTTGGCGACGTCGGCCTCCCCGGGTACGACCAGGCCACACCCTCGCAGGAGGGCCTGGCACTCATCTTCACCGCCGTCGCCTACGGCATCGTGGCGATCCTCCTGGTCTTCCAGATGCTGATGCGCCTCGCCCTGCTGGCGATGCTCATCGTCCTTGGGCCAATTGCCGCGCTGCTCTGGGTGCTGCCACAGACCCAGCAGTGGACGCGCTGGTGGACCGACCTCTTCGTGATCACCGTCTTCCAGCAGACAGTCCAGGTCATGGTCCTGGCGCTCGGCACTGCGCTGATGGTCGAGCTGACCCCCGGCAGTGTCTCCAACGCCCTTCTGACGATGCTGCTCGGTCTGGCGGTTTGCTGGCTGACCCTCAAGGTCCCCTCGCTCCTGCGCTCGGCCCGCAGCCAGGCCGGCATCACCAACGTCCTCACCTTCGCGATGGCCACCCACGCGCTTGGCGCGATGGCGGGAGCGGGTCGCGCTAGCGCTGCGGCGGGCGGCGCCGGGGCCGCTGGTGCCGGTGGTGGCGGGGCTGCTCCGCGGCCAGCAGCGGGAAGGGCCTAGGAGGACGCCGTGAACACGAACCCACCCACCGGCGACATCTTCGGCAGCGTCGGTAGCGAGGGACTCAAAGTCGCGGGCGTTATCGGCGTCGTCATGCTCGCACCGATGCTCTTCGTCATGTCCGCGCTTGGCGGCACTCCGGGCATCGCCCAGTCTCCAGCTTCCGCCGCGGCCCTCGCCGAGATTCCCGCCGACCACCTGGCCGTGATGCAACAGGTGGCTGCTGCGACGGGCATCCCCTGGCAGGTGCTCGCCGCCATCGCCAAGGTCGAATCGGGCTTCGGCGCGAACATGGGCCCGAGCTCGGCCGGCGCCCTTGGCTACTGCCAGTTCATGCCCGCGACCTGGGCCTACTACGGAGTCGACGGCGACCGCGACGGCGTGGCCGACCCCTTCAACTACCACGACTGCCTACCCGCCGCTGCGCAGCTCCTGCTCGGCAGCGGAGCGCCCGGTGACCTCCGGCGTGCGCTCTACGCGTACAACCACTCCTGGTCCTACGTGGACCACATCCTCAGCATCGCCACCAGTTACGGCTACCTCGACCGGGCGGGCATCCCAGCGCAGGCGGTCGCCCTGGCGCGATCCCGGCTCGGGTTGCCCTACGTGTGGGGCGCGGCGGGGCCGGAGAGCTTCGACTGTAGCGGGCTCACCCAGTGGATCTACGCCCAGCTCGGCATCCCCCTGCCGCGCACGTCGCAAGCACAGTTCAACGTGACGATGCCCGTCGCGCTGGAGTTCCTCCAGCCGGGCGACCTCCTCTTCTACGAGAACACCTACCCCTCCCACGAACGCATCACCCACGTCGGCATCTACGCCGGAAACGGCGTCGTGATCATGGCCACACAGCCCGGCGAGTTCGTGAAAGAGGTGTCGCTGGACAACGACTACTGGAGTCGCCACTTCGCCGGCGCCGCCCGCCCCGTGAAAGGACCGCAGGCATGAGCGGCGGACGTGGCGTGATGGTCATCCTCGGCGGGCTCGCCGCCACCCTGCTGGTGATCGCCATCGTGAGTGGCTGGCAGGGCGCGAACCGTCTGCGTGGCCAGGGCGAGGATATGGGCGAGGTGGAAGAAGCGGCCCGGCTCTTCGTCGAGGCCTACGGGACCTTCGACTTTCGCGAGCCGGCTGCTTACCGCGAGCGTCTGCTGAGCCTCACCACCGGCGACGTACACGACGCGGTCGCCGCCTCACAGGTCGATCCCAACGCTCTCGGCCAGCAGCAGACCATGGTGACCGGAACGGTCACGATCCAGGTCACGGCCTACTCGGACACCGAGGCGACCGTGTCAGCGACCACCGAACAGACCCGCCGCGCCGTCGACGCCACAACCGGTCAGCTGCGTGAGCAGCGGCTCCGCCAGCACGTGACCTGCCGGCTGCTTCGCATCGACGGCCGCTGGCTCGTGGCCGAGTTCCGGCTGCGGTCGGAAGAACCCCTTGAGAACACCGGCAGATAGGAGGCCGACGTGATGGAACAGATCAACACCCTCTTTGAGAACCTGCTCAACATTGGCATGGGCGTCGGCGCCGCCGTGGCCGCGTTCTTCGTGATGTGGGGCGCATTCCTGTACATGAGCGCTGCCGGCAGCCCTCACCAGATGGAGCGCGGTAAGTCGGCGATCGTCAACGCCCTGGTCGGATTCTCCATCGTCCTGATGGCGAGGGTGATTGCGGGGATGATCCAGGATTCGATCGGGGCGTAGATGTCCCGCCGGTGACCGAAACCGCTGGCAGGGTTGAGTGTAGAATGTCGGCTCGGTCATTCGCTGTCTGCGGCTCGAATCGAGCGTTGCCTCCCGACATCGGAGTGCGTGCAAGGCTGGGTCATGAGGGGCGAACCGGAGCGAAGCTGAGACCGCCCCAGCTCTCGGGGTTGGCGGTACGCCCGCATCGAACCGTCACTGAGACCGTGATTGGCCAAGCGGGCGCTATGAGCAAAGGATCGAGCGGGCTGGAGCACCGGCAGGAGATTCCATGGCCGGCCACTGCCTCGCCTACGAATCTTCCCCAGCTCGCGCGCCAAGACTATCCAGTCTGGACCGGCGGGGTCGGAGACTACACACCCGGAGTCAACAATTCGAGCTATGAGGCCTCGGTCCAGCCAGGGTTGAACGGTGCTTCGGCCCCGACTCGCACGGCCTGGCGGTGCTCCAAGGCCCGTAGGGTGGCGTCGATGACTTCATAGCGTTGTTCACCCAGCACCATTCGAAGCAATTCGGCGACGACGATCGCAGCGGTGGCCGCGCCGACGAACGGTGCGCCGACCGTGCGGCCCGCAAGCGTTGTCAGCCCACACTCGTCGAGCCCTTCGACGGCGAGAGCGCGGTACGCCGGGCGCTCCACTAGCGACTCTGCTGAGACGGCGCTCCCGCCGCGGCCCCACAAGGACCGCGCCGAGCGCGTGGCCGGAAAGGTATGGACCTGGAATGCGAGATACTCCTGCGTGCCTGTGCCGAGCCCCGCCTCGATCACGCGTTCGAAGCCGACGTCCTCGAGCGCGGCCCGCGCCAGCGCGTTGTCAACGCCGCACAATGCCACGTTCGGCTCCTCGATGGACACCTTGAAGTCGGCCGCGAATCGGCGTTCGACGATGGTCGTGCGGAAGCCGCGGGCGTCGCACCAGCGGGCCATCGCCCGCGTTTTTTTCTCGGCCGGGAGCGCACGAGTGGTGAGCAGCGAGGTGCTGTCGTTCGCCTCGACCAGAGTGTCGTAGTCGTGGAGCACCAGCTCGACATCATCTGGCTTTGCGTATGGCAACAGGCCGAGCACCCAGAGGAACGCCTGTCCAAGGTGCCCCAGACCGATCAGCCAGGCGCGCGTCGGCAACCGCGTCAGCAGCGGGCCGCACTCGGCGCCCTCGAGCCAGTCCACTTCTCGCTCGGGCCGCCACAACGACAGCCCCACCGGTCGGCGGCCGGCGGCGGCATTGCCGCCCCGCATGTGCTGAAAGGCCTCGGACACGCCGAGCGCCCCGGCCAGCACGCCGGCCGGCACGCATTCCTGCCGCTCCGCCAGCCGGCGCCCGTCGTCGAGTGGCACCACGCCCCCTGTCCAGCCCTGGAATGTCGCCCGCATCACGAACGCCCCAGCGCTACCCACGTCCCCATCGCCGAAGACGATGCGCGGGATCTCCGGGTCGAGCGCCGGCGAGATCTTGCCATACAAGTCGACCACGGCCTCGGCCAGCGTGCGGCAGTTGCGCCAAGGGACGCGCAGAGGCACGTCGAGCGAGCCGACGACCGACACACCACCCAAGAAGCCGCGACGGCTGGCGTTGAGGGCGGTTAGCACCGCCGCCTGGAGCGTGGGCGAGGCGGCGGCGTCGGGCCCCACGGCGAGGCCAAGGCGGTAGCCGGCGAACAGCCGCTCTGCATCCTGGATCGTTGCTGCCTCGCCCGTATCGAGCGCGAGCTTGACCAGCCTGTGCAGCTGGTCAGGTCGGATGATTTCGCCCATCGTTGTCCTCGTACTATCCCCACAGCCCCACGTAGAAGAAGCGCCCGGCGCGAGGGCCGCTGTGGTCGCGCCACTGGTGCTGGCCGAGATACTGGTAGACGCCCAAGCCCGCCGGCGTGATGGCGCGCTGCGCGAGGTCGGGCACGATCAGTGCGACATGTCCGGCCTGGGCGACCATCGGGTTTTCTCGGTCGAGGTGGCTCTGTCGCGCCGGGCCGCGCCCCCCGTGGGTGTGCACATCGGCCACGACCCGCAGTTCGGCCTCACGGCAGAGCGCCCAGAGCGGGCCGAAGCCCGCGCCGTCGAAGACGATGATGCCGGTGTCCAGGCAGAGCGGGTCCAGCTCGTCGAAGTAGACGAAACGCACGACGCGCCGGCGCTGGCCATCCTGACGGCCGAGCAGGAAGGCCCCGCTCTCGTGGCGGCCCTCTCCGCGACGGGCCAGCTCGGCCAGGCCGTCCCGCCAGAGCGCGGTCGGGCAGCTTAGGCGGTGCTCAGGCGCCGCGAGGGCCCGAATAGTCGCTCGAAGTGAGAAGGTCATGGACGATCCTCAAGTACTGAGTGATGTCGCCGGCGGGAGACCAGAGCATCGAGGGGTGCTGGCTGCGCCAGCCGTCGTGGCCCTCGATGGAGAGCCGGTCGCACGGCAGGTAGATGCACTGGCCGCCCTTCCAGCCGGGGTTGAAGGCCGGTGGGATGCGTGCCCGCCCGCTGGGCCAGCACGCGGGTGCAAGCGGAGCCTGCCGCTCGGGGTCCCACGGCTGGGCAGTGGGTGGCGTCTGCGGGTAGTTGGTGAGCTCGAAGCGCAGCGCATACTCCGTGGGTCCGCCCGGCCGCTCGGCCGCCGAGATCGCGATCACCGCGTGCGGCCAGGCGAGCGAGATCAGGCGCCACCGCCCGCGCTCCACGCCGCTCTGGAATGGACCTGCCTCCAGATGCATGCGGAAGACCCGCTCGTCGGGGCCCATAGCCGTGCCGGACATTGCCTACCCCTCGACGCGCTGCTTGGCGACCAGGTCGAAGCAGAGTCTGCAGTCGGGCGCCGTGACGAGCGTTCCGATGTGCACGTCCTCATCGGGTCGCGTGCTGGAGTTGCACATCTGGAGCACGTGCTCGGTGGCGTCGACGCTCTGCAGGTTGAACGCCTTCTTACTGACGGCCCACTTCTTTACCCGCCCCACCGTGGCGGACGGCGGGAAATCCTCACCTGTCGTGTCGCCGTTGAAGTTCACCGACACGGCCACGCGGCGGCAGCGGTGCACGTGCACCCGCCCGCGGTGGACGATGCCGACGGCGTCGAGGCGCGCGTTGGGCGCCAACGGCTCGTCGGCATCCTCGATAGAGACGAGCGCTTCGCCGTCGGGGGTGGTCAGCCCGTGAGCCTTGGCGGCCGTAATGATGTCCTGAGCGGTGCCGTCGCGGGGCACCAGCACCAGCGTAATGTCGGCGATGCCCTCGCCTTGGAGGAACAGCTCGATCTCGTCGCGCGTGCTCTGATGGGTCACGTCCCTGTCCTTCCACCCGCCACGGCGGGCGATTCGTAGTGAGGGCGGGACGCGTCGGCTAACACCGGGGCTTACCTCGCCACTCCTACTACGTCAATAACCGCAATCGTGCCGAACCGGATCTCCGACCGTGCGGACCTGCGCCGACCCGCGGATCAGGCGTCTTCCGCCAGCGGGCAGATGAAGTAGTGTGGGCAGCGCGGGCAGACGCGCTCGCTGGGTTGTGGCGCGTAGTCCCCGAGCAGGATGCCGACGATGGCGGCATCATAGTGGGCCATACGTGTCTCGATTGTCTTCGGCTTCAACTCGACCGGCTCGACCTGGTCGGTGGAAAGGAAGCGCACTTGGACTCGCCGCGGGACGCGCGGCGGCGTCTCGCGCGCAGCGACGACGTAGAGCGCGTAGATTTCCTTATCCAGCTCGCTCTTCGTGAGCCGACCGGTGCGCAGGCGCTCGACGAGCTCGGACCCGTCTTCCAGCGCCTCAACGTGGTCGGGCGTGAATCCGACTCGTCCGTGGCGCAACTGCACCTCCCACTCGGGCCGCGCCGCAGGGCCGTAGGAGTGAAGCGGGCGCCGTGCGGCGCGCTGTACCATCGCTTCCGCCGAACGGCGGTACAGCATCTCGTAGGGGTGATCGAGCGGGCCCTGCGCCTCCCACGTCTCAGCCAGCTGCGCCAGTGCCGCCGCCTCGTCAACTGGGCGACCTGCCTCGCGCTCGTCCGACATCCATCGGAGCACCTGGTAGACGCAAACATGGAACTGCAGGTAAGCCGAATCCTCGCGCTTGGCGCTCAGGCCGAGGACGTACTCGTAGAAGAATTGGCGCGGACAGCGCATGTATAGCTCGACTGCCTGGACGGGCCAGGCGACGGGGGACGGCGGTGGGTCGGGCACCGGCACCGGCGTCGGGGCGTTCGACGGCCATATCACCGGACCATCGGGGTGGGTGGGCAGCAGGTGGCTGATGGCCATGACCAAGCTGGACGGTCCCCTGTTTTGGTTGCCGTACCGCCGGGCGCGGGAGAGGCACAGCACGTCGCGGGCGCGCGAGAGCGCCACGAAGAACAGGCACTCTTCCTCCTCGTCGTGGTCGTCACCGGACGCCGCTAGCATGCCCGTCGGTGCGGGGCAAGGGCGAGCCTGGCGCCGTGACGGGAAGATGCCCTGCCCGAGGGCCGGCAGGTAAACGGCGCGAAACTCCAAGCCTTTGCTGGCGTGTACGGTGAGCAGGCGCACCGCGTCCAACCCGTCGGCCCAGCCGGGCACCTGGCGCAGCTGCTTCTCTTCGCCGAAGATCTCCAGCCGGCGCACGTAGTGGAGCAGACGCCTCTTCGGCTCGCGCGGCTCGCCCGGCACAGCGGGGCGCTGTTCGTGCACGAACTGAAGGAGCTGGTACAGCGCCAGGAGGCGCTGCCGTCCCACCACCGAGCCGTCGGCCAGCGCCGCGCGTAGGTAGTCGCCGCGATCGAACAGGTACCGCGACAACAGCGTCCAGGGCCGGCTGCCGTAGCAGAGCCCGTCAACGTGCCGCGCCAGGAGCGCGATTCCCTCCTTGCCACGCGGCGAGATGCTGTCGGCGTCCTGGGCAAGTTCGAGCGCACGCGGAAACGGGACGCCGCCATCGCCAGCAAGCTTCAGCAGAACGCGCACGTCGGACAGCGGGATCTGGTACTGGGGAAAGCGGGCGACTCGCACGAGGCCCCGCCCGTCCGGCTCGCAGGTCAAAGCCACAAGCGCAAGCATGTCGCGGACCTCGGGCCGCTCGAAGAGGTCGCCGAGGTAAAGGACTGGGACCCCGTTGCGCTCGAGTTGCTCCGCGATCTTTCCAAGGTAGGCATGCGAGCGACAAAGGATAGCCTGCGCGCCGTAGGCGATGCCGGCCGCTCGCTGGTGCTCAATTTCCCGCGCCAGGCCGTCTCCCTCCCCGTAGAGGTCGTCGGCCACCTGCATCAGCACACGACTGGCCCCGTCAGGGCGTGCGGGTTCCCACGGCGTGAAGGCGGCGCCGCGCGCGGCGCGCATGCCGGGCGCCATCCCCGCGAAGACGCGGAGGATCGCCGGTTGCGAGCGATAGTTCCGCCCCAGCGCCATGACCTTGGCGCCCGGGAAATCCTCGGCGAAGAGACGCATGTTGACCGGCGCTGCGCCGCGGAAGCGATAGATGGCCTGCCGCGCGTCGCCTACTACCCACAGGCCCGCCCCAGCGCCGGCGATCTCGCGCAGCAGCAGCCCGCTCGCGCGGTTGACATCCTGGTACTCGTCGACCAACACGTGGCGATGGGTCCGGCGGACCGCGTCCCGCACGTCGGTGTGCGTCCGCAGCAGTGTGACTGCCTTGAAAATCAAATCGCCAAAGTCGAGCAGGTGCTCACGGTCGAGCAGCGCTTGGTAGGCCGTGTAAACGCGGGCCACCTCGAGTGCCTTGTCCGCCGCCTCGACCTTCGCCGCGTCGGCTGCCTCGTCTCGCATCTGCTGCGCGATCGCGTTGTACTCGGCGGGGCCTACGAGCTCGTCCTTCGCGCGCGAGATGGCGGCCATAATGTCGCGCAGGTAAAGGGTCGGCTCATACAGGTTCTGGTAATGGTCGAGTTCCAGCTCGGGCAGGAGGCCCTCGAGCAGGGCCACCGCGTCGGCGGGGTCTAGCACGTCGGGGCGGGCCGGCAGCCCCAGGTGCGTGCCGTACTTGCGGAGCAGTTCCAGCCCAAAGGCATGAAAGGTGCCCATCCAGATGTGCGGGGCCGCCGATGGATCGGCGAGGGCGACACGCGTCCGCATTTCCTCGGCGGCACGGTTCGAAAAAGTCAACGCCAGAATCGCAGAGGGCGGCACGACCTGCTGGAGCAGGAACACGACGCGGCCGACGAGCGTGCGCGTCTTGCCCGTCCCCGGCCCGGCCTCGAGCAGCAGCGGGCCGCGGCGGGCGTGGGCCGCTGCCACCTGGCTCGGATCCAGCTCGAGCGTCTCCTCCGCAGGCGCGTTGACCGACTCGACGATCTCCGGCGTCAGCAGCGCACGCGCCAGCTGCTGCAGCACCATGCCCGCTGGCAGCCCGACGCGGGCGGCGATGCCGCTCGCACCCAGCCCTTCCGTTTCGTACCACACGCGCAGCGCGTCGGTCGGCAGCAGGAATTCGCGGGCGAAGACGTTCGCCTCGCGCTCGCGCCGTTCCGCAGGGCCGTAGCCCTCGACCCGCTGAACGCCGAGCGGGACGGCCTCCTCGGTCGCCTCGGGGTCGGCATCCACCTCGCCGCAGACAGTGTGCTCGCGGTGCCGCCAATAGTGGCCATATTCGTGGGCCTGGTAGAAGCGCGCCAGGCTGGGCTCGGTGTCTCTGTTGAACCAGATGGTATCCATGTCGAGGTCGAGTGCCGCCTCGCCGCCATCCAGCAACGCGTCGCCGGCGGGCAGGCCAACGCGCGTCAGCCCGGTCAGCCGGTCGGCTGCGGCGAGGAGCGCCTCGGCCGAGGGATCGGCCCCAGTCCCACGCAGAACTTCGGCGCGCCGCGCCCGCGCCTCCCACCGCAACTCCTCCCAGTGGCCCGTCCCCATTCGCTCTATTATCCGTGCGCCGCTTAGCGGCCCTCGCGGTGCGCGAAGGCAAGCCATCGGGCGCGCTGTTCGTCTGTCATCGTCGGGTCGCTGCGAACTGCTACGAAGAAGTCCTCCGGCTCCGCCAGTTCCGGCGCCCGCTCAGCGTGGTGCTGCGCCGCCGCGGCGAATGTCGGTCCCTGCTGTAGGTAGCGGGCGACGCTCTCAGTCTGGCGCTGGATCACCGCAGCGAGCACCTCGATCGCCTCGTGCGGAATCGACGCGTAGCGGATTAGCCGGCGATCGAGCTTACGGAGTAGGCCGTCGCCGATTCCTGCGGCCCGGGCGAATTCGCGGGGCACGAGGCCGCGGGAGCGCGCTTCGGCCACGAGGCTCTCGAACGGCAGCAACGCCGACGTCGAGGTCTGCGTCTGCGGCTGCTTATGCAGCAGGTTCTGGACGACGCTCATACCGCGCAGCACGAGGGTCTCCTCGTCGACCTCATCGGCGTCGAGTGCAGGCGGGAGTGACCTCATGAGGCTCCAGCTCGCCGCGAATTCGGTCAGCTCGTGCGTGTACTGCGGGTAACGACGAATCCACTCGGCCAGCAATGGGCTCTCGGGACCGGCCCCGGACGCAATAAAAGCGTCGAGTACGTCCGCCAGGGTCTGACGCTCCTGTGGGTCGTTCATCGTTGTTCTCCTCGCCATGTCTGTAGGGACTCTTCGGCCTTCTTAAGCCAGTTGCGGATGGTGCGGGGATCCTTGGCGAAATGCCGGCTGATCGTCCGCACCGCCGGGTCCTGGTGCTCGATCGGCCAATCGAAATAATGACGAAGCAGGAACGCAGAGCGGAAGGGCTCATCGATGCGACTCAGCGCGTCGCGGATCAGCGCGTCGTTGATCACGCCCATCTCCCCAGAGGGCGACGTGACCGCGTCGTGGTCTCGCGGCCGTGCCACCCACTCAGGCTCCTCGTCGCCGTCGCGGTCGTAGCCGGGGAGCGAGGACAACGACACCGCTGCCCGGTCGCGCTTATGCAGCGTGAGCTGCTGGTTGAACGCGCGGACGGCCAGCCTCTCCAAGGCCGGCCAGAACCGCACCTGGAGGAAGTCGCCGCGATTGCTGTCGAGGTCCAGGATCGGCGCGAACAGCCTCTCCACAACGTCGTTGTAGCCATCGCGTGCGGCCTCGCCGCCGAGCCGACTCAGGTGGCCGTCGATGAGCTTGGCGCAGCGGCGCAGCAGCGCCGCTGACAGGTCGCTCACGAGACCCGTTTCGCCCATGCGGTGGTAGTGCCGGATCAGGTAGACCAGGCACTCCTCTTGGAGGTACTCGTCGCCTTCCGCGTCTGCTATCGTCACCCGCTCCAGAAGCGGCTCGGGCCGGAGGGCCAATGCTGCGGCGATCTGCTGCTCGACGGCCGAGTTGCGCTGGTACAGCTCATCGTCGGCATTGCGGTGGGTGAGGGGCTCGACAGGCCCGGGGCCATGCGACTGGCTGTCCTTCAACGGCGCGGGTCCTCTCTGCGGCCCGTCCGGACGGGCCCTCATGCCTTCTAATACATCGCGCGCGCCGGGATCGGAAGGCATCAGCCGACGATTGCAGCGCCATTCGGCGTGGCGTGGCACGGCGACGGTTAGATGCGCGGCGAGCGGTGTTGAAGTCCTCCTCGCGACGCAGCATGGGTCGATGCTCGGTGCAGTCCGAGCATCGCATATTTGGTTAGTAGCATCTCTTCAGACTCGATATCGTCCACGACGTAAACCGGATGGGACTGCGGTGGCCCGTGCACAATCGCGCCGGCGACCTTGGCGGCGATCGTCCTCGAGCTGGCGCTGTGCTCAGTCGGCACGCTCAAGAAGACCAACGGCATGCTGGTGCGACACTCCAACCGCTTCGCCGCAGGGAAGGCCCGACACGGACGCATCACCCAAGCTCTCGGCATCGGCGAACGAGGCCTCAGTCCAGCGAAGGCCCGAGGCCTCTCAGGTCGGAACATCGCCCAACGCACGGAACCGTTTGTAAGGTCCGGGCCGCGCTCGTTGACGTGGAGACAAAGTCGAAGGAAGCCGACGTCTCGGTGGACGATGGGCCGCTCAGGTAGGCTCTGGTACCTGGCTAGAGCAAGCACAGGCTGTCGTAGTGCCAATCGCTTGTCTGTGCGGCCGACTACCGCGTCCCGCCTGGATCGCATCGGGGACAGCCGGCTCGTTGGATTCCGCGCAGGCGGTACTACGGACCTCGATCGACCGGATGCTCGCAGACGCCGGAAGGTGCCCTGGTGCGAGACCACCGGCGAACTCCTTCGATCGCGAGTGCCAGAGGTTAAGGTTGAACTGAAGCGGCTGGTTGGGGATCGGCGTGGGATCCCACGTCATCCGTTCGTAGACGACCTCGCCTTCGACAAGCCAGCGGATCGTGTTCGGTAGCCAATCAATCTCGTACGTATGGAAGTCGGCGGCGGCGTCGAATCCGAGATCGACCAGGGTTGGCGTGCCGCGGTAGCCGTATTCAAGCCTCGTGCCCACGGGCCCAGGGTTGTAGAACACGTTGACGAGCATCTTGCTGGTGTCTTTGCCGAGGAACTCGATGTCGATCTCTTGGCGGGGACCGTTTCGGTGAAGGAACATACCGGTGATGAGTCCCGGTGCGCCGGACGGACGGAGTTCAGCCCTGAAATTGCCATAGCGATAGGAGACGCTGCTCGCGATCGCTCCCGACGTGAGCTCGCGGACAGACGTCTGCTCCTGACGAAGAGTCAGCAGCGCGTGGCCTTCGTGCTGGCTGACGTTCGCTGGCGTGAACAGCGCCATGTTGCTCGGGAACGTGTCGTCGCGGAGTTTCCACGCTGAATCGTCGAGCTTGTCGCCGGAGGCCCAATCAACGCGCACAAATGACGTGCGCGAAGCGGGAGCCGTCTCGACGGCGACGCCGCGCCACTCGCTGTCTGGCCTCAAGATCCACGGCCCAATATCGGACTTCAGATTGGTTGAGTTCCGAGCGCTGTGCAATGGCATCCGCTGGCGAACGGCGCGGAAGCCACGTTCGCGGTCGGTCGGATACGGGAAGGCCGGATAGTCGGTGTTGAGGAACTCGCTGAGCGCCGCCCACTTGTCCTGCACCTCAGGCGTGAACCGAAGGGCACGGTCGTGAACAGCAGGAGGCAGCACCTGATCCGCCGCCGTGCTGATGAACCAGGCGCTAGGAGACGCCTTGGCGATCTGCTCGAGTACTTCGATCGAGAGCGAGCCAACGTTGACGTAGGCGTTGAACAACCGTCCTCGCTCTCCCCGGAGCAGACGCTGTCCTTCGGGTACTGGCAATCGGTCTAAGTCGCTACAGCAGGTGTAGCCGAGCATGGACAGTGCGACGGCAAGCGCGGTCAGTCCGGAGCCCTGTTCGCCAAAGGCAAGCACTGGCCCGGGCAGTCGCTTGGTCGTCGGCAAGAGCGGCTTCTCACGCGTAATAGCTCCCACTTGGGCGAGTACGGGCAGGACGGAGTATGAATTGGTGGACGGCTCATCGATACGCTGCTCGATGAGCGGACGTGCCGCGATGTACGCACGCAACCGTCTGAACTGCATGTTCAACCAGAGGTCGATCGGGCCGTAGACGGGCAGCGCATCGAGCAGTTTCCGCGCGCCTTCGCGACTCAGAACGTAGGCGGAGGCCTCCCATATGCCTGGTTGCTGCAGCCTGCGCGCGCCGTCCCCTTTGCGGACAGGAGAAGCGTTGCCGACCTCTTTGAAAGCCAGGTAGAGGAGGTCAAAGTCTGGCTCATCGGTCCCCGGGTGCGTAAGCGACGACCATGTTGCCTCAAGATCGCGGGCGAAGCCGTAGGTCATGAATACGTCGTCTTCGAGCACCAGTGCACTGGGGACGTCGCCGTTGGCAATCAGCCTCCACACCTCGATGTGGGAGAGTGCCACGGCGACTTCTTGCTTGGTCATCTCGATCACACGAGCGCGCGAGTCGTCATCGATTCGTAGCAGCGGGTTCGGGTCAACGGTGAGCTGGTCAGCCAGTGTGAATCGCGGGATCAATACGGCTGGGCCAGGCGTCGCCTCCATATACCGTGAGTCAACGGCAGAGAACCGTCGGGCAATCGCCGATAGGCGTACATCGTTCCGGTCGCGAAAGCGGTCTAGTTCTCGCCTGACGCGCTGCCACCGGTCAGGTCGCCGGTCGAGGTTGATCACGTAGATGCGACGCAACACACCGGGTTCGTTGCTGCGCGAGAACACGGCTGCGCGTCGGCGCCAGTCGAACACTCGGAGGCGAAGCCGCCCGTGATGAAGAAGACTCTGCCGGAAGTCCGCGGACGAGAGTTTGTTCATGAGCCGTCCGCCTCTCCGTCGCCGCGCACCCAGTTCCTCCAGTTGCGCCCGTCGGCTCGGTATGCGAGCGGCCACTTGCTGACCGCCACAGCGTCCCAGCTCGTGAGCATCTCGAAGTCCCGCGCTTTGCCGTCCGCATGTTGTTGAGCGGCGTGACTCACCAGGCTTGCCGTGAGGTTGCCCGGCCCGGTCAGCGACTGCAGGTCACGGTTCGCTCTGTTTGCCGCGAGCAGGAGGGCCGTTGCGCGCTCCAGAGCTCTCGCTATCACCGGATGCGCTGGCCCGGCGATGAGCGGGTTGTTGTTGACGTAGAAGATCCGCGCCGTGCCCGCGCTGTCCACTAGCGCACGCGCCACGTCGACCATCGAGTCCGACGCGATGTCGTAGCACAGTGGCTGGAGCCACAGTTGTCCGCTGCCAATCAGCGGCTCGACATCCGCTCCGCGATACTCGTCGTCGGCATCGACGTACAGTCCGCCGACTCGGAGCATAAAGCACAGCCGGAAGTAGTCAGCACGCATGGCGGGGTGGCTGCAGCGGGCGAAGGCCCGGACGTTCCGTTCGCTGAAGTGATCCTCAATGAAGTGCCGCGCTGACGTGTCGTCGAACAGCGTCCGCTCGAATCCCGCAGCCTCAAGTTGTGCCCAGCTGTCCAGGCACTCCTGCACATCGTCGGGGATGGCTGAAGCGTCCCAGAACTGTACGAGTACCCGAGGCGTCGTGGGACGGCTGGCAACTTGGGATTCACCGCTCGACGCGGTGATGAGTTGTCGCATGAACTGCGACCTCAAGCTATCGTCTTCGGCGATTTCCGTGGGGGTGAGAGTTGGCGATGCTCGACGTGGGCTCATTGTTTGGTGCGTGAGTATGCGGGCTCGGCCTGCGAGAAGCTCGCGCGCTCACAGATGAAGGAGGCAGTGCCAGAAAGTCGCTCGCAAGTTCGGCATCGCTCGCAACCGTGCGAGTAGCCGCTTGGCTTCACTCCCGCTCGAACCCCTGGCTCGTGAACTTCAGCGACCTGCTGTTCTCCGTCACCGTCCTCACGACGTTGTCAGGCGCGCCGTCCGGGATGTCGGCCTCTATCTCCAGTGTCACGCGGACGTCCGCGCCTACCAGCCCCACGAGGTGAGCGATGACTTCGTCGGCGATGCGGCTCGCGTCGCGACCGGCTCTGCTCGGGTCGAGTGATGCCGTGCCGTGGAAGCGCCTGGGCTTCGTCTCCGCCGGCGTCGCCGGACCACCGGTAGAAGTGGAGGTGCCAGGCGTACCCGGCCCGGAAGCGTGTCCGGCAGCGGCCGTCGCAGCGGCTCCCCCCTGTCCAGTCGCGCCGGCAGCCTTGGCGGCGTCCTCTTCGAGCTGGAGTTGCGCCCATTCCGCGCGCACAAGCAGACCCGCGTCATTCTGGCGCGACACGTCGACCGCCTCCCCGCAGCGAAGGCCACGGTACCGGTTGCTCGCCTCATCGAAGCTCTCTGCATAGGCGAACGAGTCCTGCGTCCAGAGGAGCGTGCGAAGGCCGGAACGGATGGCTTCCAGCAAGACCTCGGGATCGCGCAGCCGTGGGAGATAGGTGTACTGCGCGAAGTCTTCGATGAGCTGGCGGATCGCAACGTGGTCGCCCCGCCAGAGCGGGATGTCGTCCAGGTACTTCTTCAGGACAGTGTGGCCGAGGCCGGTGATGAGCAACTCGTCGCTGCGCAGCTTTTTGCTGGCGCGTGCTGCCAGCCGGTCCTGTCCGGAGAGGCGGATGCTCTGCCACGTTACCGGCGCTGGGGGAATTGGTTGCACGGGCACCAGCAACCATTGATACGTCTCCGGGATGCGCGCATTCACGGCGCTGTCGCTGGCCGCCTTCTGGGTCTCTGCCTGCTTCACGCGGCTCGGATCCAATTCCAGTTGCACCCGCTCCGCGAGGATCGAGTCCCACGCGAGGAACCGCCGGGTTGCCTCGTCGAGGTCCTGGAGGCGAACTGCATCGGCGGCGAGGAACACAAGCGTATTGCGGTAGCCTCGTGGTGCGCTTCCGCGGCTTTCGAGGATAGCCTTGGCTGCATGCTCCGAGAGGTTGTTCTCCCGGCTGTAGCGGTGGTCGAGACCAAGAACCACCAGACGCGCGTCTGTATCGTCGGGCACGTCATAGCCGGACTGCGGAAACGGGTGGACGCGAGAGAAATCGCCCTTGGAGCCGTTCTTCCGGTCATCCACATCCATCCGGATGCGTCGCTCGATCTCCTGCGAGACCTTGTCCGGCTCGCGCTTCAGCTGCTCTGCCCGATCCTCGGCCATCTTTGTGACCGTTGGCTGCGTGGAGTACCAATAGCGGTTGCCGTCCGCGTAGAGGTATGTCGCGGCAGCGCTCAGCCGCCGGAGCGCATCGCCGAAGATGGCCGGGGACTCGCCCGGCATCACGCACCCGAGTTTGATTCGCCGGTCTTCGATACCCCGATGTGCGGCCTCCGCCGTCGGCGCCGAGCCGAGGTAGATGGTCCGCGCGACACGGCGCGTTGCATGCGAGCGGCCCAGGTTCGGCACTTCGCCATCGATCCGCAATGGCAGCGCGTTGGACCCGTCCACATCCCGCTCGATTACCGGCACCCAACCCTCCGGCAGGTAGCGTGTCAGCTCGAACTGCACCCGCGGGTCGTCGATGGGAATGTTGCAGGGCAGGATGAGCGGGTTGCGGTCGCCCTTCTCCCAGAGGCTATGGATGACCGCCGCCATCAGTCGCAGGACGCCTCGTGTGCGCTGGAACCTCACCAGCGTCGACCAATCGCCGTAGAGCCGATCGAACACCTCCGGGTGGATCGGGTAGGCATCCTTGGTTCGCCGCTCGTAGTCTGATTCGCGGCACTCGGGCGGGAATTCCTGATGCTGTGTGCGGTAGAGATCGGCGAAGGCGCGGGCCACCGTATCCCGGTCGGTAAACTTCTCCGGCCCTTCGAGAGACTGGAACAGGCGCCGGCGCACGATCTCGAAGCCCTCTTCGGCGCTGGCCGGACGCCATGACGATTCGACCCGGCCGATGACATTTTGGAGCCGCTGTAACGCCTCGCGGCCACGCTGACCGCCGACTTCGATATCGTCCGCCTGCGCATGTGGGGAGGTGCCCGTGTCCGAAGCGGGCAGGCTGATGACGAGCAAGCAGTTCTCGGCCAGCTTCGCCGACTCGGTCAGTGCCTGCGCAAAGGTGAAGTGTGTATCGAAGTCGCCAGCCGGCAGATCCTTGGCGTCGTGGAGCTGGCGCGCGTAGGCAACCCACTCGTCGATGAGGATGAGTGCCGGTCCGTACTCTTCGAGAAGCTCTCGCAGCCGGTCACCCGGGTTTGTGGCGTTCTCATCGTCGGCACGAATGCGGTCGAAGGCGGGACGTCCGCCCAGTTGCCAGGCGAGCTCGCCCCAGAGCGTCCGCACGACCGTCCCGTCCGGCTTCGTCGTGGGGTTACCCGGCGAGATCTTGTTGCCGACCAGCACGACCGGCTTCGCTACTCGTGGCAGCTCGGTCACGCCGGCATCCGCCATGACCGCATCGATCCCCGCGAGCTCGCTCGGCTTCGCGCCGGAGAAGAGGTGGAAGAGCGCGAGCATCGAGTGAGTCTTGCCTCCGCCGAAGTTTGTTTGGAGCTGGACGACAGGGTCGCTACCGTTGCCCGAGAGGCGCAGGATCGCGCCCGTGAGCATCTGCTTGAGGCTCACCGTCAGATACGTGCGGCGGAAGAACTCGACCGGGTTCCTGTAGTCGTCGGAGCCTTCGCCGAGGTGGACCTGCCAGAGGTCGGCGGCGAACTCGGCCTGTTGGTAGCGCCCCGAGGCCACGTCCGGGTGTGGTGTCACCACGTCCCGCCACGGCTTGAGGTTGCTGATTGCCTGTGTTTCGACGACCGTTCCGGCCGAGCGCCGCTGCTGGCTGCGGACCTGCTCATCGAAGCGGACGCGCTGCAGCTCCATCGACATTTTCTCGACTTCTTCGGCCTGCGAGGCTGAAACAGCGGTAAGGAGCCGAGAAGCGGAGTCGAGCGCCCGGTAGGTGTCATTGCCCGAGAAAGCGTTCTGATGCGCCCATTTGTTCCGGATGTCGATGAGCTCGTTGACGAGGCTGCGTTCCGCCCTTCCCAGCGTGAGCCGGAAAACCTCGCCCCAGAGGCGGTCCATCACGACCAGCAGCACCGCGATGTCATTGAGTGGGTCGGCCCGGTCGCCGCCAAGGCGCGTGTCACTGAGGATGTCGCGGATCTGGTCGGCGGCGCTGCCGCTGTAGCGGGACTTCACCTCGCGCTCCACAAAGGGCCGCAGGCCATCCCGCAACAGGTCCAGCGCTTTGCCGACGCGCTCAGTGTTCGTGATGGCCATGGTGCTACTCCTCGCCGATCAATCGCGGCTGTTGGGCCTTGGTAAGAAGCGCCTCCCGTGCGAAATGCGCGATCTCCGGCCAGCCGAGGACTAGGGCGTTGTACGCTTGGGCTTCGGCCGAACGCTTCTTCTTTTCGCAGATGTCGAACAGCCGGTATGCAAGCTCCCGCGCGATCTCGGCATGACTTCCCATCTGAGCGAGGAGGCGCCCTGCTTCCTCGTCACCTGACTTCTCATGGTAGTAGACCCGCACCAGCTGATGTGTCATCTCCCAGATGGTAAGCCGCTTGTCGGTCGTGGGGTCCCAGGTCGAAGACAGCTCGTCCGGCCGCAAGAGCCGGACCTTTCCTCCCTTCGACTGGATTACGCCAGCCTGCTGTAGCCCCGAGACTGACGTCACCTTCGCCTTGCTCAGCAGTTCCGCCTCACCGAAATCGCCCTCGGCAAATCCCTTCTGCTCGAACCACGAGATTGCCCAGCGCGTGTCTCCATCAAAGTCGTCTTCCTGCTCCGACAACACTTCAGTGAGAGTCTGGTTGATGAGGGAGAGGGCCGCTCGGACGCTCATGGGCTTGCCGCTACTCTCGAGCACCCGCGAATACTGCGAATAGACCGCCATCCCCGGCCCGATGGCCGCTTGCGCAAAGTCGACGGGGGCAATGTTGCCCTGCTGGAGGTGGCGAAGGGCTCCGGGGAGCTCGTGCTTTAGTTCCGCGACGAAGGATCGCCGATCTGCCTGAGGTGCTGAGTCGCTGCGCGGCCGGCAGGCAAGCACGATGTAAGACGCGAGAGCGTTGGCCCCCATAGAGACCATGCGCCACTTCTGAGATGCCCTGATCGGCCATGTCGCGGTGATCTGGAATTCGGCCGACAGGAGCGCTTCGAGCAACGTCTCCCACCCAGTGATAGAGTCCACAGATTCAACCGGGTCCTGCTCATCGATGGTCCCAGAATCCTCGTCCTCCTGTTTGAACGCGTAATAGACTGTCAGCGGGAAGCGTGTGTCTATGCGCTCCCGAAGCGCCGTGAAAGCAGCACGAAATCCACGCTCGAAGTGCTGCTTCGCCTTCTCGCGGCTTCCTTCGAACCTGTCTGGTGACGCTATAAGCTCGGCCACCTTGGGCGTGAACAGAGTATTGAAAAGGTCGGCATGTATGTCCCACAGTGTGCGCCTCATCCAGACATAGAAGAAGTCGGATAGCGTCGCATAGCTGATATTGTTGTAGTATGGCGGATCCGTGCTCACCATAAGCCCAGGAGCCTCACTGATATCGGTTGAGGCATCAAGCTGAGTGGCTACGCCACGTACGGATCCAACACCGAGCGTCGTGATGCAGTCTGCAACGTATTCTGAGCATGTCGTCCAACCGCCAACGGAGTCTCCCAGCAAGTTCGCCTCGCCATAGTCGAAAACCATTGGAAGAGCTTGACGGCCAAATAGATTCATGATCTTTTCATTGCTCGAATTCCATCGACACAGGCTGTTGTTGAAATCGGTGCAACGGTCGAGCGCGAACGCCAAGTAGGTTGAAATGGTCGCAGCATAGCTTGCGGCCAAGTCGGAGGAGTGTCCGCTTGCTAGCGCGTCGGAGCGCACTTGAGGACTAACCTCTCTGATGAGGTCACTTATCGCCAGAAGCGTGGTTAGTTGTCTATCGGAGAAGAGGTGGCCCCACGTTCTCAGGCCGTATGCCGTGCAAACCCCGCCGGTGATTTCGGCACGCGTTGGAAGTGACCCAGCCAGAAACGTGTCCCGCGCTTCCTGAATCGTATCGCTCTCGCAGGCGGCGGCTAGTTCATGGTTAGAAGGCGCGTCAGCGTAGAGCTTCCCTCGGGTTCCTTCCGCGACGACGGCCACCAGCCGTCGTCGCAGCCTGCCGGCTTTCCCCTCGGATTGGATGTACGAACGGGGGATGGGCGTGTTGGTCAGAAGACATCGGAAGTCTTGGCCCTTGCCCGCCTTGGTACCCAATCGAGCCGGGCCGAGTCGCTCGGGTGGCAACGTCCCGGCCTTCACGCACATCCGCCATCCGTCTGGCGCAGACGCGTCGAGCTGGGGTTCAAGCCATGACATGTTTCGCGGCTTCGTCGACAGCATGAAGCTTGAGAGGAGCGGGACGTGCTTGCCCCGAGCGGCCGGGTTCGGACTGGCGACAGTCCTAGCCCAAATCCATGCAATGACCTTGGTCGTGCCACGCGCTTGCCCGTCGGGGAGCTCAAGACGGGGATACAGATGCCCAACCAGACTCGTGGCCCGCTCCCGTATAAGGCGGCTGTAATACCGAACGTCTGCCGCGAGACCATGAGTGCCGCGCCAGCTCACGCCTGCTAGTGTCTTCCCATCACTTGGGTTGACCGGCGCACAATTTAACCACCGGGGTGCAAGCTCCAGGTTCGATCTATTCAGCACCACGGCTACGGGATTCAAGTCTCCGGCAATGGCTTCCAGGCCAAGACGGTTCGCCTCGAGTGGGATCGATCCACCCCCAGCGAATGGGTCAAAAACCCGTGGAAGTGCACCACTAGCGTGCTGGAGGACTTCCTTGCGTGCTTCCGCATAGACCTCCGGATGCTCGTGCAGCTTTTTCCCCATCATCTCGCGTAATACCGCGAAGAGGCGTTCGCGTTCCTGGTCCTGCAAGTCCTCCGTAGGCCACTTTTCGGGGTGACCACTTGGATCATCGACGAGGGATGCGAATAGCACGGCGCGGGCTGCGGGCAAAGGTAGCCTTGCCCACCAGTGATGCACGCCCTTGGGGTGTGGCCCAATTCCGGGCATCTTGTCGTAGGCCGAGGCGTCGTTGATCTCGGGAAGCGGGAGCGCCACCTCGATCAGCTTCTTGCGGGTGATGGTCATGTCGGGCGTATCTCCAGCGATCGGCGTGGCTCCCACGCGAGGTGTCGGGCTTGGACTCTTGCGAGCGACGACCGCGGCAGGCGCTGCGGCTAGCGGCTGTTGGACCGGTCGTAGCCTGGCGGCCGGCGCCACGACCATCGGGCCGCGCTCCGCGTGTACCTGCATCGGCTCGATCAGCCGTCCGCAGAGCGCGAAGTTTTGCAGGCCGGGTGGCACCACGATGCTACCGGCGGAGAGCTTTCCAGACTCCAAGTCATCTCGGAGTTCACGTAGCAGTCGCCCGAGGACGTTCGCGCCAACAAGTGTCCCATCAGGCTGCGGCTTGGCTCCCCAGAACTCGTCCCGCCGAGACTCCTCGACGATGGCGCCATCTCCTGTCGCCAAGAGCAGTCGGCCGAAGCTCTCCGGGTGCTGCGCGAGCTTCACTCGCAGCGCCCACCGCATGATGGTGATGCGGACTTCGTCCCAGTCGGGTCGCGTGTCCTTGCGATGCGGCTTGGTCCGCATCTTCGCCGTCATCGGGCTCGCTTCGGCGAGGACGATCCGCTGGAGCTCTGGCCTGTGCGGGAAACGGCACGCCTGGTACAGAGCCTCGGAGGTCCGGATGCGAATCCCGTTGAGCTCCAGCGGGAATCCGGCCGCCATGTTGGAAAGGCCTCCGAACCGCTCGGTGGTCTTGCGGAAGACTGCGCACTCTTCGCGCCGGTAGGTCCTGGTGCCGGGATCTTTCACAGGTCGTCCAGAAAGGCGCTCAGGTCGAATCCCTCGTCGACCGGGCGGACATTCGTCCGACGGGGAAACAAGGGGTACCAGGGGTCGCCTGCCCATAGTGCCAAAGGCGCGTTGTTCGGGCAGTTGCGGTAGGTGACCAGAAGCGAGCCGAAACCAAGGCTCTGGAGAACCATGTTCCCCAGCGGCCGCTGATACTCGTTCAGGTGCGGGGATTGCTCCCTGATCCGAAGGCCCGCAGTCAAGAACTCGCGCTCTAGGAGCGCGCGCCCCTCCTCATCTGTAAAGAAGCCGGCGGGCCCCACGCCGGCCGCCGTCCTGTACACCGGCTGGTAAGTCAGTGCTGCGACGTACCCCCGAGCGAGAGGGTCGTCTAGAAGCTCCCGCGGGCGAAGCACGTCGCAGGCGTTGATGTACGCCTTCCGGTCCTCGATGGCGAGGCAGCGCCACCAGTCCACCGCCAAATCGACGCCCCTCGCCGCTGCCGCCTTCTTGATTTCCGTTTCGGCGTAGTAGCGGCCGCCTTCATGCCACGCGATGACGATGACAACCAGTTTGGCCGGTCCTGGCGGCAGTCCGGCGAGCCACCCAGTTACGTCATTCTTGAGGCGGTTGCCTGTGAAGATGCCGTCGTCAAGGTACACGTACGCACTCGGTGTCTCGCCGCACGATTCCACCGCCAATCCGCACTCGTCCCTGAGACGCTGGTCGAACAAGGTAAGCAGGTCGTGCTGACTGCTGCCGCCCTGTTGAATGTCGAGGACCCGGATCCCGCGCCAGAAATCGGCCGCCTGGCCGCCGGTGAGTCGCTCGTGAACCACGAGCTTTGCCAGGAATTCGCTGACGTTGTCGCGCGTGATGTACGTCTTGTCGAGCACATGGTTGAGCTCTCTGAGGATGGGGACCCGGACCGCCCGATCGAACTGACTCACCCAGCGGTCGACGTGCTCTGGGGTGGGTCGATCGATCTCGCCGTCGCGGTAGTCCGCGATGGTTGTTGCGATGGATTGGAGCAGGTCGTCTCGTTCGGCCACGATTTCGTCCCCTCAGGTTGGCTACGTCGGCTCCCCTGCCAGCGTGAGCAGCTGTCGGAAGTGGTCCTTCATGAAGGAGCGCTCGTGGTCAGGCTTGGTGGGCTCCGAATCACTCATGGGCGATCACAATCCGATAGCTTGCGGCGTGAACTTGAAGCAGGCCAGACGTCTGGAGTTTGCGGAGCTGATCGCCGGTGACGACTTCTGGTTCCCCATCTGGCCCTTCGAGAACGAGCGCGCGGCCGTCTGGATCCTGAATGCAGCCGTTCCATACCTCGGCTTCGAGCTCAACCGGCTCTTCTTTCCAACGCACCTCCTTCGACCAGTAGCACTTCTCCAGTGTCCCGTCGGGTGACGTTTCCTCCCAGGGGAACACGGCCTGTGGCACATGTCGCAACAGCATCCCGTTCGGGTGCCGGAACTGGCCGGCACTATCCGGCTGGTAGCCAAGGCTGCGAGCGAGTCGCTCCATGAGACTTGGGTGCGGTGGTTGTGTGAGCCTTGTGCGTTGTGTCCGAGTCTCAACACGCGTGGCGTCGTCGGTGCTATCTGTTTCCGGCTCTGCGGAGGGACCATCATCTGCCGGTACCACCAGTGGCGCGGGCTGCTCGTCGTGGCTGCCGGCATCATCGACAAGCGTTGACTCCGCGGCATGATTCGACGGCATCACGCTCGCACTAGGTCGGAGGATGGACTCGGCCTGGTCGGCGATCAGCCCCTCTGCACCGGACTCAGCGCTCCCCTGCTCGCCTTCAGGCGCCGGATCGAACTCGAAGTTGGCGTCAAGGTAGTCACGGACAAATCCTGGGTCGCGCTGATAGCAGAGCCGGATCGTGTCTTCTAGCCCGTAGGGCTCGAAACGGCGCGCTATCTCATCGGTCAGCGGTTTCATGAGCTGGGCCGGAGCAAGGTTCAGCACGTAGATGCAATCGTCGGCCCAGATAGCCGACGTCGACCTCGGAGTACCGGCGGGCATTCCGTCCAAGTAGCGCTGGGTCTTCAGGCTATCCACACACAGCACCCGGCTCTCGACCGTGACTTCGGCGAGTTCCCGTACTGCCGCCTGGTGAACCTCGTCGGGGAGCCGGACCCGCGTCAGCGTCTCGGCGAGGGCGCTCAGCCATGGCTGCGGCAAGTCCCGTCCGGCGCTCGTTTGCTCGCTCAATCGCTCCTCGATGCTCGACGTGAGGGTAGGTAGGTGACTGAAGGGCTCACCGGCGAGCACGGACGTGCCCAACATCTGAAAGTTAGCGGTCGCGTCCTGGACCCAGCTGAGGAGATCCGCGTAGGTGCCCAGGCTCTGCATGCTCGAGGCGAACTTCAGGTCAGACGTGTGGGCGAGTTTCGAACTGAGCGTTAGCCATCGGTCGCATTCAATCCAGACACGCTGTGGATAACGTTGCTGGAGTGCCCTCACGCGCCTGATTTCTTCTGGCGGAAGGCGCGTCCCAGTCGGAAGGTTGGACAGCCAGCCGAGTGCCATTTCTGCCGTTGGCCGCTCGGCGACACCTAGCCGGGACCAGAGGGGGAGGTCCCTGAGTTCGGCCAGCACGAGCGGCGCCTCCGGTGCGTCAGCCTCATCCCCATATCGGAAGGCATTTGCGCTGGAGACCCAGCCAGCCTCAGTGGTGAAGATGAGGCTCTCGGATGCGAGCGCTTGCTGGAGTTGCGTCAGTTCGACTGCTGGCATCGCAGCAGCTACGGCGTCCAGCGCCTGATAGAGCTTGCCGAGTTCGATCACAGGGGGTTGCTCTGCGGTGGAAAGTGCCCGGAGCTTGCGGAGAATGATCTCGGCGTTGTTCGGTCTCGTCCCCACCCCGAGTGCGACAAGCAGCTCACGATTCTGAGGCGTGTCCAGCTCAATATGGACAAACGGCTCGACGCCCTGAAGCGCTTCTGTCTCCTGCGTTCGACACAGTAGTTCAGAAGGCGTGTGAAGGAAGCCTTTCGTGTCGCGAAGGCAGGGCAGTTCGCGGAGTTTGGCGAGCCAACCCGCCGGAACTCCCTTTACGGCGAGGCTTCGCCGATAACCGTTCCGCGCGATCTCGGTGACGCGGCATTCGCGCGTCTCGGGCCGGGTCGGGCCCCCGGCGAGGATTCGCTTGAGAACCCGTTCCCAGACCTGTGGGTCAGACTCCGCGATGGAGTGCCAGTGGGCCCAGAACTGAGCCTCGAAGTCATGGTCTTCCAACCTGAAGTCTGGGTAGCTGTACGACGGAGACACCGGTTCTCCATGGCCACGCTTGCGAAGCTCCAGCTCGAGGTCGGCCTTGTTCCAATAACTGCGCGGGCGCGGGGCGATCGGAGGCATACGTTGCAGATGGGCAGAGATCCACTTGTCCCAGTCCGCAGGGGTACACGAGACTCGTTCCCCCGAGTACAACTCGTGCAACACGTGGGAATCAACCCATGCCCCTGGGTGGTCACCGGTGATACCACCGTCGGTGTTGTAGACGAGTTCGGTTGGCAGCCGTAGCTGCCTGTCCCGCGTGACAAGGAACGACGAGGAGGGCGGTGATGCGCCAAGGGCGGCGCCGATCTCGGCGATACGCACCCAGGTTGTGATTCGGGTGTCCTCGCCCCGGGCCGTGAACAGGCCGACGAAGCGCTCAAACACTTTCGTTGGCGTGCTCGCGGAGTCGAACCCCAACTTAGTTTGGAGGTCGAGCGCGCGCTCGATCTGCGGGATGGCGGATTCGTCTCCGCTGCTCTCAGCCTTCCTCAGGTAACGGGGCCAGTTCGGGTCCAGCACGTCAACGTATTCGCTGAGGAACTGCCAGTCCTCCTCGCGGTTGAGCAGGCGCTTGTCTCCGAGGCGCACGAGTTCGGCCGCGGGATGTAGCACAGGCGATCCAGGCACTGGGGACAGGCGAACGCGCCCTCTTGCGTCGCGCCACGCCGGCCCCCCCAACTCGGGACCAAGGAATGCCCATAGTGCCAGGAGCCTCCGCCACGTCTTCGGCTTAGGGGGTGCGCTCGCCGACAGGCGAGAAGCGACCTTGGAGCGGTCCCACCAATCAAGATTGAAATAGTCGCGGAGCTTCTTCCTGCCTGCATCGCTCAGCGCATGCGAGACCGGGGATCTATCTTCAACCCCAAGGATCTTGGTCACTTCGGCTGTCGACCAGATGTCGAACAACTCCACCGGCAGGACGACGGCCGCGTCCGGCGAGACCAGACCAGCGTTGTCGGCGAGGATACAAGGCTTGTTGCCCAGCGCATCGAGGAAGGCCTCATGGACGATCGCCCGGCATGCTTCTTCGATGGAGTCGTCACCGCCGGGTGGTTCAACAAGAAGGTCGTAGGCGCGGGTACGTTCCGCATCTGACAGGTCGCTCCGGTTGAGCCAATCCAACATTGCCTGCGCGGCCAGTCGTCCGGCCCGATCCAGTAGCCAGCGGTTGGTCGATGAGATGGAGGGGTCTTTGATCTCAACCCGTGCCGGGTCCTGAACAAAGGGGGCGTTAATTGCGAATGGAAGGTCGGGCCGGACCCCGGTGGGCAATACAACGAACAATCGTCCTGCGGCTCCAAGGACGAGCGTCACCTCGCAGGGAGGCAGGTCGAAGTCTGAACTCGCTCCCCGTTCGTCACGGACTTCGCTAACGGCGTCCTCCGGAAACTCCCCTGGTTCGGAGCGGATGACCAGATACTCAGGTGACCCTCCACCAAGCCCGAGCCATTCAGAGCGCGGGACAGGCCCGGCACGGTCTCGGTCCCAACTAACTACCGCTCCCTCCACTTCCAACGTGCGGAGCGACTTGAAGAACAGGAAGGAGTAGGCACTCTCTACCCACTCCCGGAGGTTCTTCTCGACCTCCTTGCGACGACCTTCGTCTTTGAGGTCGACACTGATGATCGTCCGCCCATCCCCAGACGTCGAGCCGTTCCAATGTGGCTCCGTGAAGCGGTCGCGGTGAAACTCCACTCCTAGGGATGGCGTACTGAGGCGTACGATGTCGCCCAGGCTGAATACGCTCTTGAAGCCGATGCCTCGGAAGCCGATCGTGTGTAGGTGCCTCTTGTTCGAGTAGGCGAAGCGACAGAGCGATCGGAAGTGGTCCTCCTCGAAATCCTGGCCATCATGTCCAAACAGGAATCCTTCCTCGTCGACAGTCACGCTCGCTCTGGTCGCCCCAGCGTCGTCGGCATTCTGGAGGAGTTCGGAGAGCACATGACGGGGACTCTGCACCTGCCGGAAGAGTTGGTGCCACGGACCGGCAAGATCTGGGTCGGCCTCGAGCTTGTCCCACCGCTCGGCAGCTGCTTTCTTCACGGCTTCGTAGTAGAGCGGCGGCGGCGTCATCCAGGCTCCCCCGCTCGCGCCAGCAACTCGGCAAAGTCGTAATTCACGCTGGTCACCCCAAAATCCGGCTCCCGGCGAAAAGGCCTGTGCAGATAGTGGACGGTGTGACCGCCATCGGGCGCGAACTGCACCATCGCGAGGATGAAGGTCTCGGGCTGATTCAGGGAATAGAGGATCTCGTTGCGGGTCACCGTGACGGTATCGGCGCCTGCGACGCGTCCTTTGACCTCGATGAAGCGAACGCGCCCGTCATGTCCGAGGCTCTCGATGTCGTAGCCCAGCTTTTCGTGCTCGCGATCTACTGGCTTGAAGCCAAGCTGCCGCTCAACTTCCATGATGATCGCCCTCGCACGGGCGCCAACGAGCTGCGTATCCACGGCGGCCTGCGCCTCAGAAAGCTGTCGTCCGGTAAGCCGGGCAACGAGCCCAGCTGGAATCACCAGCACGCCCCCGAGCACCACCGGCGGCAATGGCGAGAGCTGCGCTTCGCGCTTGAGTTCGGCGAGGCGCTTTTCCAGGCGTGCTTGAAGCCCATCGGCCCGCTTTCGCGCCTCGCTGGAGTTCAGACGTGCATTCGTCTTGCCTGCCTGCTCCTGGAGCTTGAGGTCGTCTGCCCGGTGATCCCAATGGTTGATTTCCTTCGTCAGGCGTTCCTTCACCGCCGCCTCGGTCTTCCGGATCAGCTCCAACCTCCGGTCACGCACCTCCGTGATATGACCGGGTACCACGTTTGCCACCGCGTAGCCGGCAGCCATCTGCTCGAGATCACGCTTGATCCACGCGCACTCGGGCAGGTCGAGGATCTGCTCGACACCGGGTTCGTCCTCGCGCAGCGGACGGTAGTCGAGGTAGGGGGCGTACTGGAGGCCACGGGCGTCGCCGTTCGGCCCGATTTCGACGTAAAGCATCTGCTTCGAGATGACTCGCCGTTCGCCTGCCCTCGTAAGGCTCCCGTCCTGGATAGCGTGCTCAAGGTAGAAGAGCACGCGCGGCTGCTCACCGAGGTCACGATCGTCCACGAGTATCGCCCCACGCCGCAGCAGGTCGCGGTGGCGCTCGATCGTCAGGTCAAGTGTTGCATCCAGGAGTGGATGGCCCGGGCAGACGAACGCCGCCAGGGGTTGGCCTTGGGGTGCGAGGAGCGATTTCTCGAATGCCACCCGTTCGTATCGCGACAGCACCGGCTCGCCGATCCCGATGGTGCGATCCCGGTTTCGGATCGGTGCCGGGACGTGCGTGATCTCGAACCGTCGTGATTCACGCTCTCGGATGGTCCCGCCGAGGCGCCGAAACGCTTCAAGGAAGAACGATTCGATGTAGTTGGGCTGCAACCTCCGCGCCTCCGCCCGCTCCATGTCCTCGCGGATCTTGTGCACGCGTGCCGCATCCATGCTGTCCTGCGCGAGCGCGTTGTCTTCGAGCAGTTCTTGAAGGTGGGTGGGGTCGAAGGCGCTTTCGACTGCCTGCGTGAGGCGTGCCCGCACCTCTGGCCGCTCGCCGTAGCGGATCGCCTCGACCAGCAGATCGCGAAGCGATGCTCCCGCGAAATGCACCTTGCCGAGAACGTCGAACACTTGCCCGTGCAACGTTCCCCGGGCCTCTTCGAGCTTTGCGAGAAGCGTACGATACACCTCGCCTTCCCGCGTCTCATCGGCCACGAGATTCCAGAGGTGGCAGACCTCCGTCTGCCCGATCCGGTGGATCCGCCCGAATCGCTGCTCGATACGGTTCGGATTCCACGGCAGGTCGTAGTTCACCATCAGGTGGGCGCGCTGCAGGTTGATGCCCTCGCCAGCAGCGTCGGTGGCGAGGAGCACCTGCACGTGTGGATCGTGCCGGAAAGCCTCCTGGGCTTTCAGCCGTTCCTCCCGCCCCATGCTGCCGTGAATTTGGACGATGGCTTCGCTGCGACCGAGGAGCGTCGAAATTCGTTCGTAAAGATAGGCGAGCGTGTCCCGGTGTTCCGTGAAGATGACCAGCTTCTGGGCAGGCGACGACTTCGGAGGCTCAATGGCTTGCCCGTCGTAGGGTGCTCGCTCCTCCGCAAAGTGATTCGCGATGGCGGCAGGCGTGAAGATCTCGCCAAGGAGGCTCGATAGCTCCTTCCATTTCGTGTCTTCACCGCTTCGCCGAACGCTCAGCGCGAGCGACTCGATGCGCTTGAGCGTGTCGATTTCGTGCTGGAGCTCAACAATCGTCCGGGCGGCGGTCGCCTGGTCGAGGACCTGTTCTTCAGCCGCCTCTACCTCGTCATCCGGAGCGTCATCCAGGTCATCGAGATCGTCTGCGTCCAGGAGTGGCCCGGCCACGGTCAGCGGTGACATGGCCGCGGCCCCGCGCTGTAGCAGTTCAAGTTCGCGCAGGCGCGCTTCCAACCGTTCGCGTCGCCTCCGTAGCGATTCGTGGATGGCAGCGGGAGAGGATGCAAGACGCCGTTGGAGGATCGTGAGCGCGAATCCAACCGTTCCGGTCCGCTTGTCGTTCTGGAGCGCCTCGGCTCGGTTGAACTCCTCGCGAACGTAGTCGGTGACTTCCTTGTAGAGCCGTGCCTCCTGCTCGGACAGCTTGTACGGCACGGTATGTGCGATCCGCTCCGGGAAGAGCGGCGTCGCGTCGAACTTGACCAGCTTCTCCTTCACCATCCGGCGCATCAGGTCCGAAGCATCCGATGCGTGCACACCGTCGCGGAAACGCCCTTCAAAGCGGTCGCTATCGAGCAACGCCATGAACAGCTGAAAATCCGCCTCTTTGCCGTTGTGTGGCGTGGCAGTCATGAGCAGGAGATTCCGAGTCAACGTTCCAAGGAGCTCACCGAGGTGGTACCGCTTCGTGTACTTCACCTCGCCGTTGAAGTAAGTCGCGGACAGCTTGTGGGCCTCGTCGCAGACGACGAGGTCCCACCCGCAGTCGGGTGCCTGGAGTTTCTGCTGAACGTTCTCGTCCCTCGACAGCTTGTCGAGACGCGCGATCACCAGGTCGTTCTCGACGAACCAGTTCCCTGTTCGGGCCGCCTCGAGTTTGTCGTTCGTCAGAATCTCGAAGGGAAGGTTGAAGCGGCGGTAGAGCTCGTCCTGCCATTGTTCGACCAGACTGCCGGGACAGACGATGAGGCAACGCTTGAGGTCGCCACGGACGATCAGCTCCTTGATGAGCAGGCCAGCCATGATGGTCTTGCCCGCGCCGGGGTCGTCGGCCAGGAGGAACCGAAGGGGCTGGCGGCGCAGCATCTCCTCGTACACGGCCGTGATCTGGTGCGGGAGCGGGTCCACGAGGGATGTGTGGACGGCGAGGAGCGGGTCGAAGAGGTGGGCCAGACGGATGCGGTGAGCCTCGGACACCAGCCGCAGCAGGTGTCCATCGCCATCGAAGGCCCACGGGCGTCCAATGTCGGCGATCGCGATCCGTGCCTCGTCGTGCCTGTACAACAGCTCGTTGGAGACCTTGCCGGCCGGATCCTTGTAGGTGAGTTCGAGAGCGTCCGACCCAAACCATTGGACGCCGACCACCGTTACGAGACGATCGGGTAATAGGCCGCTCACCGCGGCGTTCGGTAGGAGTTCCTCAAGCTTGGCCATGCAGTCCCCGCGGTTACATCATACGTGGCGGTTCAGCTTCGCTCGCTTTCCGGACAGCAGGTGACGCGGTTCCTACGCCACGTTCGTGTGGTCGGGTGCGTCGGTCGCGCCTGCGGGCCGCCTTCGGAGGCAAGCTGCCGAGGTGGCCCAGCGGCGCTGGCGCATCCACTCTGATACGCCAGCTTCGATCAGCCCGCAGCGGGCGCTACTCTACAGGCACGGAGAGTCACCAGCGTGAGCGCAGTCCCACCCTTTCCTGATGCCCAGTGTGAGGCGCTTGCCAGGCATCTCGGTGAGTGCGGGAGCGGGACGGACATCACGCGTGCCTTTCAGACTTGTGGACTGCGTGACACGTCGGGCGAATCCACAAAGTGGAAGCGCTTGTTCGCGGTCTTCATCGCCATTCAGGCCAAAGACCGCTCCGCTAACCGAATTCTCGCCTTCATCCAGACCTATATGGCTCCTGCCCGATTCGTCGGGCGCAGTGCCGACTTTGAGCAATACCGGCTGGCTCTTAATGTTTGTCTCGCGTTCGTGGGGCTCGAGTACGGTGCCGACGGACAGTTTCGAGAGCGTGAAGTTGCTCGGACGCTCAACGAGGCAGAGGCTCGCGTTCGAACCATCCAGTCCAAGTTTCGCGATCGCCGAATGCATCCCGAGGTGCTTAAGTACTGCCGGGCCGAGCTCATGCAGGACAACTACTTCCACGCGGTGTTCGAAGCGACCAAAGGGCTGGCGCAGCGAATTCGAGAGACGTCAGGTGTCGAGCTTGATGGGGCCGCCCTGGTAGACAAAGTGTTCTCAATCGATCGCCCGCTTCTCGCCTTCAATGCCCTGCGGACGGAGACGGAGAAATCCGAGCACAAGGGGTTCGCGACGCTCTTGAAGGGTTGCTTTGCGGCGGTTCGAAACCCGCTCGCACACGAACCGAGAATCCTCTGGGATGGAGAGGACGACGCTGCGGACTACCTTTCACTTGTTTCGTTGCTCCACAGAAAGCTTGATGACTGCGTCCCCACCCTTGGATCCGAGCCGTAGTCTCTAACGCGCGGCAGCTCTCGGCCCGGCCACTTGCTCCAGCACCTTCGTCGTCTCCGGCATCGGCTCCGCTCGCTCGTCATCGAGCGCCGCACGCAGATCCTCGATGAGCGTCTTGTACAGGCGTTTCGCGGAGTTCCGGTCGCCCGTCGCGGCGTGACACCGCATCGCTTCGCGCACGGCCTCCTCGTCGATGGGGTCCCTTTGCAGGACGGCGTCGTAGAAGCTAAGGGCGAGCTTCGGGTCACGCAGGTCACGCGCCAGCTTCGCGGCCCGGTGGGCTGCCGTGATGAACCGCTTCTGGTAGTCGCGCCGGTAGGCGTCGGCCCATTCGTAGTCTTCGTCGGCGAGGAAATCGGACGTGCAGAGTTCCAGCGCCCGCTGGTACTCGACCAAGGCGTCAAAGCCCTGGAGGCGCTCGGCCCGCGCGAGATGTGCGTCGAAGGCGTCCACGTCTGTGCGGAAGATGCCTGTCCGAAGCGTGTAGCGCTGGCGCGCAGCGACGAGGATCTCGCCCTCGAGATCCGGGACTGCCCGGCTCAGGGTGCGACGGACGTAGTAGGCGGCGTTGGGCAGCGGGTGCCCTCCCTGGTTCTCTCCGCTTAGCCCGAGTGCCTCTGCTGCCGTATCTCGCAGGACCGGCGAGCCGCCGTGGGCGAGAAGGTAGGCGAGCAGCTCCCGCGCCTTCTGGATCGACCAGCCATCGACCTCTCCGGCGTCTGTCTCGACACGGAACGTCCCAAAGAGACGCGCCCGGAACACGGGACCATCCTCGCTGTCCGACTCCCCGTCGGTGCCATCGAGCGGGAGCGATGCCTGTCTGTCCGCGGACTTGGGAGGCATGGCGTCCGGCTCCTCGAGAACCCTCACCGCCTCTTCCGGATGGGTCTCGTTCCACGATAGAGGGGCTGCCAGATCGGTGGCATCAGTGGACGCGTAGCCGTCCGCGAACCGTTCTTCGTCGATCTCCGGCCAGGTTTCCGATGGGGCGTGGCCGTTGTGAGGTGCTGACGATGTCGGGGACTCGGGCGTCGCAGGCACGGGCGTTGCCGTATTCGCGCGAGGGCGGTGCGCAACCTGCCGCCGGACCACGACAGGCTCCAGGTGGAGCGGAGGCAGCTGAGGCGGGGTCAGCGTGATCATGCCGGGCTCCCCGGACTGCTCGCCTTCGCCGAAGACCACACTGGCTCCGAAAGAATGCCGCGTGTCGGCGGCCTCGACCAACTCGGCGAAGGCGATCACGAAGATACCTCGCCCTGGACCCTGCCGAAGGATGCCTTCCATCTCAGCAACGGTGCTGGCTGGCTCGGGGTTCGGCCCTACCAGCGTCAGGAGCGCAGGCGCTTCCTGGTCCCCCTCGCGCGCGAACAGCATGCTCTCGAGCCATCGGGCGAAGGCCGCAGGCGAGTCCGCGGGCGGACCGGCGTCGGCTGGACCTGGCAACAGCCCCAGGCAGTCGCTGAGGGAAGCCCCCGCAGCCTCGTCCGCGACTGCGGTGATCGTGCCTTCTGGATGGAGCGAATCGAGGGTGGCGAACCAGCTCGTGAGGAGGTCGCGTCCCTCCAGCCGTCCACCAACGACGAGGACGCTGCCGACGGCTGCGAGGTTGAGGTAGTGGATGCCGGAATCCGAAGCACCGACCGGCACGAGGAGTGGCTGATGGCTGTCGCCTGTATCACCGAGGAGCGCCGCCGCCAGCTGATTCATGCGCGAGAGCTTCAGCCGGACGGCCGTCGCCCCCAGGAGCTCGCCATCGACGGCGCATCCGAGCTGGCGGCCGAGTGCGTAGCGAGATTCGACCAGCGCCTCGGCATCGCCAGGCGGGCAGTCGAGCGTGAACTCCAGGTAACGGTCGGATTCGCGGGCGAGGACGATGGCCGTGGCGGCGAAATCAAGCTCCGCCAGTGCCGACAGGAGCGCGGTACTCGTCGCCAGCACGCGGGCCGCATCGCCGGACCCTGCTGGCCGGCGTTCGGGGCGTCCGTTGGAGTGCCAGGCCCGGCGCCGCGCTCGTCGAAACACCAGCAGCATCGCCGCCCCACCGACCGTTATCACGGCTGCCGCGGCCACGACTCCACCGCCGGGTGTCGGCACCGATGGCAGGGAGGGCCGAAGCTCCGGCCCGGCGCCGTCGTCATCCGCTGGAGCGATGGGGCCACCCGGGATCACCGTGGGTGTTGGCGTGGGGACGACCGCTGTGGGTTCCGGGGTCGGTGGAACAGGGGAGGGTTCGGGCGTCGGTTCCGGCTCCGGCGTCCCACCGGGGCCGTCGGCCTCGGTGACGGATTCTGGCTCAGCGTTGCTGACGTCCTGCGGAAGTTCCAGCTGCCAGCCGGCATAGATGAGATTCGGGTCCACGAAGGTCCGTCCATCCGTCATCGTGCGCTGCTGGTTGAGCTTCCAGATCTCGACCCAGCGAAATCCGTCGCCGAGGAAGCGTTCCGCGATGCCCCAGAGGTGGTCGCCTCGCGCCACGGTGTAAGTATCAGGGACGGTTTCCACCGCCACCGCTGGCGCGGCCGTTGACGGGACGGTGGCCGGTTCGGCGAACACAGCCACGTGTCTCTCAACCGGCGCCTCGACGCTTCTGCTGATCGGGGCCGCGGCTGCGATCGCAGCCGACGGCATGTGGAACGTGGCACTGACCAGGATCGTCCCGGCGAGGGCGCCATCGACCACACGGCGTACAAGCGGGAGCGTCAGCGGGGCGGTGACGCGAAGCCCGCCCCTTGCCCATGCTGCCTGATCCGTGAGGACGGCGGCCAGGCCGAACGCGAGCCGTACCACGATGGACAGCAGCAGGTACGCCACCACGAGCCAGGCGATGCCGGTCGTCACCGTGATGACGTCCTGGTCGCTCAGCCGGGAGCCAGTCAATACGGTCTGGATATGACTCCAGTCCGGCGTCGAGGCCAGCATGCTGGGTGGCCCGGTCATCGCCCAGAGGCCAATCGCGACCGCGATGCACGCGGCCACCAGCGCGACCAGGCCGAGCCATCCTCCGTCCGCCTCTTGTCCTCGACTGGTCGCGAGCTCGCGTGTACTCATTGCCGCTGCCCCGTCAGCACGGACTGGAGCTGCTGGACCGGGTAGTCATCACTGAACAACCGGGTGATCGGGTCGAGCGGTTCCCACGCGCCGCCGTTGACGCGGTACCGGGCCGCGAATGTGACCTCCACCGTGATGCTGTAGGCGCCGCCGGCCGCCAGCGACGACTGTTCATAGACGTGGCGGATGTCGCTCTCAGCGGGATAACGCTGCCCGAGTGATGTCGTCTCAGCGGTCGTCCCATCGCCGAAGGACCAGCGGTAGACCAGCGGCTCGATCTCCACGTCAACCGTGACACCGGGAAGCGCGTCCGATGAGCTGATGGCCGAGCCGTCGTAGCCATCGATCCAGAACCAGGACGACAGTGCGACGAGACCGGTCGCCGGGTTGGCTTCGATGGCGATATCCGGGATTGGGAGATGGTTAAGGAGTTCGAGGGCGACGGCCACCGGGTCCACGCCGTCTTCGTCAACGAAAACCACCTGGACGTTCCCGCCAGCTGGCGTGCCCACCGGAATCCAAATGAAAGCGAAGAAGCCGTCATCGCAGCTCACGCTGCCGAAGACGTGGTCGGGATGAG
The DNA here is from genome assembly GCA_023382755.1 of Dehalococcoidia bacterium. GTDB lineage: Bacteria > Chloroflexota > Dehalococcoidia > Tepidiformales > Tepidiformaceae > Amarobacter. Next base: position 49,243 of record JAHDWR010000001.1, read on the forward strand.
CTGCCTGCTCAGCCTGGTACCAGGAAGAGTTCGAGAGCACGATTCCGATGTTCTGAGCGCTGATGCGGCAGGAGCGCGAGTTGCCGGTGCTGACCGACGTATTAGAAGTTGAACCCGGTGCACTTCCCGGCGACGCTTGCGTCACGCGGATGAACACCGTTACGCCATTCGGTCCAGACTGCACCGTGGCGGCTGCCGTTTTGGAATTGCTGCGAGGCGTTCCGGCACCACCCGGAGTCGGGTCGTCCGCCAGCACGGCCAGGGGAACGACGAGAGCCAAAGCCGCGGCCGCCAGGCACACCAACCACCTGCGAGTGCCCCGGGCTAGTTCTGCCTGATGCTCCGGATGACTATCCATTGTCCATCAACCTTTTCGAGGAAGAACGTGTCGACCAGGGTCTCACCGCTGCCTTCGCCTTCCGGAGGCTCATGAGTCTCGGGATCCACGTAGAAGCTGTTGTTCGTCATCTCGTCGAACACGGTAGCCGTCGTGTCCGTCAGCTCGATGACGGTTGGTCGATGCTCAATCACGACACGGAGCGCAACGCCCTGTGCACGAAACGTCTCTATCTCCTCCTTCACCTGCTGCAGTTCCTCCTCTGACGCCGCCCCCATGAGGACACTGTGGTCGAGATTCAGAACGGCTTCGGCGTAGAGATCCCAGTAACGGAGATAGGCCGCGATCACCTCTGCCTCGGTGCCCGGAGTGGCGGTCGGCTGCGAAGCGGTCGGGTTGGCCGTTGGCGAGGTGATGGTGGCGGTCGTGGTTGGCGGAGATTCGTCATCGCTACCACCGCAGGCTGCCGCGAGCATCAGCGCGCTCCAGCCGAGCGCCAAAGCAATGCCAACCGTCCCGTTCATGCACATGCCTCCTACGGTCCCGCCGTCTCGACGCCGTAGCGTGGTTCTGCGGACGCGCTGGCGCTCACTTCGACGCCATCGATGCCGATGACACGGAGGAACCCGGTCGTTGCTTGCCTCGACACCGAGACCTCCACCCGGTCCGGCAGGACGTTGACGACGTAGTCAAGACCACCTTCGGCGTCCAGGTAGAGCACGGCCGCATCGCGGGCCAGCTGTTCGTCGATGACCACTTCACCGGTCGAGCGGTAGGCGGCCTCGTCTATTTGCATCGCTCCGGCGGCCGCGGCAGCGTCGGCGACGTTCTGGAGGTCGCGCCGCTGCGCGAACACCAGCCCGCCATCGGAGACGAGCCCGACGACGCTCACGACGCCAACCATCATCAGCGCGACCATCACGAGCACCTGGCCCTCTTCACCGTGCAGCCGGCGGACGACGTTCATCGCGCAGCTACCTCCCGGCTCCGGTAGATGTCGATCCGCTCCGAGTGGCTGGCGCCCACGTCTACATCGAAGAAACTCAACAGCGGCAGGTCGGAGAGCGACACGTTGTAGCGGACTTCGGACATCACGGTTCCGCCACGGGCGAAACCACCGGAATCGACCTCGACAGTGAGCCGGTCGCTGTCGAGTCCGTAGCCATCGGCGACGTTCTCCCCGACCGTCAGCGCATCCGCGATGCCCTGCTCTTCTGAGGGCGCGACCGCCAGCGCCCTGCTGGACTCTCGGGCAGCTGCCTGCACCGCAATCTTCGCCTCGACCACGCGGCCGGCCGCGACCACCCCGAAGACGAGCACGAGTAGGACCGGAATCGCGAGCGCCGCCTCGACGAGCGCCTGCCCGGACTCACCAGCTGCCTCCTGCGTGTCCATGCGGAGTCTACGGACCACTGCGGAAGCCCTCCTTCCGCATTTCCGCCGCGGCGTCGATCGAGATAGTCTGGTTGGCCAGCCACGGGATGATGAGCGGGTAGCCGCCGGTGGTGGTCACGGTGATCCACTCATCCGAGTCCTCGGCCGTCACGGCGAACCCATCGCCGACGCCTCCAAGCCCTGACCGCAGGACATCCAGCGTCCGCGCCTCGGCGGCCACGGCGTCGCCATCTTCGGCCGCACCGAGCCGGGCGCCTTCCTGGGCCGCCGTCGTCGCGACATTCTGCGCGTGGTGGACCAGCGCGAACTGGACGACCCCGATCAGCACGAGGAGAAGCAGCGGGAGCACGAGCGCGAACTCGACCATGCTCTCGCCCGCCTCACCGGTCGCGGGCGACCGGTGCCCGCGCCTAGATGCCAGCCAGTTCATCAGTGATGCTCTCGAAGACGTCGACAACACCGCCGCCGAGAGTCTCGACCGCGGTGAGGGCTACCACTGCGATGAGCGCAGTGATAAGGGCGTACTCCACCATCGACTGGCCACGTTCGTCGGTGCGTAAGGCGAGGATGCGTCGGAGCAGCTTCATGAGGTTCTCCTTTCTGCGTGGCCTCGTCTCAGTCGCTCAGCCCGAGCAGCTGCACGCCTGCCGGGTAGAGCAGGACGACGAGGAAGACGGGGAAGATGAAGAGGGCGACCGGGAAGAGCATGCGGACGCTGCTCTTCTCCCCCTCGGCGATAAGGGTGGTGCGCTTCCGCTCTCGCACGGTGTCGGCGAGCGTCAGCATCACCTGACCCAGCGGCAGCCCCTGTTCGAGCGCCGACTGCCAGGCGTCGGCCATCGAGACGATCTCCTGGACGCCCTCGCGTGCAGCCAGCGCCCGCAGCCCCTCCGGGTGGGTCATGGTGCCGAGCCCCGCCTCGCGGGCGACGTTGCGAAGGCCCTCGCCGAGGACGCCCTTCATTTGCCGGCTCACGTCCAGGAGCGCCTGCTCCGGAGACAGTCCGGCACTGGCCGCCATCGCGAGCAGGTCGAGGACGGTCGGCAATTCCATCAGGACTTGTTGGCGTCGGCGCGCGACGCGCCGCTCCAAGAGCACATCAGGCTGGATGAAGCCGAGGAACCCACCGGCCAGCCAGGTCCAGATCGGCCAGGGCCCGAAGGGATGCAGGCCCACGAGATTGAGGGCCGGGAAGCAGGCGAAGAAGAGGAGGCCAACGGCCAGCTTCTGCCCGAAGAACTGGCTGGGCGTCATCCCCGGCCAGCCGACCGCTAGGCGCTGTTCGAGGTCGGCCATCCGCACGCCCAGGCGCGCCAGCAGCCGGCCAACCAGCCTGCCTGCGTCGTCCAGGACGGGGCGCAGCGTCCGCTCCAACGCCGGCGAAACGAACATCGATGGCCCCGCCTGCAGGCGCTCAGCTTCCATCTCGATCCGCCCCTGGGCCGACAGGCGCCGCAGCTCGAATGCCAGGTCCGGCCTGCGCCGGGCCCACGGCAGGCTCGTGACCACGAGCCAGAGCCCAAGACCGAAGAGCCCGGCGACCGCCAGCCCCGCCGTCATTGCAGCACCCGCTCTTCACCCGGCAGACGGGTCGCCCGGAGCATCCCCGCGTAGCCGACGGCGACGCTCAGGAGGCAGAGCGCGAGGACCCCCTGCCCCTCCGCCGACGAGAACACGTCCAGGTAGTCGGGGTTGAGGCCGCGGATGACGAGGATGAGGGCCAGGGGCAGCGCGGCGATGATCCGCGCCGAGAGGACGTTCTTGGCCTGGTGAGCGCGGAGCTCCTGCTCGACCTGGATGGTCTGCCGCACGGAGCGGCTGAGCGCCTCGAGAACGGTGCTGAGGTTGCGGCCGCCGACCCGGTGCGACATCAGTAGTGCAGCGGCGACCATGTCGAAGACGGGATCGGCAATCCGCTCGCGCGAGCGTCGGATCGCTTCTTCGAAGCCGCTGACCCGGAGGTCGCGGGCAAGGTCAGTCAGAGGTGGACGGAGCACCTCCGGCCCGTTCCTGGCCAGCGACGCCAGCGCCTCCTCGACACTCATCCCGGCGCGCACGGCCGAGCGCAGCGAATCGACGGCCTCCGCGACGGCCGACTGCATCGTTGTCCGCTCGCGCTGATGGCGGTTGGTCAGATACCAGGCGGGCAGCGTGACACCGAGGAGGAAGGCGGCGGCGCTGACCATCGGCCAGCCAAGAGCCAGCTGGCCGGCAAGGGCAAGGGCCATCCCCGTTGCTGCACTCAGGAGGATGAAGTCGCGCACGCCGACCTGCCCCGCGTTATTCCGGTCGAGGAAGGCCCGGAGCGTCGAGCGCCGCGGCTGCTCCTGGCGCGCCGGCGCCCAGCGCGTGGTCGCCGAGAGGAAGACCAGGAGCAGTCCCACGGCGAGGGTGAGCGACAGGATCAGGGGCATCGGACACCTCCCGAGCACCCCATCCTGCCTGCCGTAGTTCCAATTCCGTTCCAACATCCGCGCCCATTCGTTCCAATCCGGGCCCGTTCGTTCCAACTTCGTTCCAATCGCTGGCGCGGCGACGCGATCCGTTCCGATCTCGCTCCAAAGGCGATGCTCATCGCTCCAACCCCCGCCGATTGCCGTCCAGACTGGCGCCGACTGGGGTGGGAGCGCGATCCAGCCGGTCCCATGGGAACGCCCCGCCATGCAGCCGGGCAGCAAAGCGCGGGCGAATGCCGGTCCAGCGCAGCGCGCCTTCGCTGAGGCCGAAGAGGTCGCTGCCGGCTACGGTGTCGCCTTCGAGGCCCGTCACTTCGTAGACGTTCGTGACGACCCGGCGGGCGCCGGCCGGGTCCAGGCGGAGGTGGACCACGAGGTCGATCGCTTCCGCGATCATCTCGGTCACTGCCTCGGCGGGCAGCGCCTCCTCGGCCATCATCGCGTACATCCGCAGCTTCGAGAGCGCCTGGCGCGGGCCGTTGGCGTGGATGGTGCACATCGAGCCTTCGTGCCCGCTGTTCATCGCGGCGAGCATGTCGAGCGCCTCCGCGCCCCGGACCTCACCGACGATGATCCGGGTCGGGCGCATGCGCAGAGCGTTCTTCACCAGGCTGCGGATTGGGAAGGCGCCGGCCCCCTCGACGTTTGGCAGCCGGGCCTGCAACGCCACGCAGTCGGGGAGGGTCCCCTCAAGGTGGAGTTCGCCCGTCTCCTCGATGGTGACGACCCGCTCCTCCGTCCCTGCGATGGAAGCGCCCAGGGCGTTGAGGCAGGTTGTCTTGCCGCTGCCGGTCCCGCCCGAGATGAGGATGTTGAGACCCGCCTCGACTGCTGCTTCGAGGAAGGCAGCCGCTTCCTCCGGGAGCGTGTCGAGCGCGACGAGGTCGGCCAGGCTGCGCGCCCGGAGCAGGAACTTCCTCACGGTCACGTGCGTGTAGCGCGTGGTCAGCGGCGGGATGATAGCGTTCAGGCGTGAGCCGTCTGGCAGACGCGCGTCCACCAGCGGGCTGGTCTCGTCGAGCCGGCGTCCCAGCCGGCCGACCGCCCGGCGGACGACCCGGAGCAGGTCGGCGTCGTCTTCGAAGACCACGTCGGTCAGGCGCTTCTGGCCGCGCTCGATGACGAACGTCCTGTGCGGGCCGTTGACGATGATCTCTTCAATTCCGGCGTCGTCGAGCAGCGGCTGGAGCGGGCCCAGCCCGAGGATCTCGTCGACCAGCCGGTTTGCAAGGCCTTCCGGGTCGGGCAGCGGCGATTCTCCGACCGAGGCCGCGCGGTGGTTGGCGGCATCGACCAGCCTGCGCACCACCTGCCGGACCTCATCGTGCTCGTCGGCAAGCGCGTCGAACTCGACGACGCGCCGCAGCTCCTCCCGGACCTCGTCGCGGAGCGTCTGCTCGAGCCGGGATGCGGCCGGGTTGGCCATGTCACCGCCTCCCCTCGGCCGGCTGGCGGCGCCAGCGGCGCAGCGCGGACACTTCTTCGGCGGTGGATTGCGCTTCGACGTCACCGGCGCCGGCCAGTCGCGAGGCCAGCTCGGCGATGGTGCGGGCAGCCTTCCCTCCGGCTGTGATGATTGGGGTCTGGTCCGCCCGCGCGCGCCGCGCTGCCCGCACGTCCTCGGGGATTGCGGCGACCACGCGGATCCCGAGGGCCCGCTCCACCTCCGGCGCGCCGTAGTGATCGCGTCCGGTGCGACGGTTGACGATCGCGGAGACGGCCTCCGCTGGGACGCCCAGCGACTCGGTCACGAACCGCAACGAAGCACGGGCATTCCAGAGCCCGAGCAGGTCGGCCGTCGTCACCAGCAGGACGCGCTCGGCCGAGCTGAGGAAGGCTGTTCCGACCGCCGACGTGACGCCGCTGAGGGTCTCGCCGGCGTCGATGAGGATGACGTCGAAACGCTCCTGCAGCGCGGAGACTGCCCCGGCGATGCGCTCCGGCGCCAGGCGCTCCTGAGCTTCAGGACGCTCGACACCGGTGAGGATGGAGAAGCCCAGTCCATCCTGGAGCTCGTCGAGAACACGCTCCGGTCGATCGATCGGCCCGGCGCTGAGCCCTGACAAACCACGGCGTGGATCGAGGTCGAGGTAGGGGCCAATGGATCCGCCGCGGAGGTCGCCGTCGACCAGCACGATGCTCCTCTTGCTCGCGCCCAGGGTGGCGGCGAGACCGATGGCAACGGTCGTGGTCCCGGGTGCCCCTTTCCCGCTGACCAGAGCGATGACTTCACCGTCTCCCAGGTAGCCGTGTTCGCCCCGTTCGGGCGTCGAGAGCCCGTCCGTTGCGACTTGGCTAACCACCGCGCCACGGCGGATGGCCTCATGCAGTGCGGCTATGACGACCGGTCCGTCGCTGGCTGCTGGGAGCACGTACGAAAGCCCGGCGTAGGCCTCCGCCTCCGTGGGCCCTGCGAGGAGGACCATCGGTACGCCTGCCTCCCGCACGGCAATGAACGACTCGCCTGTCAGTCGGTGCAGGCCTGCCGAAGCGAGCACCGCATCGACATTCCCGGCGATCGCCTGTTGAACGAGCGAGGGGCCGTCGAGGCAGCGTCCGGCAATGGTGCACCCGCCGTCGCGCAGCGCGGTCAGGAGTTGCCGCTCGCGCTCGGGGTCGCCGATGGCGAGGAGGACACGTGGCGGCCGGTCGCTGGCGTCGCTCATAGCGTTGCCTCTGAGTTGGGTTATGGCTGCAAGCTGGTCTCCTGGGGCGCGAGGAGGACGACGGTGATGGTCGCGTTCGCGACGGCATGGGCGATGGCTTCCGCTTCGGAACGCGGGACGGCGAGGGTGATGTTGGCGACGGTGGCGCCGTCGTTGGGGTCGTCGGATGCGGTGGTTCGGATCACCCGCCGCTCCAGCCCGATGGCGAAGACGGTCGCGCGGTCGAGCAGCGTGACGGTCGTGCTCTCTGGTTTGCCGGCGCTGCGGGTTGCCAGCAGGGCAACTTCGTCGGTCGGCCGGAGGCCGGGATAGATAGTGTCGGCTACGACGGGGATGGTGACGGCAACGTCGTCGGCGCCGAGCACCGGTCCAGCCGCGAGGTCGGGGTGTACCACCATCTCACCGGCGTGGATCGTTGTGCTCGTTGTGCGGCCCACCGCTGCGTCCAGATCCGCTTCTGACAGCGCCATCGACGCGAGGCTGCCGTCGAGACGCGCTTCACCAACGGTCAGGTCGTCGCGCTGGATGACGTGGCCGGGAGGGATGTCCCTCGCTGCGATCAGGATCGGCGTCGTATCCGTAGCGCTCCGCCAGAGGAGCAGCCCGCCAGCCAGCGATACCACAACGAGCAGGATGCCTGCCAGCATCCTGCGGTCTACACGAACGGGAAACGCGACGTCGGCCCGGCGTCTTAGGCCGGGCAGCACCGCCACGGATCGGTCTCCGTCTGCACCTGAGCGACCCCTGCACTGTGACTCCAGGGAGCGCCCTGGTGCCCGCCAGAGTGCCATAACGGGCGACCCCGCGAGGCCAATCTTTTCCCGGCGTTAAAGAGATCGCAACGTCCCGGGCGAGAATTTACAACCGTTTCACAATCCTGCCGCAGCCGTTTTTCAAGGGTTAAGGAGGCACGCTTGCGACGGGGTTTAGGGGCTCCCGAAGATCTCGCCTGGAGCGGTCTCACCGCGCCCCGGCAGGGCGGAACCGGTCTCACAAGCCGTGCGAGTCCATCACGCCCGGATAACCCGTAGTCCGTTGGCGACGGCCAGGAGTTCACTCCCCTCGTGAGCTGTGACGGCCACCGCAACGGTTAGCAACCCAAGACCTGCGCCCGGGATTAGCAGGGCAAGGAGCGTCAGCGAAAAGGCGATGTTCTGGCGGGATATTCGTCGCGCGCCTCCTCCCAGCCGAAGTGCATACGCCGCTTGCTCGAGGTCGTCCGCCATCAGCGCAACGTCGGCTGCTTCTATTGCGGCGTCCGAGCCTGCAGTTCCCATCGCGATACCAACGGTCGCCTCGGCGAGGGCCGGGGCGTCGTTGACACCGTCACCTACCATCGCCACGCCGCCATATTGTTTCTTCAGCTCTTTCAGAGCAGCCACCTTATCCTCGGGCTTCAGGCCCGCCCGTACATCGTCGATCCCGAGCTCGGCCGCGATTGCGTTCGCCGTCCGGGCGTGGTCACCGGTCAGCATCACGACTCGCTGGATGCCCGCCCGATGGAAGGCCTCGATCGCCTTCCGGGCGTTGGGGCGCACCTCGTCGCGCAACGCGAGGAGCGCGAGCGCTTCGCTGCGCGTCCCGACGACCACCACAGTCTTGCCTTGCTCCTGCAACTGCGCCGCCAGCGATGACGCCTCCCCGAGACCGGCGCCGAGCTGATCGAATAGTCCCACGCTCCCGATGTGGATTTCACGGCCCTCGACCATGGCACGAGCGCCCGCCCCTGTGAGGGCCAGGAATTCCGAGGATCCGGGCAGGTCGAGTCCACGGGCACGCGCCGCCTCCACAACGGCACGCGCCAAGGGATGCTCGGAGAAGTGCTCCACGGCAGCAGCCAGGCGCAAAGACTCGTCTTCAGTGGCGTTGGCAAGCGGGATCACGTCGGTAACCGCGGGCTTGCCATGCGTCAGCGTTCCCGTCTTGTCGAACGCGATCACCTTGATGCTGCCGAGATTCTCGAGGTGCATGCCTCCCTTGATGAGAACTCCACGGCGGCCGGCGGTGCCGATGCCCGCGGCCATCGCGACCGGCGTGCTCATAACCAGAGCGCAGGGAGCGCCCGCCACGAGCAGCGTTATGGCCCTTGTCCGCCACTCGGAGCCGTCCGCACCGAGGAGTTGCGGCACCACCGCGACGGCAACGGCAGCCAGGAGCAGAGCGGGGCTGTACACGCGGCCGAAGCGTTCGATAAACCGTTGCGCGCGGCCCTTCTGTTCCTGCGCCTCCTCTACAAGGTGGATGATCTTTGAGAGCGTGTTGTCGGCGAAGGCATGGGTCACCTCAATCTGTATTGCGCCCTGGGCATTCAAAGTTCCCGCGAAGACCTTGTCGCCTTCTGCCTTATCGACCGGTACGCTCTCCCCCGTTACCGCGGCCTCGTTCACGCTGGATCGACCGGCCCGGATCACCCCGTCGGTGGCGATGCCCTCGCCCGGCCGGACAACGAACACATCACCGGGCTGAAGGTCGCTCGCCGGCATGACTTGTTCGACTCCATCCCGCAGCACTCGCGCTTCCTTGGGTGCGAGGTCGAGCAACGTACGAATCGCCGACCGGGTGCGAACAAAGGTGAACGACTCGATCGCCTCGGCGCCGCCGTAGAGGAACACCAGAAAAGCGGCTTCTTCCCATGCCCCCAGCGCGGCGGCCCCGGCCGTCGCGGATGCCATGAGGAACTCGATGCCGATCTCCCTGCAATGGATGAGCTCCTCAAACCCTTCCTTGAGCCACCAGTAGCCGGCGAACGGCATCGACAGCAGATAGAGGCCAATGGCGACTGGCTGCTCGACGACGCCGGAGCGTTCAAGGGCGAATGTCAGTGCCAGGAGCGCGCCCGATAGCGTTGCGCCAAGGATGGGCGGGTAGCGCCACCAGTGCCCGCGGAACGTCTCCCCACGTTCTTCTCCCCCTTCGTCGATCCGCCGGCGCGCGTCGTTCTCGGCGATGGCAAGCACGGCACGGCCGTCCTTCGGCTCCGTCCGTCCACCCGGTGTTGTACTCATTGTGCTCTCTCCCGTTGGCGTCGTAGAAGGTTGTCCTCAGCGACTGAACCGCTATCATTTCAGTGAGAGCTGAAATGATAGCCGGGAAGAGGAGCACCGTCATGCCGCACGTCGATCCGGCCAGTCAAGCCAAGCTCTTTCGCGGGCTCGCCGATCCCGCTCGCCTGACTCTGCTCCTCGCCCTGAGGCACGGGCCGTGCTCCGCAGGCGAGCTTGCCCGCGACTGTTCGCTCAGCGCCTCGAACGCGTCCAACCATCTCCAATGCCTTCTTGAATGCGGGCTTGTTGCAGTGGAGGCGCAGGGGCGTCACAACCTCTATTCGCTGGCCGACCCGCTGATTGCCGGGCTTCTCGAGATAAGCGAACGGATCGTGGGTGGGCCTGCCGGGGTACTCATTGAGGCGTGTCGCAACTATGGCGCGCCGTCGCGACGGAGCCTCCGAGTGACGGGGGCGGAGCCGAGGGTAGTGGCCGGCAAGGTGGTGGCTCCACGCGCCGTAGCGAGTCGCTCGTGACGGGCCACGTAGGCGCCAGCGCCGTCACGCCTGCGACGGTGGACGGTCAGAATGCGCCTGCGATCCGGACTCGCGGACTGACCAAGTCCTACGGTGAGCGGCGCGGGGTCTTCGACCTCGACCTCGAAGTCCGCCAGGGCGAGATCTTCGGCTTCCTCGGCCCGAACGGGGCGGGGAAGACCGTCACCATCCGGCTGCTCCTCGATTTGATCCGCCCGCAGCGCGGCCGCGCCGAGGTCTTCGGACTCGATAGCAGGCGAGATGCGGTGGCCATCCACCGAGGGGTCGGTTACCTGCCGGGCGAGTTGGCGCTGGAGCCCCGGCTCACAGGGCGGCAGATTCTCACGTACCTCGGCAATCTCCGTGGAGGCGTGGAGTGGTCGTTCGTCGAGCAGTTGGCTGGAAGGCTGGAGTTGAATCTCGAGCAACGCTTCGGCGAATACTCGCGCGGCAACAAGCAGAAGGTGGGGCTCGTGCAGGCATTCATGCACCGTCCGCGGTTGCTCGTACTCGACGAACCAACCAGCGGCCTGGACCCGTTGCACCAGGAGACGGTGACAGAACTTGTGCGCGAGGCACGAGACGAGGCCGGCAGCACAGTTTTCTTCTCTTCGCACATCCTCAGCGAGGTGCAGTCTCTCTGCGAGCGTGTGGGTTTCATCCGCGAGGGCCGACTCGCGCAGTTGGGCCCCGTCGACGAGTTACCTGGCATGAACTCATACACGGTCGAGGCCGAGCTTGGCGGGACGCTGCCGCCGGAAACCATCTCCTCGATCGAGGGCGTTTCCAACGTAAAGGTCGATGGGAGCTCGGTGAGCTGCACGGTGCGCGGCGACATGGCCCCGCTCATCCAGGCGCTCGCGCCCTACGAACCCCACCGGCTCGTCAGCAGGGAGCCCAGCCTTAGCGAACTGTTCTTGCACCTCTACGGGGTAACGGGTCGAGAGGAAGAAGACGGGGCGACGGGCGAGCCGACGCCAGCCGTGGGGGAATGACGGATGCGGTGCCCAAAGGATCAGACAACCCTCAGGAAGCGAGAGCGAGGGACAAGTGCCGGAGTTGTCTTCGTATTGGACGTGTGTCCGACATGCGGCGGCATTTGGCTCGACAAAGGAGAACTGGAGCGATTCAGCGTTGCGGAGGGCCGCTACTACCTGAGACGCCACAGAGATCGTGAAGAGGAGGCCGATCGCAGGAGCTTCGACCAACGCGGGGGCCGTTGGGGCCGACGCGGATTTCTCGGCAGGCTCTTCGGTCGGGACGATCACTGAGCTCTCCCGTCGAGCAACGCTGTCACGCTTTCGTGAGGGGCCACAGCATGTTCCGATCCATCACTCTCGCCACGTTTCGCAACCAGCGCCGGGCCGCGGTGGCCTGGGGGGTGGCGCTCGCGCTCTTTACCCTGTTCACGATGTGGACCAACTGGCGCCGCGAGTACCCAACCGAGGAAGCCAGGCAGCGGCTGGCCGAACAGGTGGACGGTGGTGGCCTCGCGTTCGCACAGGTCATCTGGGGGGAGCCGAAGCGCATCGACGAGTTCGCCGGCCACCTGGAGTGGCGTGTCACCGGGCTCTACCCTCTCCTGCTCGGACTGTTCATGGTCTTTGCCGCCAGTGCCGTCAGCCGCGGGGCCGAGGAGCGGGGTGAGCTCGACGTGGTACTGAGCGTACCGCGCGGGCGGGTGCGATTGATTGTGGAGCAATACGCCGGTCTCGCCTTGGCGTTGCTCATGGCCTGCCTGTTTGTCTGGGTTTCGCTGCTCTTGTCGGGGCCGGTTGCGGGTGAGCCCGTCCCGCCAGCAGGCCGAGCGTCGCTTTCTATCCTGAACCTTGGCCTCGCTGCTGCGCTTTTCGCGTCCCTGACCCTGCTCCTCAGCCAGTTTGTCCGCTCGCGCCGCGCTGCCGCGACGGCGGCAGGCGCCATCCTCGTGGCTTCCTTCCTGTGGTCCAACCTGGGCCTCGTGGCGACGTCGCTCGAAAGGTGGCGCTGGCTCTCGCCCCTTTACCTCGCCGGCCGTAGCACCCCTCTCGCGGACGGCCACGTCTCCATTGCCGGGCTTGCGCTGACGGCCGCATTTACGGTCGCGAGCCTGGCGGTTGCCTGCTGGCTGTTTGCCCGGCGCGACGCAGGGGCCGTCGTGCCGATCCCCTGGCCTGCGTTCGCCAGGCGCGTATTGAGGGGTC
>JAHDWR010000001.1:61809-65370 GCA_023382755.1 Dehalococcoidia bacterium
ACGGTGCAATCGGCCCTCCGCGCAGGCCTCGCACCAATGCTCCTCTGGGGCACAGGTGCTGCCCTGTTCGCGACGCTATTCACCGTCGTAACGCCCTCGATCCGCAGGGGGTTCGCGGATCTGGCCGAGGCTCGTGAGGCTGCCGAGCAGCTCGAGTTCGACGTCACGTCGGATCTCGGAATCATCAGCGCGCTGCTGTTTCTCTTGCTGCCACTCCTCGCCTGCCTGTTCGCCGCCACCCTGACATCCGGGATGGCCAGCCAGGAAGCGGCGGGCCGCCTGGAGTTGGAGCTCACGTACCCCGTGGGCCGTCGGGCGTACTTTTTACAACGAGTGACGGCATCGCTTGTTGCCATCGCCGGCGCCGTGACGTGTGCCACCGCGGCCTTTCTCACGACCGCATTCCTGCTGGGCCTGGACCTCGATTGGCCCAAGGCCGGCGTGGCTTCGCTGCTCCTAGTGTTGCCCCCCTGGATAGTGCTGAGCTTCGGGTACGGCCTGGCCGGTTGGCGACCGCGTGTAGTGGTCGGCGCCGTCGCAGGGGCCCTGGCGGCGTCCTTCTTTTTCGACCTGCTCGCGCCCGCCCTCGACTTGCCGGGGGCTGTGCAGAAGCTCTCCATATTTCAGCTCTACGGGCAGCCGCTCACCGAAGGCGTTAACTGGGGCGACACGGCCGTGATGCTCGCCCTCATCGTCGGGTTCACGGCGGTCGGCGCCCTGGCATTCGCGCGGCGGGACATTCTCAAGTGAGCCGCACTAGCGTCCGCATCGTCCTCCGAGCTCCGGAGCTGCTTTGATGCTTCCTTTCCTCGCAATCGAGATCCACATCGATCCGACGATGGCCGAGCTTGGCCCATTCACCTTGGCGTGGCATGGATTTTTCACTGCCGTGGGCATCGTCGCCGGCGTGTGGCTCGCCATCCGAATGGCGAGGGCACGAGGGCTCGATCCAAACGTTGCCCAGGAGATTGCCCTGGTAGGCGTGCCATGCGCGATCGCCGGTGCACGCCTCTTTTACGTCGCGGAGCACTGGGATCGATTCTCAGACGACCCGTTGCGGATCGTCACGGGAATCACCGAAGGCGGCATCACGCTCTACGGCGGTCTCATCGGCGGCGTGCTCGGCGGACTGGCCTACGGCCTCTATCGCCGGTTGCCAATCCTCCCGTTTCTCGACGCCGCCGCGCCCGGGATGATCCTCGGCCAGGCGATCGGGCGCCTTGGAGACCTCATTAACGGAGAGCACCGCGGCACGCCGACCGACCTGCCTTGGGCTGTCCGCTACACCCACCCGAACACTCTCGGTGATCCGGGCGTCGCCGTGCATCCCACCGCCGGGGGCTACGAGCTGCTTGGCGACCTCGCGATCCTGGCGATCCTGCTCCTCGTTGTGGCGCGCGTCGCCCGCCGGCCGGGCTGGGTCTTCGCGTGGTATCTACTCCTGTATGCAGGATTGCGCGCATCTCTATCGCCGTTCCGACTGGACGAGGCGGGCGCGTTTGGGGCGGCAGTACCCCAACTCGTGGGCATAGGCGTCATTGCCGCAGCGCTGGTCCTCTCCGTGTATCTGGCGACGCACCGTAGAGCTCCTGCGGGAGCCGGCGCTGAGGCGGATGCCGAATCCCAACCGCCGCCAGGCGATGGCCGCCGATGAGCATGGACAAGGAGGTTAGCGGAAGCCATCGCCGGGAACTCCTTCAAGCGGCGGCTATCGCGATAGCTGTCGTAGTCCTTGACCGGACGCTAAAACGCCTCACACCGACGCTCCTCGACCGAGGAGCGGCCTGGCCCGACGAGGACTGGCCGCTCCGCCTGGTGCACGTTGTAAACACGGGTGCCGCGTTTGGGAAGCTCCAGGGGCAGACTAGTCTGCTGGTGGTGGTGAGTGCGGTTGGCATTGTGCTGTTTGCCTACATGCTATCCAAACCCAGCCAGCGACAGACCACGCGCCTCGGACTAGCGCTAGCTCTGGGAGGCGCCGTTGCGAACTTCACCGACCGGGCGACATCGGGCGAGGTCATCGATTCCATCAAGGTGGAATTCTGGCCCGCCTTCAACCTCGCTGACGTCGCCCTGACGTGCGGTATCGCACTGGTCCTATGGAGCGCCATGCGTGCCGACGCGGCACATGCAGGCGGCTCGGCGCCAACCGAAGGTCAGGAGTTGCGGTGATTGCACTACCGGCCCCAGGCAAAGGCGTCCACCGACCTGCGCTCACGACAGTCGAACCACGTTCGCAAACTAGGGAAGCAGGTTAGTCACAGTGGAATGGATCGCTTCTCCAGAGATCTGGATCGCCCTGGTCACGCTCACCGCTCTCGAAATCGTGCTTGGGGTCGACAACGTCATCTTCATCTCCATCCTCTCGGGGAAGCTGCCGGCCGATCAGCAGAAGCGGGCCCGCAACGGGGGTCTCAGCCTCGCCATGCTGACGCGCATCTTTTTGCTCTTGTCGATTGCCTGGATCATGTCGTCGCCCAACAGTTCCGGTGCCATATGGGGCAAGAAGTCCCGAAAGGTTGGAACAGATGGCCATCTCGGCGTTGGCGCCCGAGGCCCAAAATGTGGATGTGACAGCGAACCGTCACCGAGGTGAGACATGAACACGCGTTGGCTACGACTAACCCTGGCCGGGCTGGCCGTCGCGGTGGTCGGTCTCGCGTCCGCGCTGGCCATTGTGCTGGCAACGGACGACGATGGCGACTCCAGCCGGGGCAACCCTCAGACCACAAACGGCACTGGCTGGTACGGGATGATGGACCCGGAGTGGATGATGGGCGCGGACGGAATGCACTCGTACATGCACGCCGCCCTCTCCGACGACGATTATTCGGCCATGGTTCGATACATGCAGTGGGCAGGTGCTGGCTCCCAGGGAGCGGATCCCGTCGACGACGCGACCGCCCACCGGATCTGGGACAACATGATGGGCTCCGGCTGGATGATGACGGGCCCCGGCATGATGATGAGCGAGGATCAGATGCGCTCCTACATGGGCGGTATCCTCTCCGGTCAGGACTTCGCTCTCATGTACGACCATATGCAGTGGCGCTGGTCGGGCTCGAACGGCGCCGACCCCCTGGACGACGCCACGGCCCACCGCATTTGGGATGAGATGATGGTCGGGATGAACACCGGTCAGTGGAGCATGTGGGACGACCGGGGCACCTGCTGGGACTGACCACGCAATGAAAGGAAGGATCCGCGCTTGACGTACGTCATCACCTCCGCCTGCATCGACGTGAAGGACCAGTCTTGCGTCGAGGTTTGCCCCGTCGATTGCATCCACTTCGACGAGAACCTCGATGCGATGCTCTACATCAACCCCGATGAGTGCATCGACTGCGGCGCGTGCGAGCCCGCCTGCCCGGTGAGCGCTATCTTCGCCGAGGCCGACGTACCGGAGTCAGAGAGCGAGTTCACGCGAATCAACGCACTCTGGTTCGAGGACGCACTGGCGGCGCGCCGCCTCGTTGAAGTGTTCCGGCAGCGAGCGGCTGGTGCGACAGCCACGGAAGGAGCGTCGCGATGAGCGCAACTACGGTGGAATTGCCTGCGGTT
>JAHDWR010000001.1:65380-114323 GCA_023382755.1 Dehalococcoidia bacterium
CGCCGCTACAGGCGAGGGCTTCGGGACCGAGACCGGCGTCGCGGACCAGGGTTGGTGGGACAACGATCATGACGGCTGGGGCTGGGGAGGCTGGCTGGTGATGATGGGATTCATGGTGATCTTCTGGATTGTCGTCGCCGTCCTCGTTGTCTGGGCGGTCCGGTCCCTGGGCGGCGGTCGTCCGTCGCAGAGTCAGCCCGAGCCGCCGCGGTCGCCCTTGGATATCGCTCGCGAGCGCTACGCCCGCGGCGAAATCAACGATGAGGAGTTCGAGCGCATAAAAGCTGGGCTCCAGCGCTGACCGGCGTCCGGTTACCGCGCGGTCGTCTTACTTCTCTCCATCTTGCATGGGCGGGCGGCGTGCGTGGCCGACTTCCCACACCCAGCCACCAGCGGCGGCAAGCACGAGTATCAAGGTCAGGACGAGGAGCAGCCCCGCAAACAGGTTGTCGCGATCGTTCGACCACCAGACGACCGCGGTCGCGACCATCCCCACGCTGAGCGCGAACAGGAATGGCCAGGGGCTCGCATCGGGGCGCTGAAGATCTGAAGGTCCGCCTTCGCCTGGCTGATCCATTGCTGACCTCCCCGTGATCGCCGTATGGATCCACGCCGTGTCCCTTGGACTTACTCCGCTCGTTGCCGCGCCCGGCGGACCTGCGCTGCTGAAGCGGACGGCGTCGGAAAGCAGTTACCGGATCCGGGCAGGCAAGGCTGCCCCAACACGTGTTCGATCTCCCCGGTCTCCATTTGGAGCGTGACATGGTCGACGTTGAATCGCTCCGTGAGCATGCGATGCAGGTCAACCAGCACCTGCTGGCGGTCGGCGCGCTCCGGCACGTCGACGTGGCCGCTGAGGGCCACAAAGCCGCTCGTCACCGACCAGATATGCAAGTCGTGCACCGACTGGACGTCGGGGACAGCTGCCATTGCTTCGGCCACTTCATCGAACTCCATGCCGCGGGGGGTGCCTTCCAGGAGGACATCAACCGCCTCTCTCATCAGCCGGAATGTCCGAGGGAGGATGAAGAGGCCAACGCCCGCCGCGAAAAGCGGGTCGGCATAGCGCCAGCCCGTCGTCAGGAGGATAACTCCGGCCGCGATCGCCCCCAACGAGCCGAGGAGGTCGCCCGCGACCTCGAGGAAAGCGCCTCGTACGTTGAGACTTTCCTTCGCCCCCGACATCAGGATGGCCGCAGCAACGATGTTGACGGCCAGGCCCATGCTGGCAACCACAAGGAGCGGGACACTGCTCACATCGGGCGGGTCCGTGAAGCGGCCGTATGCCTCGTAGAGGATGTATCCGGACACCCCGAGGAGGAGGATGCCGTTGAAGAGGGCGGCGAGGATTTCGACGCGGTAGTAACCGTAGGTTTTGCCCACTGTGGCCGGGCGTTGGGCAAACCAGATTGCGATGAGGGCGAAGCTCAGGCCGGCGACGTCCGTGAGCATGTGCCCAGCGTCCGCGAGCAGGACGAGGCTGTTGGCAAGGTAGCCCACCACGGCCTCGACGACCATGAACCCGCCCGTCAACACCAGGGCGAACATGAGCCTACGAGAGTGCCTCGCACCCGCGGAACCGTGGTCGTGGCTCATTCCAGGTCCTCCTGCACGTGGCGGAGCGTGTCGTCGAAGATGTGCCGGACGTGGGTGTCGTTGAGGCGGTAGAAGACCATCCGCCCATGCCGTTGAGCGCTGACGATGTTCAGCAGTCGCAGCTCGCGCATCTGGTGCGAAACGGCGGACTCGGTCAGCCCGACGAGCTCGGCTATGTCGGCGTTGCAGAGCTCGGCAAGCGTAAGCGCATGGACGATCCGGGCTCGCGTAGGGTCGGCGAGGCTCCAAAAGACGCCGGCGACGCGGTCCGCGAGGTCGGCCGACAGGAGGTGCTCGCGCACCATCTCCATCGTCTCCGGGTCATGCTGGTGAACGGGAACCGAGGCGTCCTCCATCTGCCCACTATAAAACACAGTTCGAAGGTTGCTCAACTGTCAATGATATGAGACGGGGTATCGGCCGGCGCCGTCCTGGCTTATCGAAGCAACAACGTCAAGAAGCTCGCCGTGTTGAAGGCTGTATGGAATACGATTGGCTGCCGCAGCCCGCCGCTGGAAAGTGCAAGCCACGCGAGCACCACTCCGATCAGCGTGAACGGGACGAGGCTAGCCGCGTCGAAGTGCGGCGCCGCGAACAGAAAACCCGAGACGAAGGCCGCCGGCCAGAAGCCGAACCGCATGAGCCCGTTCAAGAGGAATCCACGGAAGATGAATTCCTCGCTCACAGGCGCGACAAGCACGGCCGAGATTCCGGCGAGGCCCAGAACCGGGAGCGAGCGCGTCACCTCCTCTCCTATCGTGCTCTGAGGGAGCAGGGCGTCGAGTCCGGCGAGTCGGAGCAAGACGAGGTACGCAGCGAGCACCCCGTAGGTGGCCACCGCCCAGAGGAGGCCCCGGCCGATGTCCCGGCGAGTCCATGACTTCGGGCTCAGGTTCGCCAGCAGGTTAGCGGGAGCTCGAGTCCAGATGATGGCGAGCGCCGTAACCATCGCGAGCTGGCGAACGATGACGGTCGCGAAGGCGATGAAAAGCGCCGCCTGGTCAGCTCGCACGTTCGCTGCGTCCTCGATCTGGAAGCGGTGGCCAACAGCAGCCACCGTCGCCTGCAACGCCGCCGACGACAGCGTGAAGATCAGGACGACGACGAAGAGCCCCGTACCGAGCGCGGGCAGGCTGGGCCGAGCTGTCGCGATGGAGATGCTGGTCACCGCGGACCGTCCGGTCCATGTTCGACCGGGGCACCCACCGCCATCCTTGCCCGCTTTCGGGCGAGCGCCGCGTCGATGCGCTTTCCCTCCCGCTCGTCGGCGCTCGACCAGCGGACAGCGGCGATAAGCGTAGCGATGATCCCGAGCATCTCACCGACGATGAACATCATCGCCCCAGCGATCTGCTGGTCGAGCAGCGGCGATGGCCCCCAGTAGCGAGGAAGCGCCTGGAGGTCTTCGAACATCACCCGCGAAGGCTCGTAGAAAAGCGAGCCGAGGAACGCGTGGATGGGGACGAGCGCGAAAAGATATGCCACCCGGATCGGATGCGAAAGGTTCCACCGCGATGGGTTCACCCCGACCACGGGCCACCAGTAGTGAATCCCGGCGAAGAGAAAGAGCGCGTAGCCGAGATAGTGCAGCCAGACGTTGGTCAAAGACTGTTCGAATGCCGGGGTGATGTACCAGCCGATCGGGATGACGGCGAAGAGCACGAGGCCAACCAGCGGGTTCGTGAATCCATGGAACCAGCGCGCGTGCAGCACCGGGTAGAGCCATCGGTCCCGTCGGTCACGCCCGGCGGAGACCAGCAGCAACGTCAGCGGGGCGCCCGCCAGGAGGAGAGGCGGCGCGATGGTGATCAGCACGAAGTGCTGGATCATGTGGGCGGTGAGGAAGGTGCTGCTGTAGGCGGCGAGCGGCCCGAAGACGGTCAGGAGGACGAGCACGAGCCCGCTGAGGAACGAGATGAGCCGCCCTCTCGACGCCAGGCGGCGCTGCGGGCTTGCCCGGACCGTCCGGAAGACGAGCAGGTAGCCGGCCCCTATCGCCAGCAGCACGAACACCGGGACCGGCTCGAACGCAAAGGTCGTCAGGACCCCGGGGAAGTCCGGTGCAGGCACGGCCGCGATCGTGCAGATGAACAGGAAGCCGACGGAGGTGCCCCCGCTCCCCATGCGAAGCGCTGCCGTGAGCGCAACGCTGAGCAAGAACCCGACCAGCCCCACCAGGACAAAGGCCCTCGGTCCAGGAAACAGCAGCGCAGACTGTCTCACGGGTTGCTCTCCCCTACCCTGCTGCCTTGATCTGCTCATCCAGGAAGCTTCGCCATTCTGCGGGAGCGGTGGGCGGCCTGGTGACGGGCTCCCCGTTGATCAGGAACGACGGCGTGCCGCGGAGCCCAAGCGCGGCGGCCTCGCGGAGCTGAGCCGTTACTTTATCGGCGGCTGCCCGTGACGTGAGGCACGCGTCGAACGCGCCTGGTTCAATTCCTCCCTCAGACGCATATCGCTGGAGGTTCGCCACCGAGAACCTGCCAACGTTCAGCTTCTCAGCCGTGAGCTGCCCGGCATCGAGCTGGACCAGGAACAGGCGCTTGTGAAAGGCCCAGAACTCCCCCTGCTCGGCGGCGCAGGTGGCGGCGATGGCCGCGGCCCCTGACTCGTCGCCAAGGATCGGAAAGTGCTTGAACTCGAATCGCACCTTCCCTGTCAGCACGTACTCCTCGATGATCACCGGCTCGCTGAGCAGCGTGAACCTCAGGCAGAACGGGCACTGAAAGTCTTCGAAGACCGTCAGCGTGATCCGCGCGTCGGGCTTGCCGATCGCCTGGCCGTCCACGAGGTCAGCGGGGAACTCGAGGTCCCTGAAGGCGGCCGCGGGATCAACCGTCGCCGTCGGCGTTGCGGGATCCGAGCCCGGATCTGCCGAACCGCCCGGGTTGTCGTCGTTCCCGCAGGCCGTTAGGAGGATTCCCAGCAGCGGCGCTATCAAGAACAGGAGGCGTCCCGGTCTCAGGAAGAGGGCGCCTGGTGACGAGGCCGGTAATGCAGTCGAGATCATCCCCGTTCTCACCCCGTACACGAGCCACTGCTCTTGCTGCAGGGCTCCGGCTCAGGTTGGTCAGGGATGCGGTCCCGGCAAAGCTCCGACGGAATGCACGCCTGGTCTGTGACCGTCGGCCACAGTGTCTCCATGACCTCTTCGTCCGACTCCGGTCCGAACGTGATCAGCACTTTCCCGAGGTCGGCGATGTCCTGGAACATCAGCGTGTCGATGCGCGTGCCGTTGACAAAGAACTTGAGCGCCTCGCCGTTGCCGGTCATGTACTTCGTGCCGTCGGGGAGCGTGAGCGAGTTGTCGGTCAGTTCGAAGCCGAGCGAAGTGAGAAATTCGTCCCAGGTCGTCTGCTCGCGGTGCACATGGACGACGGTCGACCGCGGCTTGTGGATGTGCACGTAGGGATGCCTCTCCTCGCCCTCGTCCGACCAGAACTGGTCCTGGGCGAAGTTGAACTGCTTTCCGCGGATGAAGAGGGCGAAGTCCGTGTGCCAGTGCACCGGCTGGCGCAGCGTCCCGTCGGCTGCGAGGACGGGCGCACCGGCATCGGCCGGCACGTCGTTGTCCCCGCTCAGCCACCAACCCAAACCGAGACCAGCCAGCGCCAGGACCGCGAGCAGCAGGCCGGTGATCCATACCCTCGGCCCCAGGTACCAGTCCCACGAACCGGACTCGAAGGGATCGTCGTCAACCTCGAGGTCCGCGATACCGTGTCCCGGACGCTGCTCCGTCACTGGGCAACTCCTTCCAGGACGGCGAGCAGCTCCTCCAGCGTGTAGGGACCCTCGAACCGGGCTACGACCGTGCCATCCGCGTCGACCACGAACACCCACGGCTCCGAAGGCAACCCCCAGGCGATACCGGCCTCGGCGAGCTGCCGTTGGTTCCCTGGCCCGAGCTCCAGCACGCCATCGCTATCGAGCTTGTAGGGCTCCACATGGACGAAGTTGGCCTTATCCCCGAACGTCGTCGCTGCCTCTGTGACGACCTCCATCGACGGGCCGCAGGTACGGGTCTCGCAGAACGATGGTGTGGCGAAGGCGATGACCGACGGCTTCCCGGACGCCAACGCGTCGGCGATGCTGAGCTGGTGGAAGGGCTCGTCCGGATCCGGAGAGGTGTCGATCGCCTTGAGAGGCGCGTCCGCCAGCGTGAGGCTATCGACCGAGACCGCCTTGGCGCCGATGCCAGGCGCCGACGGCTTCTGCTTGACCTCCATGGCGAGCCGCACCTCTCCCTGCTCGTCCAGGGCGTCGCCGAGGCTGACGCCGATACCCCATTGCCCTGGTTCGTCGAAGGCGATGTTGACGTAGTAGACGCCGGTGAGCTCCGTGTCGTTGTGGGCGCCGTGGTCCTCGGTGCTGTCCACGCCGAGAGGAGCCCATGGGATCGGGCCACTACCTTTGAGCGTCGACTGGTTGTTGGCGCCGATCTTGAAGAACCGCACGAACGCCGCCGTGTCCGTGACCGGTACCTCATCCTTGAAGATCACGAACGCTACCCGCGCTTGACCGACGGCGAGGTCGGCCGTGGAGAGGACGACCGCGTAGCCGCCCGGCCCGGGCGTCGGCAGCGCGCCGGGGTTCGTGACTTCATCCTCGCCGCCCGAGTCGCCGGAGCTGTCGCCGCCGCAGGCGGCGGCGAGCAGCGCGGTGGCGGCCACCGCCGCGAGGGCGAACAGGAGCACGCGAACTCTTGATTTCATGGATTGCCTCCTTCAGTGGCCGTGAGAGCGCGCACCGGGACCTCCAGCGCCAGCATCCCCGCGACCTGAAACTGGAGTGTGATGTTGACCCTGTCCCCCGGCTCGAGCACTTCGCGCAGGCCGAGGAGCATGACGTGCAGGCCACCGGGCTTCAACTCCACATTGCCACCGGCGGGGATGTCCAGACCATCGAGTGGCTGCATGCTTGCCGTGGCGCCTTCGACCCGGTTCTCGTGGATCTGGACGTCGTCGGCCGCCGGTGTACTCCCACCCACCAGCCGGTCCGCCGCCCCGAAGTCCGCGATGACCAGGTAGACCGCGGCCTCTTCGCCTTCTGATTCCCGCGCGTAGGCGCCGGACACGATGATGTTGCCGGCCCGGCCCGAGGCGGCCGCCGGGGTGGCCTCGTGACCTTCCTCGTGCTCACCGCCCGAAGACGCCTCGTGCTCGTCTCCGCCGGCGGAGACGTGGCCACCGCCGCCTGAGGCGTCGACGAGGCTGGCGGTGGTGAGCGTTGCCACCGCCACGGCCGAAATGCCGATGACCGCGGCCGCGATGGCCGGGCGCAATGTAAGGCGTTCGAGATGAGAGAGAGCGATCGCGGTCGACCCTAGCGCGATCGCGAGCTCGAATCCGGACGCGAGCGTGTCGATGAAGGCCGCATCCTCGGTCTCGCCGGAGGCCGGGCCTAGCGGGATTCCCGCCGTTCGAGTCAGTAGCCAGAGGGCTGCGATCGCGAGGTTGCCAACCGCCCCCGTGAGGAGGATGGGGCGGGACGGCCGCGAGGCCACCACAGCAGCCCATGCAAGCTGGAGCCAGGCGGAGGCGCCAAAAAACAGGCCGTACCCCCACCATTCCTGCCAGTGCTCGCCGAGGACGGCGAAGTGAATGACGGCCGCCCCCACGGAGAGGAGCGCGCACCCGATGGTGGCGGTCCTACGAAAATCAACCGGCCCCAGGCTGCGATAGCCCGCCGGCAACGCCATAGTCATGAAGGTCGTTTCCTTTCTTCGACGAGCGCCGCCAGGTCGGCGGCGTAGTCCTCCCAGGACATGTCGGCCGGGTAGACGAGGCTCGCCTTCTGATCCTCCGGCGTGAATGCCATGACATACGCGGCGTGGTTGACCGCATAGTTGCCTCCGCCGAGGTCTGTCTTAGAGGCCGGGTTCACGCCAAGGAGGAACTGCGCGCGGTTTATCTCTTCTCTCGTCCCAGTCAGCCCGATGAACCGGCTGTCGAAGAGGTCGAGCCATTCGCGCAGCACCTCGGGCGTATCGCGCTCGGGGTCGGTCGTGATGAACACCACACTGACCTGTGCCGCCGTGGACTCGGAAAGTGAATCCAGCGCGCGGGCAACGTCGGCCATGTGGGTCGGGCAAATGTCCGGGCAATGGGTGTAGCCCAGGTACAGGAGCGTGAGCTTACCGGCAGTCTGCTCGCGCAGCCGGAACGGCCGATTGTCTGTGTCGGTCAGCGTCACGTCCGGCATCTCGAGGGGCGGCAGCTGGCGCACTCCGCGGAATTCCGCGGTCGCGGAAAAGTCTAGCTCGACCGTTTGGTTGTCCTTGCCCAAGCCGCCGCATGCTGACGACGCCGCGGCGCCGGCAAGCGCAAGGGCGAGCAGCAGGACGGCCACCCGGACGGATCGTTGCCCATCCAAGGTCTTCCTCCATGAAGGTATGTTGCTTCGTTAGGCGGAGGAGGTCAGCTTCGGCGGGGGGAACTGGGGAGCTGCGTCCCAGCCACTCAGGCTCCGCGTTTCATTTGGGATGCGCAGCCAGGCCGAGTCCGCTCCGAGGGCGGCGATGGCCTCGGCGAGATGTGCTACCGGGGCAACTGGGACTGCCGCAGCGTCAGCGCATGTCGCGGCGTTGGCGTGGCAGTGCTGCTCGTGGTCATGGCCCGAGCCTGAGTGCTCGCCCGAGGGCGCATCGTGGTGATGCGTGCCCTCAGCTTGGACCGCCCGCCCCGGAGGCCCGACGAAGTAGTCGGTACCTGGGATTTCGATGTGCAACGACCAGTGCCCGACAAAAAGGAGGGTCGGCAGCAGGGACAGGAAGAGCAGCTTCGAAGCAAAGCTACGGGCGCGGGTGGACTGGAGCCGCGAAGCGAGCATCGGATCCCTCGCCCCCGACGGTACCACACTTGTGATTCGGTTCACACATGACCCGGGATACCTCATCTAGGTCTCGAACAAACCGCCGCCCGCGTTTGGAGGACGCTCCCTTCTGCTGCCGTCCGCTTGCCGCTAACCTCGGGACAGGTGACGGTCTGGCCGTGGACGACGTGCTCCAGGCCATCATGCTCGGGGCCACGCAGGGGCTGACCGAGTTCCTGCCCGTGTCATCGTCGGGCCACCTTATCCTCGTGTCGTCTTTCTTCGGCTGGGAGGACCAGGGACTGGCCTTTGATGTCGGCCTGCATGCCGGGACGCTGGTAGTTCTGCTCGGGTACTTCTGGAGGGACTGGTGCCTGATGGTCTCCTCGGCTGTCGGCGACCTGCGGCGAAGAGGCGCAGCGCCGGCGCTCAGCCCTCCGACCGAGACCCTGCTGCTGATCGCGATCGGCTCGGTCCCGGTGGCCGTTGCTGGATTCCTGCTAGACGACTGGATCGCCGCCAACCTCCGCCAGCCGTGGCTCGTCGCAACCATGCTCGCGCTCGTCGGCGCGGTAATGCTTGTGGTCGATCGATGGTCCCGGGATCGGCGCCCGCTCGGGGACGTCCGCCTGGCGGATGTGCTGATCATCGGGCTTGCTCAGGCCATGGCGCTGGTTCCAGGCGTGTCGCGGTCGGGCGCCACGATGACCGCCGGGCTCGCGCGGGGACTCGACCGCGGCGACGCTGCCCGCTTCGCCTTCATCCTCGGCACACCGGCGTTCGCCGGAGCCGGACTGCTGGAGCTTCCCGATCTGATGACAACAGGCGGCGAATGGGAACTTGCGCTGGTCGGCGCCACCGTCGCCGGGCTCGTTGGTCTCGCAGCGGTGCATTTCCTCCTGCGCTTTCTGCGCCAGCGGACGCTCAGCG
The DNA here is from genome assembly GCA_023382755.1 of Dehalococcoidia bacterium. Classification (GTDB taxonomy): domain Bacteria; phylum Chloroflexota; class Dehalococcoidia; order Tepidiformales; family Tepidiformaceae; genus Amarobacter. The sequence continues at coordinate 74,717 of JAHDWR010000001.1, forward strand.
CCTTCGTGGCCTATCGCGTTCTGCTTGCCGGCATTGTCTTCGCGGCGATCGCGGTCGGCTGACCCTACGCGAGGCCGACGCCCGCGCTGACTGTGGTCACCGAACCGTGATCGTGGCACGCATCTGGGGATGATAGTCACAGGTGACCCGGTAGGTTCCCGCGCCCGGCGGGGTCCAGGCCAGCGTGTCGTCCTTCCTCATCACGCCGGACACGTTCTTGCCGTCGATCGTCACGGTGTGAACGGCTGACTCGCTGTTCTTGAGGTACATCGTGCCGCCGGCTGACACGGTCAGCTCTCCGGGTATGAAGGCGAGGTTGTCCTGGTCGATCAGCGGCGCCCCCTCCGGGATGGCGGTGACGCTCGTGGCATCCGGAAGGGACAGACCGTTCCCACCGTCGCTGGTGTCGTCGCCGCATGCGCCCACCGCCAGGAGCAGCGGAAGCACGGCCGCCATAGCCGCTGTGCGCCACCGAGAGGAGCTCATGCGGTGGACGATACCGCAGGGTGAGTGGCCGAACCACCAATGACCGGCATGGCGGCGAGGTCGTAACGGCGCATGGTTGAGTCGGCGAATCCTGCGCACGAGAGCCGCTGCGCGATCACGCCGGGGCGGTCCGCCCCTTCGCCAATGCGAACTCCGGCAGAGCAGCCCGGCCGATCAAGAAGGCCGACCGGAGGAACACGATTGCGATCAGCACGCCCACGGCGAGGTCGGGCCATGCATCCCCGGTCACGCCGACCCCGGCGGCGGCGACGAGGACGCCGACGTTCGCGATGACGTCGTTCCGCGAGCATTCGAAGGTGCTCGACATGTTGATGTCGTGAGCACGGAACCGCCAGAGCAGCCCCAGGCAGGTCAGGTTCGCCGCCAGGGCGAGGATCCCGACGGCGCCGATCGTGCCGGCATCGGGCGCGCCGCCGACGACGAGCCGCCGTCCCACCTCCGCGAGGATCCAGAGCCCGAAGGCGAAGATGATTGCGCTCTTGGCGAGCGCAGCCCCGGCGCGCCAGCGAACACCACGGCCCAGCGCGTAGAGGCTCAGCACGTAGACCGTTGCGTCGCCGAACATATCGACGGAGTCAGCCATCAGCGATGTTGAGCGGGCGATGATCCCAGCACCCATCTCGGCGACGAACATGGTGGCGTTGATGGCGAGGACAATGAGCAGCACCCGGCGTTGCGCGGTCCGGGTCGCCAGCTGGGCGAGCTCGTTCGCTTTGTCCGCGCAGCAATCTTCGGCGCACACCTCGTCGGAGGGCTCCACGGTGTAGGACGTCTTGCCGAGCGCCATAAGCGTATGATCAAACCTCTAGCCACTGGAGAATCAAGCCCTATGGGTGAAGAATTGCTATCCATCGGCCAGGTGGCGGCGCGGACGGGCTGCAAGGCGCCCACCATCCGTTACTACGAAGAACTAGGGCTCCTGGGGGCGCCGGCCAGGACGGCGGGAGGCCACCGGACCTACTCGGGGCATGACGTGCGCCGGCTGAACTTCATCCGGCGAAGCCGGGACCTTGGCTTTTCGCTGGATACGATCCGGGATCTCCTCGACCTCGTGGCCAACCCGGAACGTTCGTGCGCCGATGTCGATCAGCTCGCCACCGAGCACTTGGGACAAATCGCGGAGAAGCTCCGGCTCCTCTCGGCGATGCAAGGTGCACTGCAGGACATGCTCGACCAGTGTAGCCACACGACGATCCACGAGTGCCGGATCATCGAGGCGCTCTCTCCAGAAAGCGGACGCTGACCCCGTCTGACGGGTGCGCGTGAACGGCCCGTATCCCGCGCCATCTAGGTTTGAACTACCGACCGGCGGGGTCGCCAAGACAGGAGCGCCACCCGGGGCTCACGACGGGCGGGGGGCGAACAGCATGATACCCATGCCGAGCACGGCCACGGCAGCGCCGGCAACATCCCACCGGTCCGGCCTCCATCCGTCGACCAGCACTCCCCAGCCGAGCGACAGGGCGATGAAGATCCCGCCATAGGCGGCGTAGACCCGGCCAAACTCCGCCTCCTTTTGTAGGGTGGCCACGACGCCATATGAGGCCAATACCAGGCCCCCAAGCAGGCCAATGGGCAGTGGTCGCCCCTCGCGGAGCCATTGCCAGACGAGCCATCCACCGCCAATCTCGGCGCAGCCTGCGACGAAGAAGACGGCGAGAGCGCGAACCACATCCTGCAAGTTGTCCTCCCGAGCCCCGGCCAAGTTGCTCGACGCTCCGAGGTGCAGGTTCCGGCGACGGGGAAGCTACGGCAAGGGCAACGCGAGGGTTTATCCCGGCGAGTCGGGTGACGCCGGACGCGGCGGAACCGATCCGCTTCTACGAGCGCCAGGGCATCCTCCCGCGACCTCCCGCCAGTCACGACTACCGCGTCGAACGAGTTGTCTGGGAACGGCATCGCCTGCACGTCGATGGGCCGGAGGTCCATAGACGGTCCCTCCTCGCGCGCGTGCCTCAGCGCTCGCTCCAGCATGGCCTCAATCGGTTCGATGCCGACGTACTCGATGTCGCTCGGGAGGTATGGGCCAGTTCGACCCCACGCCCACGCCTACCTCCAGGACGCGTCCATGAAGGTCGCCCGCGATCTCTCGGCGCAGCCGCTTCAGCCGCTTGCGCTCGTGGTGAGCCTGCCAGTCCCAGGTCACCGCAAACCACCGATCCCGTGCCATGTCAGACACGTCCCTCCCGCCGGCTCGGGCCTAATGTCGGAGCGCGCCTTACGCCTGCATGTTCGTCCCGTCCGGACAGAACCAGTACGACTGCCAGTCGGAGAGACCGGCTACGGCCACGAACATCATCGCCAAGACCAGCGATAGCCCGAGGACGAGCGCAGCTCGTTCGCTGGTGCCGACGACAAGGCCGTGGTCCCGGACCCGGCGCAGCGCCCGTTCCCGTTCGCTGGTGAGTCCGCACGAGCCTGGAACAGGCGACAGCGCATCGATCTTGAAGAGCGCCCGGAGCAGGGGCCGGTCGTCACCCATGCCTGCTGCCGCCACCGCGTCGGCCCGCGACTCACGCGCCGCCCGGTGGGCGAGGCCGAGCCATGATGTACGGGGGAACCAGAGGGACCAAACGGCAAGCTCGACGAGCCAACAACGTAGCGGATCTCGCCGCCGCACATGGGCCAGCTCGTGCAAAAGCGTGGCTTCCAGCTCCGGTCCCGAGACCCGGCGGAGGAGCGCCGGGCTGACGTAGATGTGAGGCCGAAGGAGCCCGGCCGTAAAGGCTGAGGCCGCGTCCATAGGCAGCAGGCGAACCGTGACCGCCTTGCCCCCGGCGCAAAGCTCGACCGCCTGAGATTGACTGGCGAGGATCGCCGCCTGGCGGCGGACGCGGGCCAGATCTCGCGCCCCCCGCAAGATCAGCCGCGAAAGCACGACCGTCGCCCAACTCGTGAGCAGCGCGACCGCTGCGTAGCCGACGAGCACGAACGGCCCCCGCCGTACACCCTGCTGGCAAGCCTCGAGCAAGCGGTTGACGGGGTGCGCGTCGGGGGTCAACACGAAGGCGAGCCAGAGAGGCACCACCAGCGACGCGACCGCTGCCAGCACGCCGGCGACCGCGCCGAACTCGATGAGATGCCCGTCGTGGCGCCAGAATCGCCGGCCCGATTCGGTCCACGACCATAACCGCAGGCCGATAGTGCTCACAGGGTGACTGCTACTCTCCATCGTCGCCTGACCCCGCGTCATTGTCCTCCGCAGCCGCCGCATCGTCTTCCAGGAGTCGCGCCACGACCGCGCGCTGCTCCGGAGAGAGGTGCCGGACGAACCCCAGCAACGCCGGCGCGCCGTATCTTTCCAGCGCTTCGCGGAACGCCCGTCCGCCAAGCTCGCCTGCTATTTCTGCCTCGTCGCGCGCCTCGTAGAGGTAAGCCTTCCCCTGGCGCCGCCGGAGGAAGTAACCCTTCTCGAAGAGCCTGGTCATGACGGTCATCACTGTGGTGTACGCCAACGGCCGCCCTGCGGCCACAAGCCCCTCCGCCACATCCGCAACGCTTGCGCGCCTGCTGGCCCGGACCGCGAGGAACACCTGGCGTTCGAGGTCAGCGAGGGAATCGCCGATGTCGGGTCGGTTCGTCGTCATCGTCAGAGCACCAGGTTGAAGGCTTGAAAGTAGCGGAAGATATCGATCAGTGCCCCAGTGAAGATCAGGATACCCATCCCGACCATGACCGTCCCGGAGGTCCGCTCGACGGCAACGTAGTGCCTCGCCAGGAACCCTCGCAACGCGGCCAGGCGCTCGAAGGCGAGGGCAGCGCCGATGTGAGGCACAGCCATACCCAGCGCGAACGCCGAGAGGAGCGCGACCCCGAGCCAGAAGTCCCCGAAGACGACCACGCTGGTGAGGATCGCTCCGAGCACCGGCCCGATGCAGGGCGTCCAGGCGATCGAATAGGTAGCGCCGACCAGGAACGACCGTGCGTAACCGGGAGTCGCGCTCTGGCCGAGGCGCAACTCGAACGAACGCTGGAGCGCCGGCACACGCACCACCCCCATCTGGACGAGGCCGAAGGCGATGACGATCGTCCCGCCAACCTTGAACAGCTGCGAGCGCATGTCGGTGAGGGCGTAGCCAGCGAAGCTGAGCCCGGCGCCGATTGCCACGAACACCAGCGAGAAGCCGATCACGTAGACCAGCGCGTGCGTCAGGCGGACCCGGCGCGAGGCCGAGTGGGCCTCGACCCCGGCAAGGTGGGCAAGGAAGGCGGGCGTCATCGCGAGGCAGCAGGGCGAGAGGGTGTTCACAGCGCCGGCCACGAAGGCGAGCGTGAGCCCCGGGGCCGCGCGGTCGAAGCCGAGGATCCAGTCCATCAGCGGCAATCCTCCGGCTCGTGGCCGCCGGCCTGGATCCCCGCGACGATACAGCGCGCGACCTCAGGCTTGAGCTGGCCTATCCGATGGTCGCGGATGACCCCCTGCTCATCAAGAAAGAAGGTCTCGGGCAGGCCCCGCAGCTTGTACGAACCGGTGACCTCACCATAGGTGTCGAGCGGCGTCGGGTAGTTTACGGAGAAGTTGGTCGCAAACTCCTGGGCCACGTCAGGCGGCTCTGAGTAGTTCACCCCGATTACTTGCGCGGTGTCGCCCCACTCGGTTTGCAGCGCGACCAGGTCTGGCGTCTCCTTGCGGCAGGGGATGCACCAGGTCGCCCAGAAGTTGATGAGGACGGGCCGGCCCCGGAAGTCCTCCAACCGGATCATCTGGCCGCCGGGATCCAGGAGCTGGAAGCCCGGCGCAGGCTCGCCAACCTTCGGCCTCCCCTCTCCTGTAGACCCGAGGTCGAGCGTGGAGTACTCGCCGCCGATCGCGGGTGTGCTCGTCGCGTTGCGTTCGCGGAGCAACTGGACGAGGACGATGCCCGCAACGACCGCGGCAATGGCGAGGACCGGGATCGCGAGGTCCACCACGGCATTCCTGCCGCTGCGCCTTCGAGCGTACCGCGGGGGGGTCGGTTCGGGCTCGTCCGTCTGGACGGTTTCGTCGTGCTCCGGATCCACCTCTGCGTTACCCCGCACCCCACGTTGCTCCACCATCCCTGCTGCGGAAGACGTGACCGGCGCCATCGTCCTGGACGGCGACGACGGTGACGTCCAGCCAGTCTGCCGGGTTCACCGCAGATACCAGCACCTGACCGCCGCCGGGGACCGTCTGGGCCCGCCAGGTCTTGCCACCGTCTATCGACGCGAACAGCCCGCTCTCGGTGCCCGCATAGACGATCTTCGGGTCGGTGGCAGACGCAGCCACGGTAAGCACCGCTCCGGAGAGCTGTCCTGTGCCTTTGAACGTCGCGCCCGCGTCGTCGCTACGGAGCACACCGCCCTGCACGCTCGCGATGTACACGACCTCGCCGATCGATGCGCTGACCTGGATAACATCCGCCGGATACGCACCTGTCCCGGCCTTTGACCACGTTTTGCCGCCGTCCTCGCTGCGGTAGAAACCGTAGCGGACGACGTTCGCGTACAGGCGGCCCGCCTTGTCCGGCGCTACCGCCATGCCGTGGATGTCGCGGCCGGGCAGGTCAGCCTTGAGCGACTTCCAGGTCTGCCCGCCGTCGGTGCTCCTGAAGAAGGTATCGTGTCCGGCAGCGTAAACGACGTTCGGCTCAGCCCCGGAGATGCCCATCCCCATGGCGTCGTCGGTAGCGCCCGTCAGCGTGGTCGTTAGCCAGGTCTGGCCCCCATCGATGCTCCGAAGGACACCGCCGTGATGCCCGTAGAGGATCAGGTCCGGGTCAGCCGGGCTCACCGCCATCGAGTGGAAGTCGTTCGTCTTAATCTGCGACAGCTCTCCGCCTGCGCCAGAGCCGGATGCCGCGTTACCAGCCGGCTCACCGGGCTCAGACCCACCGCCCGATGAGGCAAGCCGTATCCCCACGACGATGGCGACCGCCAGGATGGCGACGCCGCCAGCAGCGAGCCAGGGCCACCCGGGGAAGCCCTTCGCTGGCCGCTGGGCCTTTCGCCGAGCCGCCCTGCGCTCCGCGTTGGTCGCAGTCCGAGCGCGCCGCGTGCTCACGAGGCGATCCGGGAAGCTGATGGGGAGGCCGTGGAGGCTAGCGGCTCCTCGGTGTTAGCGACGGTGCTCGCGGAGAGCTCCAGCTCGAGCCGCTGCCCCTCGTCCCTGAGCGCGGCGAGGCGAGCCCGCTTGGCCTCAATGGAGGCATCGCCCTCGGTGTGGCGGCATGACTCACCGCCGCCGCTATGGCCTCGCATCGCGAACATCATCACCACCATCGAGAGCGGGCAGGCCGCCAGCAGGAGCAGAGGCAGCACGGCGAGCGCTGCACTGGGGGCAATGAGGAGAATGCCCACCGCGGCGACGCCGAGGCCGACAAGTACCTTCCAGTTGAAACACATCCCCAGTGCCGACTTCATCGGGGGACCTCCGGGCGTTATACTACGGTCACGGTAGTAATTGAGTCCGCCTGCGTCAAGGCGCTCGGGATAGGGCCAGGGCGACGGCTTGGTGACCGCCGCCCGGAGGTCGTGGAAGGATGGCTGCCAATGGAGTCACGAATTGTTCGGGTTGCAATGCCACCCGCCGTCGTGAGAGCGGAGGTTCGCCGCGACTGGCGGTAGCGGCGCCAAAGACCTTGGTGCCCAGCCGCCTGGAAGGAGGCCAACAAACGTGCAAGGCGCAGGACAACAGCGAGCACTCGTCAAGCTCCTTGGTGGCGCGGCCCTCGGTCTGCTCCTCGCGGTCCCGACTATGGGCGTGCTCCTAACAGCGGCGTGGGCTGGCAGCGGCTGTGGCGACGGCATGCCCATGATGATGAACAAGGAGGAGATGCGCGGGATGATGGGCGGAGGCCGCGACTCTTCGAACGACGACGCCGTGCGGGGGTCAGCTGTCGAGACGGTGGTTATCGAGGACTTCGCCTTCTCGCCGGGCAATCTCCATGTGCCGATGGGGACAAGCGTCACCTGGATCAACCGCGACGCAGCACTGCACTCAGCGACCGATTCGGACGGCTCGTGGGATTCGGGCGTTCTCTCAGATGGCGAACGCGCGTCCCTGGTGTTCGACACGCGGGGCACGGTTGACTACTTCTGCACGCTGCACCCGAACATGAAGGCCCGGCTGGTGGTCGAGTGATCGCTGGCAACGGTGGCCGGCCGGGCCACAGTCCCACAGCATTCGCGCGCTTCGCCCGGTGAGCGCGCTCCGGAGGGAGGAGTATGACTGAAAACAAGCTCACGGGGCTACTGGTCCTCTTCGCCTCTTTCTCGTTGCTGGCCCTGTCGGCCTGTACGGGAGACGACGATGCTGGAACCGAGCTCATCCTGTCAGGCTCGTCTGAGTTCAGAGGTACCCGCCAGCTACCTCCGTTGGCGCTTCCCGATGTCACACTCACCGACACCGATGGCCAACCCTATCGACTCCGCGAACAGGCAGCGGGGAAGGTCACGCTGCTCTACCTGGGCTACACCCATTGCCCCGACGTGTGCCCCACGCACATGGCTCAGATCGCCCGCGCCTTGGAGGAGGTGTCGCCGGAGACGGCCTCCGAGGTGCTTGTCGTCTTCGTGACGACCGATCCCGAACGCGACACGCCGGCTGCCCTGCGTGAGTGGCTCGATAACTTCGATCCGAGCTTCGTCGGCCTTACCGGCAATCAGGAGCAACTCGACGCCGTACACGCCGCGCTCAACGCCAATCCTGCGGAGAAGACTCACCATGCTGGAGGCGGCTACGAGGTCGAGCACTCAGCCTACGTGTATGCGTTCACGCCCGAGCGACAAGACGCTCGGCTCGTCTATCCGTCCGCAACGACGTGGGAGGACTACGCCGCGGACTTCAGGGCTCTGATCGAGAAGGGGAGGCGACCCTGATGACCGCCGCGATCTGGCCGACGAGCCAGCTTGCCGCTCCACTCACACTGCGCGCGGTTGTCGTGACCGCCTGTGCGCTCCTCTCGACCGGGGCGGCGGTAATTCATTTCGCGGTCCTCGGCGACCACTGGGACGAATGGTGGGGGTACGGGCTCTTCTTCGGCCTCGCCGCCTGGCTCCAACTCGCCTGGGCGGCTGCGATCGTCGCGCGCCCATCATCGAAGCTCATGATCGCCGGAGCGGTTGGCAGCTTCGCTATCGCCGTTCTCTGGCTGGTCACCCGGACCGGCGGCGTCCCCGCCGGACCCGCGTTTGGCGAGAGAGAGACTGCTGCCTTCCCCGATGTGCTGGCGTCAGTGTTCGAGGTGCTGCTCGGGTTAAGCGCCTTCGCCGTCGTGGCCGCCCCTGCGACGAAGCTGACTCTGGGGCGCTGGGTTGGAGGTGTCGCCATCGTGGCGCTGGCAGCGGGCGTCGTGGCCCTGACCACCGTCGGCCTCATCGCCGCGTCGTCTGGTGGCGGCCACGGCGAGGAGGAAAGCACCGGGACCACTCACGAACACGGAGCAGACCAGCCCTGAAGCTTGGGCGCCTCCCCGATGCCGTGACCTGGCTCCGCGACCCACGGCGGGACTCGACCTTCGGCAGCGAGCTCACTTCGAGCGTCCCACAGGCTGACGCCGCCACCAGGGCGCCGGCGCGCGTCTTCTTCCGTACTTGCCTTCGAGCGCAGCGTCTCTGCTCAGGACGAGCCATCCGGCGCCCCGTTCTCTGGCGCCGGGGCAAGCAGATCGCGCGCGAAGGACCAGGCCTGGGCAACGGACATCGCGACCGTCGTCGCTTCCGGGGTGCCGTCGGCCCAGCGCTGATACTCCGCGTGCGAGGGGAAGGCGTTCAAGTAAGGGCACAGCGTATCGAACACCGACTCGCCATCTTCGTTTCGCAGGCCGAACGACATAACCGCCGACGATGGCTCTGCGGTCACGCCGTCGGCTCCGACTTCCAGCTTCACGACCGCACCGCTGAGGGGGCTCACGGATCGCACGGACGCGGTGGCGCCTTCGAGGGCCGCCAGGAGCAGCGTATCGAGGACACAGTGTGTCCGCCGCGTCACTCCGCCCATCGCGATTTCGTGCTCGGCGTGGGTACCGCAGCACGATTGGGAGGAATCGCAGTACATCCCCGACGGGTCGATGAAGCTCCGGTGCCTGTCAGGTGCGGCCACGTACTCGCCGAGGGTCGTGGGGGCAGCCGCCAGGTGCTGCACTGCCCGGAGCCTGTCACCGAGGGCGGCTGGGAGGGCGATGGTTGCGTAGGTCGTCATAGTTTTGCCTCCAGTGTATGGTGAACTTCTTCCGCCGCCTGCGGAGCGACTCTTCTGGCTGCGGCGTTCCGGACGAGGTCAAAGCCAGGCTTCCGTGTCTGGGCCTCCTGCACGGACACCGTTATACGGGTGACGAGCTCGTAGCGGACGAATTCGGTTGTCAGCCGGGAGGTCGGGCCTCCCGGCGGATAGCAGGCGGCAGCAAGCCACCCGGGCTGGACCGCGCACTCAGCCTTGACGAGGTCGGGCAGGACTGTCGCGTAGAACGTCTGATCGAACATCGGTCTCCTTTGCGCTGCCGGGCAGATCACAGCAGCTGGTTGCGTGGCGTCGCAGGCGCAGGACTATCAGCGCCGCGGCCACCGGGACGGCCGCCACGATGGCCAGCACCCACGGCATCCCGAGTAGTCCAAGGACACCCGAGAACGCGCCGGCAGCGATCAGCGCCGCGGCGAGCGGGATAAGCAAGCAGGGGATGCACGTCACCACGACAGCCAGCGGGACGAACCAGGATCTGTTCATGCTCACGTTCTCCTCGTCAGCCGATGCAGCAGGTCATCACCGAAACGTCGCGGGTGAAGGCCTGAGCGGCGAGCTTGATCGCCTCCGAGTACGTCGGGAAGACGTGCACGGTGTCGATAATGTCGTAGATGCTGAGGCCGTGCCGGACAGCAAGCGCCGCCTCGTGGATGATCTCCGCGGCGTTGGTGCCACACGCATAGGCGCCGCGGATGCGATTGTCGCGGTCGACGGTCAGCTTTACCGCCCCCTGTGTATCCTTTACAGCCATCGCCTTGGGCACCTGGGTGTAGTAAACGGTCCGGCAGTTGCAGTAGCCGGTGCGCGTCATCGACTCGGATTCCGTCAGGCCGACGCCGGCCAGTTGGGGTGAGGTGAAGACTGCCCAGGGCACGGCGTCGTAATTCAGAGACTCGCGCCGGCCTTCGAGCGCGTTGGCGGCTGCCAGCGCCCCTTCTTTGGCGGCCACCGTCTCCAGAGGCATGCGTCCCGTCACGTCTCCGGCCGCCCAGAGTCCCTGTCCAGCTTCATACCAGTTGGTGGTCTCGACGAACCCCGCCCGGGTCACCCGTCCGCCGGCGTTCTCCAGGCCCACTTCCTCCGTGTTCGCCCGGATGCCTGTGGCGACCAGGATCGCGTCGGCCTCGAAGCAGTCGCTCGCCTCCGGTCCGCACACGATGGTCTTCGACGGTCCTGGCTCGACCCGTTCGATCCGCATGCCAGTCCGGATCTCGATCCCTTCGGCTTCAAGGGCTTCTTGCAGGACGGACGCGATCTCCGGCTCGGCCTTCGGGACGATCTGCGGCAGTGCCTCGAGGACCGTCACCTGGGAGCCGAAGCGGGCGAAGACCTGGGCAAACTCCAGGCCCAGCGGCCCTCCTCCGATCACCACAAGCTTCCCGGGAGCCTCGTCGAGTTGGAGCGCTTCAACGTTCGTGAGGTAGCCGGCCTCCGCGAGGCCGGGGATCGGCGGGATGCTGGCCCGGCTGCCCGTGGCGACGAGGATGTGGCGGCCCTCGATCACCTCGCCGCCGACGTCGACCTTCCCCGGAGCAACGATGCGCCCCCGGCCCTCGCGGAAGTCCACCTGGTCGAGCGACCGGAGGACCTCCTCATAGTTCCGGTGTCGAAGGCCCGCCACGAGGGCGTCCTTCTCCTGGCGAGCGGCTTTGACCGAGAAGGCCCCATTCGGGCTTAGCGGGCGCACCGAGTCGAACACCGAGTGCCTTGTGGCCGTCAGGGCCTCGGCGATGCCGAGGAGGTGCTTGGAGGGTATGCAGCCAACGTTGACGCAGGTTCCGCCGAGCGGCAGCCCCGCGTTGATCATAAGTGCCGTGGCACCGAGGTCGTTGGCTTTGGTGGCGGCCGAGAAGGCGGCCGCCCCTCCCCCGATGATGATAAGGTCGTTCATTCTGTGGTTCCTTTCCTCAGGCCAGGTCTCGGGCGACGTAGTACCAGTAGGCGGTCAGGTACGCTCCTCCCAGCAGGAGCACGACCGCCGTGATCTGCGTGCTGTAGCGGAAGCTGCCTCGGATCAGCCGGACGACACCCTGACGGGAGAGGGCGATGGCGACACTGACGCTCGTCACAACAAGGCCCATGCCGAGGGCGAAGTTCAGGAACTGGACGACCGACGTCAGCCACGAGGAGCTGGCACTTGCGGCTCCGACGACGACGAGGAAGATCGGCAGCGCACAGCCGAGGGACGCGACCCCGTAGGCGACGCCGTAGAGGAATATGCCACGGACGCTACCGGTGTCCGATAACGTGACACCCGGCACGCTCAGCTCGGGGATGCCCCTGCCGAGGAGCGTCGCCAACCCCGCGGCGATGAGCAGGACACCAACCACGAGCGACGTGTACGGGAAGTACTCGGAGAGCGCCCGCCCACCGGACGAGAACGCCACCCCCAGGACGCCGAAGAGCACGACGAACCCGGCCGTCATCGCGAGCCCGGCGACGAGGGCGCGCCGCAACTGGTACGCCACTGCAGGCCCTGACGTTCCCTGAGGACCTCGCACAAAGAGTGCCGCGTAGGTGGGCAACATCACGAAGCCGCACGGGTTAATGGACGCAAGGACACCTGCGCCCATCGCGTACGCGAGTGGCAGCCGATCGACCTGCTCATAAAGGGGATCCAGCCAGGTCAGGATCGACTCGAAGCTCACTTCGGCGCTCCTCGAGTCAGCGCCACGCCGAAGACTCGGACCCGGACCGGCCCCGGATGCCGTGGGTCGGGGTTCGTCTGCATTCCCTGCTTCACTACTGCCACCAGCCTGTCGAGCGAAACGATGGCCGGGTTGTACGTGAAACGAATCTCGACTGACTCGCGGCCCGGTCTCGCCGCAGTTGCGTAACTCCAGCCACCCTGGTCTCGCTCGGGTCGGAGGGTCTCCTGGACTTCGAAGAGCACCGCACCGGCGCAGTAGTCAGCCGCTCACCTGAAGGTGGGCGAGCGGAAGATCGCAAGCCCTTCATGCGGCACCTCCACCTCCAGCGTGACCCCGGCCGGCTCGGCGATCGGTTCGGAGCGGCTCCCCGTACACGCGGTGAACGCTACGGCTAGGAACGTGAAGGATGCCAGCAAGAGGACGGCGCGCATGCAGGATCACCTCGCTTCGCCCAGGGCGCCGGCAAGAACCTCACGAAGCTCGTCGTTCGATGGCCGCACGCTCTGATGCAGTTGGTTGCCCGCCGAGTCCAGGACGATCACGGTGTCGAGGTACCGTAATTCGAAGGTGGACGCGAAAGCCCCGTCGCTGTCGAAGGCCCACAGGTACTCCGGGTTGCCGGCAGCTTCGCGGAAGCGCTCGAGGGTCTTCTCCGTTTCACCGGGGTCCACCGAGACGGCGATGACGTTGACGCGGTCGCCGAACTCTGCGTGCACTGCCTTGAGGTCTCGAGCGGGCCCAATACATGTCGGACACCAGCCCGCCATCGCCAGCACCACGGTCGGCTTGCCCGGCTGCGCGAGGTCCACTGATCCCCCGCCACTCCAGCTGGCGAGCTTGACCAGCGCACCTCCGGCGGTCCCCACGGACTGCCCGTCGCTGACTCCGGTGCCTCCCGGAGCCGCCGTGGTGCTGTCGTCCGCGGCATAGCCAGCCACGACCACCCCGATGAGTGCGGCCGAGGCGAGCATCGCCCCAATCGCGACCAAGAGGCGGCGCTGGATTCGGCGGCGCGACGGCACGGTTTTGGCGCGCTTCGACGGCCTCATGACCAACCTCCTTGCTCTCGTGCAACGTGCCGACCCGGGGGCGCTTCTGCTGGGCCGGCACAAACGGAACCGGTTCGCCCAGGGCGCAAGGCCGCGCTCGCGTCGGCGATCGCGTTCTGCTTCACTGACTATGAGGCTAGGGGTTGGAGCAACTCCAATGTCAACAGACCCGTCGATGGGAGGGAAAGATGGACGGTCTTACCGTCTTCGGAGCGGTGGCGGTCCCGGCGATGCTCGTGTTCTATGCGCTCGAACGAGAGGCGCGGGTGTTCGTGGTCGCCTTCACCGGCGCCCGTGTTGCGTCATCGGCTTACGGGTTCCTCGCGGGCACCTGGCCGTTCGGTGTGATAGAGGCTGTCTGGGCGGGCGTAGCGGCGAGGCGCTGGGCCACAACACAGGCTGGCGCGCCATGAACATCCAGGAGGCAGCCTCGCAGAGCGGCCTGACGCCTGACACGATCCGTTTCTACGAGCGCAAGGGCGTCCTGCCGCGCCCGCCTCGGCAGGCCAACGGATACCGCAACTACACGCCCGACCACGTACGCACGCTCCGCCTGGCGAAGGGCTTGAGGCACCTGGCAGTGCCACTGGAGGCCGTCGCGCCAATGATCGCGGTCGCACACAGTGGGACTTGCGGCGAAGTCCGCGGCGACCTGACCGGCGCGCTGAACGAGGCGTTGGCCGAGACCGAGCAGCGGCTCAACGATCTCACCCACGTCCGCGAGCACCTGAGGCTCATCTTGGGCGGGCTTACCGCGATGGACCCGGCCGCCACCGCCGTTCCCGGCATGGCGCCGTGCGAGTGCATTCGCCTCGTCACTGGCGTGGCAGACGAGTGAACCTGCCGCGAACTGCCGGACCTGACGCTTGACTCTCAAGCCAGCTCGACGGTCTACGGTTATCGCGGAGGTGAGTCATGGAAACTCGATTCAACCTGTGCCCCGACTGCGATCGCTGCCCCGAGGTCGTCATCACCGGCGAGCGCGTCCGCATCAGCGACGATAAGAACCTGCTGCGCGGGATCCGCACGTCTCGGGCCCAGGCGTGGTCGGTGCGCCCAGCAGTTTCGCAAGTAGAAGACATGATACCCACGGCGGAGAAGAAACCATGCCAGGCCAATGTCAACGGGCCGAATTGGGCCATGTCGGATCGAAGGCCGTATTGTCCTCACAGGGCTCTGGAGACGTCGGCAGCGGACCGGGGTGGAGGACACTTGATCGGTGGGGCGCGTGTCGCCGGCCGCCCTTCCGCTCGATCAACGGCCATCCGCCTCGTCCGGACGACGGGACCGACTTACGTCCCAGACCCATCCGCCCGCGGCGCTCAAGACGGTCGCGAACGCCAGGACGAGAAGCCCAATGGCGAAACCGTTACTCTGGTCGTTGGACCACCAGACGACCGCAGGCGCCAGAGCCCCCAGGCTGAGCGCCACTAGGACCGGCCAGGGGCTCACGGCGCGGGGCCTGATCGGCGACGGAGCTTCTCGTTGGCATTGAGGCTGGTGACCGTCCATCTGGTTAACCCAGTGCTATTTTCCGAAACCGCAACCACGCCGCGGGTGCCTGTCTCCGTTCGCGAATCGCGCCGCTCTCTCCGAAAGCCCGGGCTGCAAGCCTTGAGAGCCCGTGGCCTGGGCCTTCACACGCGGCGTCCTTTCGCCGGGTCGCGACGCTAAGACGGGTGCCACTACTCAACGTAGTAGGTGATACGATATGCGGCATGGCCATCCGACGCAATTCGCTGGGCCTCGGTGAGCTGGAGGGCCTCGTCCTCGAGCGGTTGTGGGAGGAGGGCGAGTTGGCGACACCCGCCGTGCACGAGGCTGTCGGGCGGCCTCGTGGCCTGGCCTACACCACAGTCCTTACCGTCCTCCAACGGCTGCTCAAGAAGGGCCTCGTCGTGCGCCGTGAGCAAGGGAAGAGCCACAGCTACGCCCCGGCTTTGACCCGGGCCGAGTTCGCCCGGCGCCGGGGCATCGAACTGGCAGGCCTGGTGACCGAGCTCTCAACTGAAGGGTTGGCGGCCTTCCTGACCGAGGCACACCGCCTGGACCCCCAGGTGCTCGACGCCTTCAGGCAGCAACTCGAGGACGCAGAGTAGTGTCACGCCAGATAGGAAAGATCGCCTTGCTGCTGGTGGCCGCCAGCGTCGGTCCCTTGTTGGCGGTCCACGCCGCGCTGGTGTACTTCGGCCTCGCACCGGGTAGAGGCATCCACATGGAGCTCTCGGAACCGGGCGGTCTTGCCTATCCGGTCCTCGCTGCCTTCTCATTGAGCACCGGCGCGGCGCTCCTCGTGGGGACGTGGCGGGTGTGGCGCGCCTGGCTGGCGAATCGCGAGATCCTGGCCCAGGCTTCATTGAAACGCTCCGACGGCGAGGAGTACTGGCGCGTGGCGCTGCCGGAGGTGATTGTCTTCTCCACAGGCGTCCGGCGAGCCCGGATCTTTGTCACGACCGGGGCTGAGGACGCGCTCTCGGAGGATGCGCTCGCGGCCGCCGTGCTGCACGAGCGAGCGCACATCGAGCGAGGCGACCTCGTCCTTCGGCCGGTGCTCGGGGTCGTAGAGCGAGCGTTGGGGTGGGAGCCCCTGATTCGATCCTGGATCGCGAGTGCGATCCTGCGGTCTGAATGTGAAGCGGACGCGGACGCTGTCAGGGCCGGTGCCAACCGCCGGGCGCTGTTCGATGCGATCGTGGCGGCCTCTTCGAGCTCCCTGGGCACTGCCTCGCTGGGAGGAGCCCCAGTGATGCCGCGACTCGAGCGCCTCGCCGACCCGTCGGTGCCCCTGCCGTCCGTCCCTCTGGCCGGGCCGCCCGTGATGTTCTTTTGGGTCCTGGCACCACCGATCGCGGCGCACGCCGCGCTCTGGATCGGATTGTTTTGCATCGGGCACGTCTGAGCCGCGGTGGTCACCTCATCCGTCTCCGAACGCCACGCGCTTGGCCTGTGTATGGACTGGTTCGCCTGGGAATGACATAGGCCGTCGGGACGCGGGGTAGTTCGTGCATGGCGGCGGCTGGACGAGAAGTTACTACAATTGGTCGTAGCAACTGTGATCAGGCCCGCACGCGCGGGCTCAGGAGATCGCTCGTGCCACACAACCAGACGAATCGCCGCATCGCTCGCCGACGCTTCCTGCTCGTATCGCTGGGCATGGCTTTCGCCGGGGCGCTAACCGCTGCTTGCGGTGACGGGGCCGACGGTGCGCGCTCGTCAAGTGGCGCAGCTGCAACCGGGGAACTCGAGATCGTCGCGGAGAGGATCGCGTTCGACAAGGACGAGCTCAGCGCTCCCGCGAGTCGGCCCGTGCGGCTCACCTTTCTCAACAAGGACGCAACCCTCCACAACGTCGCGTTCTACAGGTCTGAGGATGCGGAGGACGAGATCTTCGTGGGGGAGATCTTCGGCGGTCCCGACAAGACGATCGTCTATGAGTTCGACGCCCCCGCCGAGGCTGGCGCCTACTTCTTCCGTTGCGACATCCATCCCGCTCAGATGAACGGCACGTTCGTCGTTTCCGAGTGAGACGGGCCAGCTTGTGGCCTCCAGGCGACGGGCACCCCCCTCGCGAAGCACCGCGCCGGGGCGCCGCGCCCCGGCGAGAGGATAGAAGGAGGGGCCGCGAGCTGGACCCGCGAAAGCCGGCACGGAGGCGAGCGCCCAGGCTGCGTTAAGACTTGCTTTGCAGCGCGGGCTTTCATGGCTAGACTACTACGCACAGTCGTAGACGCTCCGCGCGGTGCGGAGACCGGCGACGTCAGCACTCGATGGGGACCGGTGGAGCAAGTCCAACCCGGTCGCCCTGTCCTATGGGGCGCCTCGCGCTTCGCGGCCTCAAGTCGGTTGAGGGAGGTTCGTCCATGACCCGTCGATTCAACTCACTATCGGCAGCCGTTCTCCTGCTTGCTGCGCTCGCGCTCATCAGCGCCTGCGGCGGGGACGAGACGGCGGGAAGCAAGAGCCCGGGCGCAACGCCGGCGACCAACGGCGAAGCGGCAGTAGATGCGAGTGCGTCCGCTACGGGGGGTGTTAGCGGCGAAATCGAGGCGTTCGTAACAAGCTCGGACCTCTCGGTCGGCACACAGCGTTTCGCATTCGTCCTCATCAGAGACGGCGTGCCGGTTAGCGAGGAAGACGTGGCAGTCCGCTTCTTCAAGCTCAAAGACGAATCGAACCCGCAGATGGTGGGCGAGGGCCAGATTCCCTGGTCTCCACTCGGGATACCGGGGCTCACCGCCAGCACAGCCGAACTCACCGGCGTCTACTACGCGAACATCGCGTTCGACGAGCCTGGGACTTGGGGCGCCGGCTTCACGATCGGGCCCGAACCTGATCCTGACCGGGAGATAAGGATCAGGTTCGAAGTCAGGCCCGAGCCAATTACGGTCGGGGTCGGTGGGGTTGCGATCCCGGTCGATAACCCAACGCTCGACGACACTGGTATCAAACAGATCTGCTCCGCGCCGGAACCCAACGAAGCGTTCCATCAGCTCTCGGTTGCGGAAGCTCTGGCCGGCGGAAAGCCCACCGTGGTCGCGTTCACGACCCCGGCGTTCTGTGAGTCGCGCACCTGCGGCCCCGACATGGAGCTGGTGAACGCGGCTTATGAGGACTACGGCGATAAGGTGTCCTGGGTCCACGTCGAGCCCTTCGAACTTGACGAGAACGGGGCTCTCCTCCTCTCGAACGGCAACCGGGTCAACAGCGATGCCGGCAATCAGTGGCAGCTCCCATCGGAGCCATGGATCTTCGTAGTTGATGCGACGGGAACGGTCGTCGCTCGCTTCGATGGCCCGGTCACGCTGGAGGAGTTGGAGTTCTTCCTCGACCAGGTGACGGCGCAGTGACCGGCCGGCTTGACGTGAAGCCTACGTTCGATACCCCGACGGAAGGTGCGGTATGAGTTCAACTGGACAGTACGCAATCTGGGGGGCGACCTTCATCGCGATTATCGCGGCTTTCGGCGCATCGTCTTGCGACGGCGATTCAGACGACTCCGCCAGCGAGCCTCCTTCATCCATGGGGTCACCGACAGGTGAGGCAAACATGGACGGCATGAACATGGTCGGCAGGGCAATGCAAATGACTCCGCTGGACGAGACCACGTGGGAGGGCATGGTGATCCAGCTGGCGACCGCGCCGCCCGCCACGCACTCCGTCTTCCAGGGCGATGCACAAGGCATGATCACGCCGACCGCCGAGGACAGCATCCACCTCATGGCGGTCCTTGCAGATGAGGAGACGAGTGAACGAATCCCCTATGCCAATGTCTGGGTCACCGTCAAAGATCAGGATGGCACTGTGCTCTTCGATGAGCGGATGTGGCCCATGCTCTCGCAATCCATGGGAATGCACTACGGAATCAATGTTCCGCTGCCGGGCCTGGGCCAGTACAAGGTGTCGCTGCTAGTGGGACCACCTCAGGCTGCGCGCCATCCGGAGTACATGGAACGCTGGCTCGAGTCGTTCACGTTCGAGACCACCTTCGAGTGGGGCGGGTAAGCCATGTGGCGCCGTATGAGTCGCCGTTCGCTTCTGCGAAGCGCCGGTGGATTGGTGGGAGCGGCGGTCGCCGGCGTGGCCGGAAAGGCCTTCTACGATACCGTCCGGCAGGATGACGAAGATCTCGTGCCACTCGGCGATTCTGCGGCGGGGCTCCCGCCGCGGCAACACGCGTGGAATGCATCGCTCGCCGTCGACGAGGCGGGAAACACTATCGCGCCTCGATTCCATCGTCTCCTCATGCTCGACGTTCGCAGTTCCGGCGACGACTCCGTCCGGCGGCTCGAGAGTGCGCTCCGGACCCTGGAGCGCACTCTCGACTGGGGGCCTGCCGGACTTCTCTTCGTACTGGGCTGGAGCGCGGGCTATTTCGAGCGGTGGGCGCAGATGGAGTCGCCCGTTCCCCGGCCCCGCCCGCTCAGTAGCTTCGAGGCGCCCGAGCTGGACGACTACGATGCCTGCCTCCACCTCGCATCGAACGATGAGGCCCGGCTGGAAGAGGTGGAAGCCGCCCTTGTGCGCGGAGGCAGATTCGACGGAAGCGACGGCCCCGATCTCCGTGCCGTGTTCACGTTGCGAGAGACGCGCACGGGATTCATCGGAAACGGGCTGCCAGGCGACCGCATGAACGTTGCCGGGATCCCGGCGGCAGCGCCGATGGGGATGGGATTCAAGTCAGGGTTCAAGAAGAACCAGGCATCGGAAGACGACGTGACGATCGCGGATGGGCCGCTCAAGGGTGGGACAACCATGCACGTGAGCCAGATCCGCACGCGCCTCGAAAGCTGGTACCGGTTGCTGGATGAGCAGCAACGCGTGGCGAGGATGTTTGCGC
Organism: Dehalococcoidia bacterium; assembly: GCA_023382755.1. Classification (GTDB taxonomy): domain Bacteria; phylum Chloroflexota; class Dehalococcoidia; order Tepidiformales; family Tepidiformaceae; genus Amarobacter. The sequence continues at coordinate 94,460 of JAHDWR010000001.1, forward strand.
CGCAGCTGAGCCCGCACCAGGTTCGCTCGCTGGGTGACGAGGCGCCGACGTTTGCGGAGGCCCAGGATGCGACCGCGGAATCGTACGGCGTGGTCGGGCACCTGCAGACCACCGCCCAGGCACGGCGGGACGGGCGGCCCGTCATCCTCAGGCGCGACTTTGACACGATCGACGGTGGGTCTACGGGTGTCCATTTCGTTTCCCTCCAAAGGAGTGTCGATGACTTCATCGCAACGACTGAAGCGATGAATGCTGCTCACCTGTCGTACATCAACCCCTCAGTCAAGGGGACTGAGAACAACGGCATCAACGAGTTCCTGTTCTTCCAGCGGCGGGCTAACTACGCGGTGCCTTCGCGCTCGCAGCGTTCGTTCCCATTGTTGCAGGGGCGGGGGGCAGCATTGACGTGAGCGTCCGAATCCTGCCCTTCGCCGCCTTACTGGCGTTGGCGGTCGCCGTCTCGGCCAGTGCTCACGGGGGATCGCAGGTGTACAGCGGTGAGGAAGGCCCATACCTCGCCTGGGCGTTCGCCTCTGAGGTTTCAGGAGTGGATGCAACGTCTGGCAAGGAGGTCGGGTACATCGACTACACGGTGGCGCTGCGCAATACAGCAACGGGTTGGGCTGAGGACAATGCAACGGTGAGGGTGACGGCGCGGACCGAGAGCGGCAGCATCGGGCCGGTCGACGCGCAGGCTTTTGCCAACCAGTACCAGGCGCTCTTCCCCTATAACGAGCCCGGCTCGTGGACGATGAAGGTGGACCTGACCGGACCGGCAGGTCCAGCCACTTTCGAACATTCAATGAAGGTCGGCACGGGCGGCGGGGGAGGACTCGACTGGGGGTGGTTGCTTTTCGGCCTCGCTGCCGTGGCGTTCGCCGCGCAGACGTTCGGCCGATGGTCCTGGCGCCAGCTTCGGCGGCGCTTATCGACGACGAAGGAACAGCAGGCGCGCTGACGGCTCGACTCGAGTTGAACCGGAAGGACGAGCCGCGGACCGGAAGCCACATACCGAAGGAGGAGCGCTCATTGCCACACACTGCCACGCGGCGCACACCATGGGCGTGGCCGCGGTAGCTCACACTGATCCGGGATTCGGAACGAGGCCGCCAGGACGGTCTGGCGACTACGGTTTGCCGACTCCGCGATCACGGCGGGCGCGGCTGCGGCGAAGCGTGCGGCGGACGGGGATCGTGCTGCTGCTGGCGGCCGGGCTTGAGCTTCTCCCTTCGGTTGCGTCGGCGCACGGTGCGACGGGTGCTCCGGGCATATCGACGCTATGGACCTGGGAGTTCGACCCCTACGCGCTGGTCCCCGGAGTCGTTGCCGCGACGCTGTACATGCGGCTCGTCGCAAGGGTCAACGCGCTTCATCCCGGCGCCCCGGTGCAGAAGCGCCGGATCGTGTCGTTTTACCTGGGGCTGGCTACGTTCGTCATTGCCGTCGCCTCGCCGATTGCCGTCTATGACGACGACCTCTTCTCGGCGCACATGATCCAGCACATGTTGCTGGTCTTCGCCGTGCCGCCGCTCCTGCTGCTATCCGCGCCCATGACGCTCCTCTTGCGCGCAGCCCAACCGCGACTGAGAAGACGATGGCTGCTGCCGCTCCTGCATAGCACTGGCCTCAAGATCCTCTTGTTCCCCGTCGTAACGTGGCTCGCTTTCGTGGTCACGCTGTGGGGGACGCACTTCACGCAGATCTATGACGAGGCGGTCCAGAACCTTTGGCTGCATCGGCTCGAGCACTTCTTCTACGTTGGGACCGCCCTGTTGTTCTGGTGGCCGATCGTGCACGTCGATCCAGGCCCGTGGCGCATCCCGCATCCGGCGAAAATCATGTACCTGGCGCTAGCCATGGCGCAGCTCATCTTCTTCAGCCTGGTCCTGGTGAGTGTATTCCAGTTACGAGGCGAGTGGACGTACGTGGGGACCGTCGGCCCTGACCGACCAGCAGGCTGGAGCAGCGCTCATGTGGATCATGGGCGTCATGGTGTTCATCGGGGGCATACTGCTGGTCGCCTACGACATGATGCGCACCGAAGAGCGCGTAACGGCGCAACGGGAGCGGCGCGAAGCCGCGCTCCGGAGCGATTGAGGCGTGTGCCAGCAATGACGCACGCTGCACGAACGCGAGGCGGCCTCGCGGCAACGGACCGCGGGGGAGGGCGCGGTTCGAATGGGAGGGTAACCGGGTGGACGATGTAACCGCCGCGCGGAGCCTGATGGGCCTCTCGCTCGCCTTCCACATCTCTTTCACGGCGATAGGCATCGGCCTGCCCCTGATGCTGTTCCTCGCGGAGGGACTGGCGTTGCGCACCGGCGACGAGTCCTATCGCCGGATGGCCCAACGGTGGACGAGAGTCGCCGCGGTCCTCTTTGCGATCGGTGCGGTATCGGGGACGATCCTGTCATTCGAGTTTGGACTCCTCTGGGCGCCCTTCATGGAGCAGTGGGGCGAGGTCTTCGGATTCCCGTTCGCCTTGGAGGGCTTCGCGTTCTTCACGGAAGCGATTTTCCTCGCGATCTACATCTTTGGCTGGGATCGCCTTTCGCCCCTGACCCACTGGCTGGTGACGGTGCCGATCATCGTCAGCGCCGCGGCATCGGCGTTCTTTGTCATCAGCGCGAACGCGTGGATGAACCAGCCCGACGGCTTCGACCTCGTCGATGGCAAGATTACGAACGTGCGGGTGTGGGACGCGATGTTCAACCGCGCGATGCCATACGAGGTGGTCCATGGCACCCTTGCCTCCTACGTGGCCACGGGGTTCGCGCTCGCCGGAATCTATGCCATCGCGATGCTGCGCGGTGACCGATCCAACTACAACCGCAAGGCCCTGTTGCTCTCGATGGTCGTCGGGGGGATAGCGATCCCTCTGCAGATCGTGAGCGGTGACTTCAGTGCTCGCTTTCTCGCCGAGTACCAGCCGGCCAAGTTCGCGGCGATGGAGGGCCAGTTCGAGACAGAAGCGGGCGCACCCCTGCGCATCGGCGGGCTTCCGTTTCCGGGTCAAGGCGAGACGCGCTACGCAATCGAGCTTCCACGCCTGGGTAGCTACCTCGCCTTCCGAGACCTCAACGCCGAGGTCCAGGGATTGAACGACTTCCCCGAAGACGAGAGACCCGATCCGCGGCTGGTGCACATCCCGTTTCAGATCATGGTCGCGAGTGGTCTCTTTATGCTCTTCGTGGCGATCGTGTTCTTCGTGCTCTGGTTCGGGCGTCGTTCCAGAGCGACCGCGAACGCAATGCTGGTCCTAATCGCTGCGACGCTCCCACTTGGCTTCGTCGCCATTGAGATGGGGTGGTTCGTGACCGAGTTCGGCCGCCAGCCGTGGATTGTCTGGCAGGTCATGCGAGTGTCCGAGGCCGCGACCCCGCAAGACGGGGTGGTCCTGTCCCTGCTGCTCCTGTCATTGGTTTACATCGCCTTAACGGCGGGTCTTCTGCTGCTGCTTCTGGCACCCAGTTTCCTGGGCAGACTGCGCAGGGCCGGGAGGGTGCCTGGTGTCGCTTGACGCAGCTGCCGCCGGCATCCTTTTCAGCGGGATCGCGGCCTACGCCATCTTTGGCGGCGCTGACTTCGGGGCGGGTTTCTGGGACGCATTCGCGTTCGGCCCTCGCCGCGACGAAGTTCGCGAGGCGTTCTTCAAGGCGATGGGGCCGGTCTGGGAAACGAACCACGTCTGGCTCATCCTCGTGCTCGTCACCTTGTGGACAAACTTCCCGCCTGCCTTCAGCGCCATCTTCATCAACCTCTACCTGCCGCTAACGGTGGCTCTGGTCGGGGTCGTGTTTCGCGGCGCCGCCTTCGCCTTCCGCCACTATGGGTACGAGGCCGGCGCTGAGCTGCCTGCGACCGGTCTGATTTTCTCGGTGGCGAGCATCGTGACGCCGTTCGCGATGGGCGTCGCCGTCGGCGCCGTGGCCGGCGGACACATCGAGCCGGACCGAACGCCTGGCATGTTCGAAGCCTGGCTGCGGCCCTTCCCGCTCCTCTGCGGCCTGATAGGTGTTGCTACTTCGGCGTTTCTCACGCCGTTCTACATGCTAATTCGCTCGGTCGGGGCGCTCCGGTCCGATTTTCGGCGCCTCGGGTTCGCAGCCAGCGTCGCGCTGGGCTCGCTCACGGCCCTGGCGATTCCAGTGGCTATGTGGGACGCGCCAGAGTTCGCCAATGGACTGCGGGATCCCGTCGCGATGGCGATAATTGCCGCTGCTGTCACGTTCGGGCTCCTGTCCCTCCTCGTGCTGTGGCTGCGGCGGGATTTCCTTGCGCCGCTGGCGGCAGCGGCAACGGTGGTCGCTCTCCTTGCCGGCTGGGCCTCCGCGCAATATCCCTTTGTCTTGCTGCCTGCCCTTGAGCTCGAAGAGGCCGCCGCCGGTAGCGCGACGCAGGAAGCGTTCCTCATAGCGATGGCGGCCGGCGCACTGATCCTCGTACCGTCGCTGCTGTGGCTATTCCGCCTCTTCGCTGGGGCCCGGCCAGAGGAGGTATGAGGAGCAATCGCTCGGTCTATCCCGGTCATGCCATACCAGGCGACAAGGCCTGGCCCCGGCCATCAGAAGTGGTGAGAGTGAGCAGGAAACGCCAAGCCAACGGATGATGGGAGCTACTGGGTGATAAATGTAGGGAGATAGACTGCGGTCGCGTCGCGCCCCTCGACGATTCGGTTGACCTCCGCCAGAAACTGCTCCTTAAACGGACCTGCGCTTGCAGCGGTAATGCCGCCATACTCGGGCGACCCCAGGACGCGATGCAGGGTATCCAGGATATCCGGCATGTAGCGGGCTAGCTCTTGGCGCAGTTCTTCGTTCTCAGCCGCCATCTGTTCGGCGGTCTTGCCAACGAGGACGTGGGCAGGGTCGTTGAACTCGAGGGCCAGTTCTAATTTCACGTAGCGCTCCCGTCCCTCTCGTGTTGCGGGCAGGTTCAGTATTCGCTCACCCAGTAGGAGCACCGGGCGGGGCGCGTTGTCGAGTTGTTCGTCCGTGTACGTGGGCGCCGGCTTCGCGTCGATGTAATGTGGCTTCACGTAGAACCAAGCTGCGGCTGCAAGCAGGATCGCGATCCCGGCCAGTATTTTGCGATCCCTCATGCGGACCTCCTCGCAAGTTGTCGCCGACGGCTGGGAAGATTATCGGACCGCGTCACGTCGGGGTTGAGGGCCGGGAGCCTCACCCGTCCACCCGCTCGGCGATGACGACGTTGCGATCGAGATACTCGCCCGGACCTGAGCCGTCGGGATTCAGCGCCCGGAAGCGCCCGCCGCACGTAATGAGCGTGATCCATTCGGCGCCCTCCGGCTTCGACGGTGCCTCGATGAGTTCGCCCATAGGAATGGACGCCACGTCGTATCGTTGCTTGAAAAAGACACGGTAGGTGTAGGTCTGCGCATTCGCCATTTCCACCAGGATCTCGTCGCCGGCTTCCGCCTTCGCCAGGTTATAGAAGGGACCCTTGATGTTCGGGTAGTAGTCGACGTGGGCAGAGAACACCGCGTTGCCCCCGAAACCTGGCCGGTCGTAGATCTCGTACCATCCCGTGTTCAGCGGATCCTTTGGCGCGTCCAACTGGTTCGCGCCCGGAACCAGTCCGATCGGCTCGACCGTGCTGTCGACGCCGAACCGGGGAATCAGCAGGCGCTGGACGGGACCGTCGAACGGAGTCGGCGTAGGCATGACGGTGACCGTCGAGACTGGGCTCGGGACGGCTGACCGCGACGGCAGCGCTCGCGGCGACTCCGCAACCGCGAGGAAGTCGGGCGTCTCGACCACCTCTGGCGATCCCCGGCTCATCACGGCGAGCGCGAGGATGCCAACGCCGAGGACGAGGGATGCAATGGCACCGTAGCGAATCCAAGCCATCGGTTGCTCCCAGGCGGCGACTTGAGGACCGCGTCACATCTTACTACCACGGGACGTAGTAGCTAACCGGAAAGGCGAGTGATCGGAAGCATGGGGACGCTCCCCTCATTCCATCCGCGATGCTCCGGGTCAGTCTCGGCGCCGCGCGCAACCAGGTAGTCGGTCGCTGCTACTTCCAGAGCCAGCGTCGCACTCGGCTGAGGCGCTCTACGTGCCGCACCCATCGGACCTCGCGAGCCGCGGGCGCCGTCGAATTCCATCTGCACCGCCCGAGGTCTTCGCTAAGGCTCGCGCAGCTAGGCGTACGAGTGGAGTCCGCTCACCCAGAAGTTCACGGCGACCATGTTGAAGATGATGGAGCCGAACCCCAGTACCAGCGTCCATGCGGCACGCTGGCCCTTCCACCGTCGCAGGCCCTGCATGTGCATATATCCGACAAGCACGAGCCACGTGATCGCCGAAGCGGTTTCCTTCGGATCCCAGCCCCAGTAACGACCCCAGGCGCTGTTAGCCCAGTAGGCGCCGAGGGCGATACCGAGCGTGAGCGCGGGGAAGGCAATGATCGCCGCTTGGTGAGCAATCCGGTATGCCTTGTCGGGCGCCGGTAGTATCCGAAGGCCGGGCCAGCGGGTTCCCAGGAGGTACAGCACCGACCCAACAAAGGCGAGCGAGATCAGGGCGTAAGAGAGCATCATCGTGCTCACGTGCAGCGTGAGCAGCCGGTTGGCTTGTAGCGCAGGTATCAACGGGCGGATGTCGGCCTCGAAGTAGTAGTCGGAAGCCAGCAACGCGCCACCGACGATGAGCGCCACCAACACCACGATCGCCGGCTCATGGTATCGGGCCGCGAACAGGGCACCCAGGAGGGAGATTCCTACGCCCAGCGTGAGGAAGTACCCCCACATATCGGCCATCGGTGGCGCCCCCGCCGCAATCGTGCGGGTCGCGGTACTCGCCGCCAAGAGCGCGCCCGCCGTCGTCAAGGCGAACAGACTGGCGCGGAAGAGTTCCGGCCTGAAGCGGCGGAGCCGACCGTGAGGGACAGCAACCTGTGCCCCTTCGTTCGTGAGGGCAACCGCGCCGGGCGCGAAGGCTACCAGCGAAACGGCGCTGAGGCCAAGCGCGATCGCCACGCACACCAGGCCGCCCCAGAACGCATAGTAGAAGGCGTCAGCCATATCGTACTTCCTTGACCGCCGCGTCAGCGTTGAGAGACCACGACAAGGCGTAGTAGGACTACGCTACGGGCCAACGTTCGGGCTGGCAAGCTCACCCTCCGAGGACTCCGTCCGCTCTCTAAGGACGTTAACGGGGGTCAATCTCGGATTCTGGCTCGTCAGGGGACGACCGGAACTGCTCCAACTCTCCCTGCTGGCCTTCACCGCCGGGATCCTCGCCGCCGTTGTGATTGAGGAGATCATGCCAGAGGCACATCGGGACGGAGAGGCTCGCTTCGCGGCCCTTGCCTTCGTTGGAGGTTTCGGCCTCCCCGCCGTGCTCGTCGCCTACCTCCCCGAGCGGGGGCCGCCTGCGGCGGTCACCGCTCCAGGGCTTCGTCGATGGCCGCCTTCAACGCCTTGTAGCTCGGCTCGCTTATCCACTTGCCATCGACGAAAAAGGTCGGCGTCCCGCGCACGCCAAGTGCGGCCGCGTCCGCCTGGTCGCGTTCGGCCTTCTCCCGATAGTCAGGGTTCTTCATGGCCGCTGTGAACCTGTCGACGTCGAGGCCAAGTTCGCGGGCATATTCCACGAACAGCTCCTCCTGAGACTCATCCTTCTCGCCCCACTCCGGCTGGCGCTCGAAGAGGAGTTCCTGCATCTCCGCGTACTTGCCCTGCTCGCCGGCGGCCTCCGTCGCCTGGACCGCGAGGAGAGAGTTGCCATGCAACGGCAAGTACCGGACCACAAGGCGGATCTCCTCGGGGTACTCATCGAGCAGAGTCTTGACTACCGGGAAGGCGGCGCGGCAATACTCGCACTCGGGATCGAGGAACTCGACGATGGTAACAGGGGCGCCGGCCGGGCCAAGCACCGGACTGTCTTCGCGTACGAGCCGTTCCGATTCCGCTGTTGCCCCAGCGGTGTTGGTCGACCCCTCATCGCCATCACCAGACCCCTCGGCGGATGACGCCGCCGGCGTCCCCCTAGGGGTGTCGGTCGGTGCACCGTCGCCATTGTTACCACAGGCGGCGGTCGCAAGTAGGACCAGGATTAGCGCAAACAGCGCGATCAGTCGTACTGCACCAGGATGAACTCCAAGCCTTCGGTCTCGTGTTGCCATCAGAGAAGAACCTACGGCCTGTCGCCAGTGCAGTCAGCTGCTCGGGGTAAAGCGCGATGAGCGCTTCCTTACTACTCGGCTCGTCTTTCGTTGAACCGTGAAACCATCCCACCGGGGACGCCGGTGGAGGCTATGAGTGCTGCTGGAGTCCCTGCGACTCCCGATCGTGGTGCGCATGTCGACGCACCACGGAGCGACGATTCGCCGCCGCCCGCATCGGTCTGGCGGTGGTGCTGCGCCGCGCCTGGCACTCGTCTTCGCCATCTGGCTTTGCGCGAGCGCCTGTCCGGCAAATCCAGCTCCAACCCCCTTGCGGAGTGCGCGATGCTGCGCCGGTCGAGCGTCGCGTTGCCCTTCGGGCGGCCAGCACGTGCGTGGCGATGCTCGCCCACCCGCCGGTCATCTCACAATCCGGCCATCGACTGCTCGAAATCTCTCGCGGACGAGACATGCTGCCTGGCGGCTCCGCTTTTGTCGTGGCGCCAGGCATTGAAGAGCTGCTGTTCCGCGGGATGCTCTTCGACGCCCTCACCGTCTTCGGTGCAGCATAAGAAGCGGATGGTCCTTACTCCTGGCGGTCCTCGGGCCGCACGGCATCAGGCGAACCCAACTCCCCACCCATCAGCCGCAGCTCACGGCCAAGCCGCGTCGTCCGCTCCGCTATCCCGGCGAGGAAGGTGCGGTCGCGCGTTACCTTCACCCAGATCCGCCGGCGAGGAACGTAGAACGTGATCCCCAGCCCGACCATCGCCATGGCGACGGCCACCCAGATGAAGAAGTCTCCGGGGTCCCGGCGGACATCGAGCCCGGAAGCTTCAACTTGCCGGTCGAAGCGGTACGTATACCCGTTCGTCGCCGTGTACTCCTCGCCTGTCGCGAGTTCGACGTTCTCGTCCTCAATGCCGTTTAGGAACAACGACGTGCCGCCTGGTGACTGAATCATTTGCACGATGGCGCCATCGGGTGCTCCCGGCATGTCGTCGATCCGAATCGCGGGGACAGTGGTAGCGCCGGCGTAGCGCAGCGTTCCGTTGCCTACGGTCACTTCCTCCGTGGGCTTGAGATCTCTGGGCGCGAGATCTGGGCCAGACACGACAACTCGCAAGTCACCCTCGAGGACCCGCCAACCGATGAGATAGTCGCCTCGTTCCGTTTCGGGACTGTTGGCGCGCGGCAACGTCTCGACCACCGAGAGGGCGATGTCGTCCGCTCTTTGTTCGGTCGTGCCTCCGTCGGTCGCCAGCTGGGGCACAGGCCCGTCGTACTGGACCCGCCCGTCGCGGTCGGTGAACACCAGGTACGGGACGCTGGTCGTCTGGCTGTCGAAGTCAAGGGGCTGGTCGAATGCGATCCGTCCGTCGGGCGCGACGATGCGGATCTTCGCGAGGTCGTTAAACCACGCTGCCTGGTGGATGCGATAGCCAAACGCCTGGCACGGGTCGTTGACCGTCGTCTTGCACGAGATCACCTCAGTACCGCGCCGCACTTCGAGCATGCTGTAGTAATCGACGATGTTCCCCTCGGCGTCGAGGCCGCGGTAGGCGTCCAGCACCTCGATGAACAGCTGGCTGGGCCCGGGACGATCGAAGACCGGCGCAGCGCCCGCCGTTTCCGCGATGACCATGACCCGCGCAAACCCGCCAAAGACAGTGAGGACTCCACCTATGAGGAGCATGAGCAGGGCCAGGTGGCTGAGGAAGGTGCCGTAGGTCGTCCATGGGTATCGCTCCGCGAAGAGGTACACCGCCTCGGCGTCCATTCTCGTGCGTCGCACGGAGTAGCGACGCTTGCGCAGGGCCGACTCCACAGCTTCCGCCCCGCCCGGATGTGAGAAGTCGGCGCGATGGTGGGCTGTCGCGAAGTAGCGGTCGGGGACAATCGTCTGCGGGTGATGTACCGCCCGGGCGGTTGGCCGAAAACGGCTCACGGTACAAACCGTGACCGCCACGATGATCAGGCCCCAGAGCGCATAGAACCAGGGCGCGTGGAAGATGTCGAACAGGTACCAGCGGTCCATGACGTCGGTGAACAGCCCGAACTGCTCCCGCTGCAGCTCCAGCCAGGCGCTGCGGGCCGCCGGATTGGCGCGCATCGGAATCGGCACTTGCGGAAGCAGCACTCCGAGCAGGCACGCGAGCCCTGCGATGCCGACCAGGAGCAGGGCGAACTTCACGTTGCACAGCAACGTCCACACAAGGCGGAGCGGGTCGAATCGGCGACCTTGCAACCCCGGTTCAGCGGCGCCTGCGCGGGTAGCCACTACTCCAGGTACCCCGCTTCGAGAGCCAAGAGGTCTTCCTCATCGATGCGCCCGATCCGCAGCTCGCGAATCACACCGGTCGGATCGACCAGCATGGAGACCGGCAACCCTCGTCCGACGCGGTAGGCTGTTGACACCTCACCTGACAGGTCGAGCGCGATCGGGTACGTCAACTGGTACTCCTCTACGAACTCGGCTGCCGTATCCCTCGATTCCTGCTGGTTCACGCCCAGGACCACAAGCGTGTCAGGCCTTCGTGCCTGGAGCCGCTGCAGATGCGGCGTCTCTTGTCTGCAGGGGCCGCACCAACTGGCCCAGAAGTTAAGGAGCACCCACTTTCCGCGGTACGCAGATAGCCGCTCTTCGCTTCCATCAGTCGAAGCGAGCAAGAAGTCCGGGGCCACGCGGCCCACCTCGGACGAAGGAGGCCGATCCGTAGGATTGAGATCGGCGGGCAGTGCGATGACGCCGTAGCCGTCGCTGGCCAGGCTGCTGTCGTCTTCACGGAACTGGAACCACCAGATTGCGACTCCGACCGTGAGGATAATCAGGGCCGCAACGCCAAGCGTGGAGCTCGCTCCGCTGTACTCACGGCGCCGTTGGGGGCGCTCATCGACGTCGCCCGAAGGATCGTCCAGATTCACCGCCACAACCTTACGACCTCACTGGTCAGGATAAAAGGTACGCCGCCCCGCGCTTCTTGATTGGAGCCGGGCGGCCCCGAGCAACAGCAACGCCATCCGTGGCCGGACCGGTAATCGGGACGCGACCGGCGTGCTGTCATTTTCCTTGTGACGCAACTGACGACTGCTGCTCTCGACCTCGCGATCCTCACCAAGTTCTACCGGGGCATGGCTGCCCCGTCCCGCCTCGCGATCATGTTGCGGACGGCGAGCAGACGTCGGGCGAGATCGCCACCCGCACCGGGTTGTCGGCGAGCAACACGAGTCGCCACCTCGCCTGTCTTCGCGAATGCGGGCTCGTTGAGTCCCGGTAGGACTGGCGAACGGTGTACTACTGCCTCGCTCGCGGGGTCAGCGAGGTGCTCGAACACAACGCCGCCGTCGCGGCCGAGCTGGCAGAGCGCATCGCTGCTTGCGAGAACCCGGCGATGAAGGAAGTTTACGGTGCCGATTCGGTGCCGCTCATGGAGGACAGTTCCCGTATGACGACGACTGCGCCATCCGGAGGCAGCCGGTAACGAGCCCCGGACCATCTATCTGAGATAGACATGCCGGCGCTTCGCGCAGCCGGCGTTGCCGGCGTTCTGCTGGTCGGCGGGCTCCCCGCCGGCCGCCTCCGCTCAGAACCGCTTGCTGGCCATCGTAGGTAGGATGGTTGACGTTGCCGCCCCTCGCTGCGCACCTCGCCGTCCTGGGATGTGCTCGCTGGATCGGATACCTCTGACGCGAGCGGGCTGGTGACGATCAGGGTCGCCAGGGAGGAGATGCAGATGGCTCACTTCACCGCCGCCAGGTTCCCGGGCGACGCGACATGAACGCAGCGGAAGTCAGCGTGACCCTGGGCGGGCTCGCCATCATCGCGATGCTTGCCTGGTTCTTCTTCGGTCCGAAGCAGGCGCGCCGGGCCGAACTGCGCGGCGGCGTCCAGGAGATCGCGATCACCGTGAAGGGCGGGTACTCGCCCGACCTGATCCGTGTGCTGCAAGGTGTTCCCGTCCGTCTCGTCTTCGACCGCCAGGAGGGCAGTGACTGCACCTCGCGGGTGGTCTTCCCGGACTTCCGGATAAGCAAGTCGCTCCCGGCCTTCCAGCGGACATCGGTGGAGTTCACGCCCGAGCGTACCGGTTCGTTCGGCTTCGCCTGCGGTATGAACATGGTGCACGGCACCATCGTGGTCGAGGAGGCAGCGACCGACGGGAGCGCACCCCCGGAGAAGCCGGCCAACGGCGAAAGTCATGAGCACGAGGTGGCGAGGGCGGTCGGCGTCGGACCGACGATACAAGTCGACGGGGTGTCCCGGGTGGAGTTCGCACTGCTGGGCGGAGGTGTGACCTGCCCCACATGCGTCACCAATATCGAGTCGTTCGTCGAGCAACTTCCGGGGATCGACCGCGTTGATGTGAACTTCGGAGCGGAGCGGGTGACCGTGGCCTTCGACCCGACGCAGGTATCGGTTGCAGAAATGAAGGCGGCGATTGAGTCGTCGGGATACAGGGTTCGCGAGCGCGAAGAGCCGGGCTCGGCTGAAACTGAGGACGCTGAAGCCTCGGCGCGCCAGGCCGAGATCCGGGACCTCACGCGGCGCGTGGTCTTCGGCGCGGTGCTCACCATCCCCGTCGCTTCGATGGTGATGCTCCACGAGTTCTTCGGCGCTGACTGGATCCCGGAATTCCTGCTCGACCGTTGGTTCCAATTGGCGCTCATCGCGCCGGTGATGGTGTACACCGGCTGGCCGATCCATGTCACGGGCTGGCTCACCCTGCGCCATCGCACAGCGGACATGAATACGCTGATCACGCTCGGCACGATCTCTGCGTTCGCGTACAGCCTTGTAGTGACCGTGGCACCCGATGCTCTTTCGGAAGACCTCCGCGAGGTCTACTACGAAGCGGTCGGAGTCATCCTCACGCTCATCCTCCTCGGCCGTTTGCTCGAGGCCCGGGCGAAGGCAGGGACCGGGGCGGCCATCCGCAAGCTCATCGGCCTGCAGGCGAAGACTGCGCGCGTCGTCCGGGACGGGCAGGAAGTCGAGGTTTCGCTCGTTGAGGTAATGCCGGGTGACGTCGTCGCCGTCCGGCCTGGCGAAAAGGTGCCGGTCGATGGCGAGTTGCTGGAGGGACGCTCGAGCATCGACGAGTCCATGGTGACCGGCGAGTCTCTCCCCGTGACGAAGGAAACCGGGGATACGGTGATCGGGTCGACCATCAACCAGACGGGCGCGTTCCGCTTCCGGGCGACAAAGGTCGGAAAGGACACGATGCTCGCCCAGATCGTCAGGCTGGTGGAGCAGGCCCAGGGCTCGCGGGCGCCGATCCAGCGCCTGGCGGACGTGGTCGCGAGCTACTTCGTGCCGGCGGTGATCTTCATTGCGATTGCGACGTTCGTGGTCTGGTACGACTTCGGCTCGGAGCCAGCCTTCACCTTCGCCCTGGTCAGCGCGGTGTCGGTGTTGATCATCGCCTGCCCCTGCGCCCTGGGACTGGCGACGCCTCTCTCGATCATGGTGGGCACGGGCAAGGGCGCCGAGAACGGCATCCTCATCCGCTCGGCGGAGGCGCTCGAGACCGCTCACAAGCTCCAGACGGTGGTGCTGGACAAGACCGGCACGATCACCCGGGGCCAGCCCGCGCTCACCGACGTCATTGCCAATGGCGCGCTGCCGGAAGACGCGTTGCTGCGCCTGGTCGCATCCGCTGAACGCTCCTCCGAGCACCCGCTTGCCGAGGCCATCGTCCGCGGGGCGGAGGAGCGCGGCCTCGCGCTGGCGGAAGCAGGCACCTTCGAGTCCGTAACCGGCAAAGGGGTACGGGTCACTGTCGACGGACGCCAACTCCTAGTCGGCAACCGCCGCCTGCTGGTGGACGAGGGAATCGACATCGCCACGCTAGAAGGCGATGCCGAGCGGCTGGCGGGCGAGGGCAAGACGCCCATGTTCGTCGCGGTTGACCAGCGGACGGCCGGGCTCGTGGCCGTCGCCGACACGGTCAAGGAGGACTCGCGAAGAGCCGTGGCGGCGCTCCAGGGGCTTGGCCTCGAGGTAGTGATGATCACCGGCGACAACCGCAGGACCGCCGACGCGATCGCGGGCCAGGTGGGAATTACGCGCGTCCTTGCCGAGGTCCTGCCCGAGGACAAGGCGCTCGAGGTACGCCGGCTCCAGGACGAAGGCAGGCTCGTCGGGATGGTCGGCGATGGGATCAACGACGCCCCGGCCCTCGCTCAAGCCGACGTCGGCTTCGCCATCGGGACAGGTACCGACGTGGCGATCGAGGCGTCGGACATCACCCTCATCTCGGGAGAGCTCCGGGGCGTAGTCACCGCCATCTCCCTGAGCCGGAGCACGATGCGCAACATCCGCGAGAACCTGTTCTTCGCGTTCGTCTACAACACGGTTGGCATCCCGGTTGCGGCCGGAGCGCTCTACCCACTGCTCGGCTGGCAGCTCAGCCCGATGATCGCCGCCGCCGCGATGGCGCTAAGCTCGCTCTCGGTGGTCGCCAACGCCAACCGCCTCAGGACGTACGGGGTGCCGCCGCTCGCCAGCCCGGCTGCGGGCGCCGGTTCGCTGACGACAACGCCCGAGCCTGATCAGCAAACAACATATCCAGGAGGAACAGCCATGGCAGAGACAGTCAAAGACCCGGTTTGCGGGATGGATATCGACCCGGCGACCGCTGCCGCGAGCGAGGAGCACGAAGGCAAGACGTACTACCTCTGCTCACACGCCTGCCACCAGAAGTTCAAGACGGACCCAGCGCTGTACGTGAGCCAATGATGGCTCAGTCGAGCACAGTCATCCCCGCGTCCGAGCCATCGGTGGGTGTGCGGGAGGTTGTCGGCAGCGCACCACTTACACGACGTCGGCCGTGTTCGGCGACGCCTCCTGGGAGGTGCTGATGCTCCGCTCAATCGACCTTTCGCCGGTGTCGCTCGAACTGTACGAGGCCGCGCTCGGCCGCGAGGTCGTCGACGACCTGCGAGAGGCAGCCAGACCGCTGCGCGGCCGGCGCGTGGCACATGTCAACGCGACGGCGTACGGCGGAGGCGTCTCGGAGTTGCTGCGGTCCACCGTGCCGCTCTATCGCGCGCTGGGCATCGACGCCGACTGGCTCGTGATACCCGGCACGACCGAGTTCTTCGAGGTGACCAAGGGCTTCCACAACGCGCTCCAGGGAGCAGAACTCGATCTGACGGACGAGGTCAAAGCCACCTACCTGAAGCAGAACAGGCTGATCGCCGAACGGTTCGACGGCGAGTATGACTTCGTCTTCGTCCATGACCCGCAGCCGGCGCCCCTTCGGACGCTGACCGGGGCCAAGAATGCCCGCTGGGTATGGCGCTGCCATATCGACACGTCCCAGCCGAACCCAGAAGTACTCGCCTTTCTCGAGCCGTTCATCACGCCCTACGACGCGGTTGTGTTCACCCTCCCGGACTTCATCCCGCCAGACCTTCGGCATCACCGGTTCGCGATCATGGCCCCCGCCATCGACCCGCTGAGCCCGAAGAACATGACCGTGCCCATGGAGCTCTGCCAGCGCATCGTCGCCTGGACGGGGGTGTCGCTGCAGCGGCCGCTGGTGACGCAGATTTCCCGGTTCGACCCATGGAAGGACCCCCTGGGGGTAATCGCGGTCTTTCAGGAGGTCCGCCAGCAGATACCGGGAGCACAACTCGCCCTCCTCGGACAGATGGCGCTTGATGACCCTGAGGGTTGGTCGATGTACGACACGATCCAGGCAGAAGTGGCTAACGACGACGACATCCACGTTTTCACCAACTTCACCGGGATCGGCAACCTGGAGGTCAACGCCTTCCAGTGCTGCTCGCAGGTCGTCGTGCAGAAGTCGATCCGGGAGGGCTTCGGACTCGTGGTCTCGGAGGCACTGTGGAAGGGGACGCCCGTGGTCGCTGGGCGGGCCGGCGGCATTCCGCTGCAGATGGGCGAGGGCATCGGCGGCTTCCTGGCAAGCGGGACGACGGACTTCGTCGACCGCATCGTGCAGCTCCTGCGGGCCCCCAGGCTTGCGCAGGAGCTTGGCACATCGGGGCGCGCAAGTGTACGCGAGCACTTCCTGGTACCGCGGTTAATCCGCGAGGAGCTCGCCCTCCTCGCGTCACTGGCGTAGGCGAATGGCGGAGCTCCGTCGGGACCCTCTGACTGGCGAGTGGGTCATTCTGGCCCCTGAACGAGCCGCACGGCCCCACGAGTTCGTCCACTCACGGCGAGGCAAGCCCGTGCCCCGGTACCGCAAAGACTGCCCGTTCTGCCCCGGCAATGAAGAGATGACCCCGGCCGCCTCGCTCGAGCTGACAGACGAGGCGAGAGCGAAGTGGTCCATTCGCGCGTTTCCGAACCGGTACGCCGTGCTGACGCCGAATCCCGAGGCACCGAGCGCCCAGAGCGACGACCGTTTGGTGCGGCTGCCAGCTCGGGGCGTGCACGAAGTGATCGTCGAGAGCCCGCTGCACAATCGCTTTCCCGATCGGCGGACCCCGGAGGAGTTCGTCGGACTCATCCGCGCCTACCAGCTACGCAGCGCAGCTGCTATGGCGCTGCCCGGCGTCGCTTACGCGCTCGTCTTCAAGAACCACGGCGCCGGCGCGGGGACATCGTTGGTCCACCCCCATTCGCAGATTATCGCGACCCCGGTGCTGCCAGCGCGCGCTGAACGGACCGCGCAACGCGCTGACGAACACTGGCGCGACACGGGCCGGTGCCTGACGTGCGAGGTAGCCGACGGGGAGCTGACTTCGGGGAATCGGGTCGTACTGACGACCGACAATTTCGCGGTGGTCGAGCCCTTTGCGGCAGGACAACCGGCGGAGACGTGGATCATGCCCATCGCCCACGCGACCCCGTTCGTGACGATGGAGATCGAGACGATCAATGAGTTCGCGGGCGTTCTCCAAACCACGCTCCGGCTGGTTTCGGAGTGCTTCGGCGACCCGGATTACAACTACGCGCTCCACCAGGAGCCGCCGGACGAGACGGCCTGCCGCTGCCAGCATTGGTACCTCCAGGTCTTGCCGAGACTGAAGGAGCCGGCCGGCTTCGAGCTCGGCTCAGGGATGGCGATCAACACACTATCACCCGAGGTCGCCGCTGAACGCATGCGCGGCCCGCTGGGCGGGCGTGGAGCTGTCATCCCGCCGCAGGGCAAGGATGTGTGATGCTTTCAGCCTGCGTTTCGCAGTAGGCGGGTAGTGGCCGGCGGAGACGAGTGTCGCCGGGAGGGACGAATCAAAGCCGGATGCCTGCCGGGACCGCTGGCCCGGGACCTTCTTGCCGTCCAGGACGAAGGCAGGGCCGCCCGCGTGCCTGCAGATTGTTCCGAGGGCTGAAATCGCGCGGCGACAATCGCTGAATCGTGCCTGGGGGCGGTCCGGCCGTTAGGGACTACGCGAGCACGACGAGAAGCACGAAGACGGGATAGCCTAGGAGCAGCCCTGTACCAGCGAGGCGCTCGAGCCGGCGGGTGGGGATTGCGAGAGCGATCGTGCCGACGAAGAGCCCGATCATGATGAGCACGGGCACGTGGAGTCTGGTCGCGTCGGAGACCTGAATCCGGTTCACAAGGGCACCGGCTCCCAAGCTCATCGTGACGTTGTAGCCAAAGGATCCAACCACTCTGGCGAGGGCCACATCGGTCGATCCTCTACGCACCGCCGACCAGACGAGCACCACCAGTTCGAAGGCAGTGGCGAAACCAACCACGGTCAGTCCCAGCTTGGTCTGGGTCTCCTCCACGCCCGTGATCTGGCGAACCGCCTCGACCAATCGAATGCGATGCCCGGCGCTCCACGCGCAGAGGCGGTGACCACGGTAGCCAACTCTTCGGGTTCAGCGCCCGCAAGGAGGAGTGCGAGGGCGAACGTGCCTACGCCGAGCCGAATCGCCGCTCTACCGAGATGCTCGGCAAAGGTTTCTGCACCCCACACGATCACCGCGACGCCCACTACGAGGGCTGGGAGCCAGATGAGCCACTCACCCACCGCTGAACGCCCGGGGTCCCGGCATCGCGGGACGAGCGGAAGATGCTGCGGCGGAGACCAGGCGAAAGATCACAGCGCCATCATCCGCGATTGTTCCGCAACGGCCGCGAGGAATCGGCGAGGATGCCGACGTCAGGCAGGGCCTGTGCGGCTGCGGCGAGGACTAGCGGGACCGAGTCCAGCGTCGCCCGGTGGGTGAAGAGGGGTGCCTGGAACCAACTACCGCAAGAACAACATACAGTTGCACTCCAATTCTGTTCCAATCGGCACGTCCTAACCTGACGTTGACCTACGCCCGCATGCCCTGGATGGGGCTTGGCGCAGCAACCTCGGCCTGCACACGCGGGGATGGGTCTGTTGGGAAGGGATAGGATGGCGGGGTGAGCCAGCTTCGGTCATACCCCTTCGCCTTCGCGCTTCTTGCGATCACGCTCCTTTACAACGTCGCTGAAGGCGTCATCGCCATCGCGAGCGGCCTGCGGGCGGGTAGCCTCGTGCTCCTGTCGTTCGGAGCGGACAGCTACCTCGAAGTGCTCGCCGCCGCGGCAGTGATGTGGCGCTTGTCCTACAGGGATGAGGAAGCGGGCGAGCGCGCCGAGGGGAAGGCACTGCGGTTCCTCGGCGTTACCTTCCTCACACTGGCTGCGGCGGTCGTCGTCCAGGCCGTAGTCGCTCTAGCCACGCGGGACGGGGCGTCAGAGTCACGCCTCGGGATCGCACTACTGACCGCATCGCTCGTCATCATGCCCGTGCTGGCACTGGCGAAGCTTCGTACCGCCGCGAAGTCGAACCTCCCCGCGCTGGCAGCCGAAGCGAAGGAAACGGTGGCCTGCTCATACCTGAGCCTTACCGCACTCGCTGGATTGCTTGCGACTGCCATGTTCGGTGCTTGGTGGATCGACTCCTTTGCGGCACTCCTGATGGTGCCCTGGCTTGTTCGAGAGGGGCTGGAAGGCATCAGGGGAGACGCTTGCTTCGACGGTGCCAAGACGTGCTGGTGTCGCGAGTGCTGGTTTGGCCTTCGGGGCTGCACGGACACCGCTTAGAGGCTTGCTCTCGCCGCCATTCGCCAGGTCCCCCGATGGCATGGAGGTGTTTTCCCAAGCTCTCAGGATGGGTAAGTAGCCGCGCAGGCCACCGAGTCACGCACAGCTCTGGCACAGTGCGCCCCGCCGTGGCCGGTCTGGACTCGACTGGAACCCCAATTGGAACAGACCGGCACCATTTGGAACGGATGGCCCGGAATCCTGGAACGGGATTGGAACGGTCACGGCTAGGCTGGCCTCCAGAAATCGCGACTTGCCGGTGTTGCCAGACCGAACTACCGGTACGGAAAGCCCATCCGCGATGTCAGCAAGGATCTCCGCAAGGAAAACGAGCTCGCTCTCCAGGCTGAAGTCGAACCAGGGCAAGCAACTAAAGGAATCCAGTAGCAAGGAGTACCAGCCAACGACATCAATCCACCAGTCAACGAGAACGACAGCGAAAAGGAGACCAGCAGCCGATCAAACCATAGCCAACGATTCCGTCCCATCTGAACTCAAACCGGCCGTAGCCCACGCGCATCGCGCAAGGACTCGGTCGTGCAGTGCCCTTCCCGGTCATTGGCCGCGTTGAGGTCCTGCTCCAACGAAAGCCTCACACGATCCCGCTTCTCTTCCCGAGATGCAGGAACCCGTGCGGGGCTTTCCCTGCGTCCGCCAGATCCCCGAAAGGAGAAAGCCATGTCATCGAGACCCTACCGGGTGCGGGAGGAGGGATGGCTCATGCGCCA
>JAHDWR010000002.1:0-13624 GCA_023382755.1 Dehalococcoidia bacterium
TCCGGTTTGTCGACGATCTGCTGAACAACCGGTTCTCCGCCGCCGAGCGAAGTGCCGTGAAGAAAGCTCTCGCCCTGCTCGACGAGAACGACCAGCACCCGTCTCTCCGCGTTCACAAGCTTGCGGGTGAGCTCGAAGGCAGCTGGACCGCATACGTAACCAGGTCGATCCGGGTAACCTTTGAGCGCCTGCCTGGCGGCAGGAAGAGGCTGCTGACCCTCACCAGACACTACGACGACTAGCGCAACGGCAGGAGATACCACCATGGACTTCCGGCTCACGGCCGAACAGACCGCCTTCCAGTCCGAAGTGACCGGCTTCATCGCGCATGGCCTGCCGTCGGGCTGGGATGTCGAACACGAGTCGCTCGAAGACCGGCTCGCCGTCGAACGCGACATCATGAAGCGGCTGGCGGCGAAGCGCTGGCTCGCGCTCCCCTGGCCCCGCGAGTACGGCGGCCTCGGCGCCTCGCCCATGCAGCAGATGCTGTTCAACGAGCAGATGGCCTACCACGGGGTCCCGGGCACGGTGAACATGGGCGTCGCGTGGGTTGGTCCGGTGGTCATGCTCTATGGCACCGACGCCCAGAAGGAGCAGTACCTTTCGCGCATCGCCGACGGCACCGACCTCTGGTGCACGCTCTACAGCGAGCCCGTCGCGGGCTCGGACCTGGCCGCCATGCAGACGCGCGCCGTGCGCGACGGCGACGACTACGTCATCAACGGGGAGAAGGTCTGGACAACCTTTGGCCACTATGCCGATTGGGGCTGGCTTGCGGCCCGCACCGATCCCAACGCCCCCAAGCACAAGGGCATCTCCACGTTCGCGATCAAGATGGACACGCCGGGCATCACGGTGCGGCCGCTGACGAACATGGCCGGGACGCACGAATTCAACGAGATTTTCTTCGAAGATGTGCGGATCCCGGCGGCGAACCTGGTCGGCGAGGAGAACCGGGGCTGGTACAACGTGGCCGTGGGCCTCGACTTCGAACGCTCATCGATCGGGGCGACTTCGAACGCGCGCCGGACCGTCGACGACCTGGTGGCGCACCTGCGCACCATGAAAGGCGCGACCAGCGACGCAGTCCGCCACCGCATGGCGGAGCACGCGATTGGCGTGCAGCTGCTGCGGAACATGGCCTACTACATCGCCTCGCAGCAGGAAAAGACGGGCATCGCGCCAACCAGGGAGTCCCAGATGGCGAAGCTCTTCGGCGCGGAGATGCAACAGCGGATCGCCGCCACGGCGGTGCAGGTGTTCGGGCTGGAAGGGCAGGCCGCGAAGGCGGGCTCGCCGGCGCTTGGGTACCACTACTCGCTGCTGCGCAGCGTGGCCAACACCATCGAGGGCGGTACGAGCGAGATCCAGCGCAGCGTCATCGCCACCCGCGGTCTCGGTTTGCCGCGAGAGTAGCCGGAAACGTAGAAGGGCGGGACCGAAGTCCCGCCCCGTCTGGTGCGTCCTACTTGAACCGGTAGGTAATCCGGCCGCGGGTGAGGTCGTAGGGCGAAAGCTCCACGAGGACCCGGTCGCCGGTCAGGATCTTGATGAAGTGCTTGCGGATCTTGCCGCTGATGTGCGCGAGGACTTCGTGCCCGTTCGCCAGCTCCACCTTGAACATCGCGTTCGGCAGAGGCTGGGTGACGGTACCTTCGACTTCGATTGCTTCACCTTTTGCCATGCGTTCCTCCGTTGGTGCCGTGTGGTAGTCCAGGGCTAGCCCTGGTTTTCGCCCCGATTGGAGCGCTGGAACGAACGAGATGGGCCGCCCTGGGGTCCCCGCCCGCGGGCGTTGGGGCCGCTCAGCGCATCGTAGCGCCTGCGGTTGCCACCGTATCCACCCTGGGGCGAGCGCCGGCGGCCACCGGATGGCTGGCCACCCTGCGGCGAGGCATAGTCCCGGTTCGCCGGGGCGGGCCGCTGGGTATGGTCGTCCAACGGTGGCGCCCACGCGCCGAGGTCGGCAAGGCGAGGGTCCGAAGCGCCCATCGGCACGACTGCCTCGCGGACGCCGGCTTCCCGGCGGAGCTGGTTGATCGCCCGGACCTCGCCCGGTTCGACGAGCGTGACCACCAGGCCCGCCGCCCCGGCGCGCGCCGTCCGCCCCGAGCGGTGCAGGTAGGTCTTCGCATCTTCCGGCGCGTCGTGATGGACGACCATGTCGATGCCGTCGACGTGGATGCCGCGAGCCGCGATGTTGGTGGCGACGAGGACGCGGACGTGGCCGCGCGAGAACGCGTGCAGCGCCCGTTCGCGCTTCGGCTGGCTCAGGCCGCCGTGGATGACGCCGGCTTCGACGCCTGCGCGGCCAAGGTCGCGCACGATGCGCTCCGCGCCGCGCTGGGTGCGGGCAAACATGATCGTCCGCTGGGGGCCGGCCGTAATGGCGGCGGCCACATTCGTCTTATCGCCGAAGTCGACGCCGATGAAGCGATGCTCCATGGCGGAATCGGGCTCGTCTTCGCTCGTCGCTTCGAAGTGCAGCGGGTCGTGCTGGTACTTGCGGATGAGCGTCCCGATGGCGCCATCGAGGGTCGCCGAGAAGAGCAGCGTCTGGTGGCCTTCCGGCGCCTGGTCCAG
Organism: Dehalococcoidia bacterium; assembly: GCA_023382755.1. GTDB lineage: Bacteria > Chloroflexota > Dehalococcoidia > Tepidiformales > Tepidiformaceae > Amarobacter. Next base: position 2,584 of record JAHDWR010000002.1, read on the forward strand.
GATGCGTTCGACCTGCGGCAGGAAGCCAAGGTCGGCCATCTGGTCGGCCTCGTCGATGACGACCATCTCGATATCGGCGAGCGTGAGCGCGCCTCGCTGGAGGAGGTCGAACATGCGGCCGGGGGTGGCGATGGCGATGTCGACGCCGGCGCGAAGCATGTCCGCCTGGCGGTTGATCGACGTCCCGCCATAAATGGCGCCGAGCCGCATCTTGCGCGCCACGGCAAGCGGCCGCAGCGCCTCGAGGATCTGGGTGGCGAGTTCACGCGTGGGGACGAGGACGAGGGCGCGGGGCCGGCGCGGCGCGCTGCGGCCGGTCCGCTCGATGAGCGGCAGGCCGAAGGCGAGCGTCTTCCCCGACCCGGTGCGCGCCTTCCCGCAGACATCCCGGCCGTTGATGGCTTCCGCAATCGTAAGCGTCTGGATGGGTGTGGGTTCGACGATGCCGCCGCGGCGCAGAACCTGGACGAGGTCGTTGGCGACGCCAAGGTCCATGAATGAACTGGTGACTTCGGGGCTGGTGGGCGCCTGCGAGGGCGTGCCGGCGCGGGGTCCCGCGACGGGAGAAGGTATGCGATGGGTTAGCAGAAAAATGGACTCCGTAGAATTGGTGAGCGAAGTGAGGGCCGATGGGGAACCGCCTCAGATCACCGCAACCATGGAGCAGCCTAGAGGTAGTACCGCGACACGCCACAGCGTGCTCTGCTATCGAGCCTACCACATCGTGTCGCTTCGCGCCGGGACACGGTGGCGCGTTGAGGTCCCCCCGCTCGGGTAAACCCTCATGAACCTCTGTGAATAAACCGACAGAACCCTGTAAGAGCCCCTGAAGGCGCGTGAGTTCCCTGCCGTTAACTCAGGTGTAACCTTGCTGCGGAGAACGTTCACATGGCAGACACCAGACCGAAACCGAAAGTGACCCGGGACGCGGAGCCGGTGCCGTTCGACGATCGCACGCGCCGCGTGATGGATCTGCGCAGGCAGATCCACGAAGGGACCTACCAGCCCGATCCCCGGGCAATCGCCGAGGCGATCTTGCGGGAGTGGACCATGGATGGCGACCTCCTCGATGAGGCCACGCTCCAGCAGGCGTCCGCGGGCGACCTGAGTGCCGCGGCGGAGCGATTCGTGGTCCGCCCGGGCACCCCGGATGAGGACGCCCCCCGCGCCGCTCGTACAGCCTGAACGGCCCCCCCGGGAGGCGCGCGCCGCCTACGCCTGCCGCTTCTGGGAGAGCCGCTGCTCGAACCGCGGGCGGTCGACGGCGAATCGCTGGTGCGTCCCGTGGCCGACCTGGTCGACCCCATCCGTCGCGCTCCACTCAAAGTCGAACCGCCGGCCTTCGATACCGACGAGCTTCACCCCGGCGGTCACCGTCAGCCCTTCCGGCGTGGCAGCCGTGTGGTTGATGACGATCTGCGCGCCAACTGTCATCTGGTCCGGTCCGAGGTGGGGAGCCATCCACTCGGCGGCAGTCTTTTCCACGAGCGCGCCAAGCGCGGCCGTGCTGAACACATCCGGCGTTCCCGCGACGATCCGGCTGGCGAAGTGCTCGGGCGCGCATGTCACCGAACCCGTCGCTGTTGCCCCAACCTTCATATCGTCAATCGGCATGTATCCCCTCCGGACCGCAGTGGTGATCGGCGATTGTACGCGGCGCGGCGAGCGCCGGGCGCCCTGCACACATCGACAAGCGCCGATCGCCAATCGACAATGGCATCGGGTCCAGGGGGCCGGGTGGCCGCGGCAGTTCGCTGCCGAGGAAAGTCCGGACTCCACCGGGCAGGGTGCCAGGTAACGCCTGGGCGGCGCGAGCCGACGGAAAGTGCAACAGAAACATACCGCCCTCCCTCGGGAGGGCAAGGGTGAAATGGTGCGGTAAGAGCGCACCGGCGTCCCGGCAACGGGGCGGCCGTGCAAACCCCACCCGGAGCAAGGCCAAATAGGGGAGGAGGGTGCCCGGCCCGCTACCACTCCCGGGTTGGCTGCTAGAGCGCCGCAGCGATGCGGCGTCGAGAGAGATGGTCACCGTCCTTCTCCGGAAGGACACAGAATCCGGCTTACAGGCCCGCTGGACCCCCAGGAATCTGCCACCCGCCCGAAGCTGACACCGCGGGCGCCCTTCGCTACGATCGAAGCACAACCTTTCGTCTCTGGAGCTTTCGCCCATGCCTGCAACTCAGGCGTACATCGATGTGACCGACGCAAATTTCGCCACCGAAGTGCTGGAGCGCTCGAAGAGCGTGCCCGTGGTGGTGGACTTCTGGGCGCCGTGGTGCGGGCCGTGCCGCGTGCTTGGCCCCATCATCGAGAAGGTCGCGGCCGAACATGCCGGGTCCGTGGTGCTGGCCAAGCTGAACACGGACGAAAACCCGCGCACCGCGAGCGCCTACCGCATCCAGGGCATCCCCGCGGTCAAGGCGTTCCGCGATGGCGAGGTCGCCGCCGAGTTCACCGGTGCCTACCCGGAGCCACAGGTCCGCGCATTCTTCGCGAAAATCCTCCCGCGGCCCGAGGAGCACGTGGCCAGCCAGGCCGAAGATCTGCTCCGCAAGGGCGATGTCGCCGGCGCCGAGGCCAGTTACCGCGAAGTCCTGGCGACGCAACCTTCCAACGCCGACGCGGTCGTCGGGCTCGCCAGCATCCTCATCTCCCGGGGCGAGAACGAGGCCGCCGGAGACCTTCTCGAGCGCGTGCCCGCCGACCGCCGCGCGAAGGTGCTCCGCCACGCCATCTTCCTGGGCGAGTTCGAGGCCAAGCACAGCCACGAAGACCTCGAAGGCGAGGCGCGCGCCAACCCGCGCGACCCCCGGGCGCGCTATCGCTGGGGCGTCATGCTCGCCGCGCGGGGCGAATTCGAACAGGCCCTCGATGAACTCCTGGAGTCCGTCCGGATCGACCGCGGCTTCGCCGATGGTGCCGCGCGCAAGGCTGTCCTTGCCGTGTTCGACATCCTCGGGCTCGATTCGCCCATGACCCGCGAGTACCAGCGCCGGCTCTCGAGCATCCTTTTCTGATCGCCTGTAGTGGAGGCGCGTAGGACAATCGCCGCAACATAACGGAGTCCGAGCCCCAATGATCATCCACATGGCCGAAGGCGCGACCATCGACCAGGTCGAGCGTGTAATCAACCGCATCTCCCAGGACTATGGCCTGCGGTGCGAGACCATCGTCAGCAGCACCACGGTTATCGGCGTCAAGGGCGTGGCCAGCGTCGTCGATGAAGGCCGCATTACCGAGCTCCCCGGTGTCGACCGCGTCATCCGCATCACCGAAAAGTACAAGGACGCGGCTCGCAGCTTCCACAACGAAGACACCGTCATCCACGTTGGGGGCCGGGTACCCGTTGGTGGTGGCAACCTGACCTTCTTCGGCGGCCCGTGCGCAATCGAAAACGAGCAGCAGGCGATCGACTCCGCCCGCCTGGCGAAATCGGCGGGGGTCGACATCCTCCGGGCTTTCCCGGACAAGTCGCGCACCAGCCCCTACGACTATCGCGGGCTCGAACTCCGGAAGGGCCTGGAGATCGCGGCCGCCATGAAGGCCGATACCGGCCTGCCCATTGTCGGCGAGCTCATCGACCTCCGGCACCTGGATGCGTTCCTCGATGCGGGCATGGACGTCATCCAGATCGGCGCGCGCAGCGCCCAGTACTCGCCCCTCCTCGAAGAGCTTTCGAAGATCGACCGGCCCGTGGTGCTCAAGCACGGCTTCGGCAACGACATGAACGAGTGGCTCGCGGCGGCCGCCTACGTCATGTCGGGAATCGACCGCGAGCGGCGGACCGTGAGCGAAGGCAACAAGAACGTCATCCTCTGCTACCGCGGTATCAAGAGCTTCGAAAGCGAGACGCGCTTTTCAGCCGATATCTCGATGATTCCCCTGGTCCGCGCGAAGTCCCACTTGCCCCTGATCGCCGACCCGAGTCACAGCTCCGGCGACAAGAAGCTCGTGGAGCGGGTGACCTACGGGTTCGTCGCCGCGGGCGCCCAGGGCATCGAGTTCGACATCCATTCGAACCCGGCCGAGGCGCTTTGCGATGGCAAGCAGGCGGTCACGCACGAGGCCGAACGCATCATCCGCAGCGCCCGCCAGATCCACGCCATGCTCAGCGGCATCGGCGTGGAGACGGGGTCCAGCGTGGCGGTCGCCGCCAAGTAGGTTTTCCCGGGGCCTGCGCTGGCGCATGGCCAACGGCGCACCGTTCCTCCACCATGTGCCGCTGACTGACACCCCGGAGGCGCCACATGGCCCGGCTGACACCCGCCGACGAGTACTTCTACCACCAGATCCCCGAGCCGCTCCCGCAGGTCGTGACGTTCAGCGAGCACTGGCGCGAGAGCCTGTTCTTCGTGATGCACCCGGAGGGCGAAGAGGGTGACGTCCTCATCCTCACCCTCGCCCATTTCCCGAAGCGGGAAGAGATGGACTCCCTCCAGATGTGCCGCTTCGGCGGCCAACTCGCGTTTGCCCGCCACGGCCGTCACTACGACGGCGACCCCCACACCATGGCCGTCGGCCCGGTCCGGGTCGACATCGTCGAGCCCTACCAGACCGTCAAGCTCTGGGCCGACCCGGCGGAGTCGCCCATCGGACTCGATATCACCTTCACCGCCCGGACGCGGGAGTGCGGCCTCCGCCGGGGCACGATGAAGCGGGGGAGCGAGACGATCTGGGACCAGAGCCACATGATCCAGTCCGGCCGGTACAACGGCACCTACAGCTTCGGCGGCAAGACGTACGAAGTGCGCGACTGGTGGGGCCAACGCGACCATTCCTGGGGGATCCGCGACCACCAGCGCTGCCCGATGTGGATGTGGCTGGCGATCCAGCTGCCCGATGGGATGCTCGGCATCTGGAATTGGGAGTACGCCAACGGCCACCGTATCTATCTCGATGGGTACTGGGCGCCGGCGGATATGAGCGACCCTGTGCAGGTGGTCGCCTTCGAACACGATTTGCACTGGACCGATGCATCCGGCGCCCGGACGAGCTACGAGCGCGACGGCGCGACGGTTGCGGGGCTCGAAGGCGTGATCACGGCACGGCTCGAGGATGGGCGCGAGTTCCGCCTCGAAGGCGCGGGCCGCTGGCATGCGCGCTACGGCCAGCTCGGCGGGGGCCAGGTCAACATGCAGCTCCAGGAGGCCGACGGGCGCCGCGGGAACGCTGCCTACGAGATCACCGGCTCGAACCACCACCATTACTTCCCCATCGCGCGCGCCGAGAACCTGCCTCCCGGAGACTGAGACCGGGTGGCAGGGCCACCGATCCGGGCGTAAGGTCAAAGGTCATCACCGTGACAGTTGGATTGGGGGTGTCCTTTGACCACAGAAGCCACAGAAGCGCTCGCCGGCCTGCTCGTCGAGCAGGCGCCCGACGCCGTCATCTTTGCCGGGACCGACGGGGTCATCCAGACCTGGAACGCCGCTGCCGCCGCCATGTTCGGCTTCTCGGAAGCTGAAGCCATCGGCCAAAACCTCGATATCATCGTGCCCGACCAGTTCCGTGAAGCTCATTGGAAGGGATACGACCGCGCGCTCGAAGCGGGCGATACGAAATACCGCGGGCAATCGCTGCCCACCCGCGCCCAGAAGGCGAGTGGCGAGGCGTTCTACGTAGAGCTGAGTTTCGCCATTGTGCACGGGCGCGACGGCGCGGTGATCGGCGCCCTGGCGCACGCGCGCGACATCAACGACCGCTTCGAGAGGGACCGGGCGAGCCGCCGCCGGCTTCGCGAGATGGAGGAAGAGTTGAAGGCGCTCAAGGGCGATGGCGCCGCGCCGGCCAGCCCCTAGCTCCAGCGAAAGAGACGCCAGGTAAGCGCGCTGGCCGCGCCCAGGAACCCGCTGACCAGCCAGAAGGCGGGCCAATCCCAGCCCTGGCCCAGCCAGGCGCCCTGCAGTAGCAGGATCACGTGGGTGAGCGGCAGCGTGTTGCTGGCTGCGACCATCCCATCGCTCAGGACCCCACGGGGCGGGCCCGCGCCGGAAATCATCATCATCACGAAGAAGAGGATGAGTCCCGCGCCCTGGGCCGACCGGGCGGAGGGCAACGCGCTCCCCAGGAACACCCCGACAGCGGCGAAGGCGGACGCGCCCAGGGCGAACGCCGCCATCGTTTGCGCCCAGGAATGGGGATTCTCCGTGCCGTAGGCGATCGGTGACGTGACGCCGATGGTGACGGCGCCGATCACCATCATCCCCAGGCTCACGGCCACCTGTGAGCCCAGGACGGCCAGCAGAGGTACCCCGGCCGCTCGGAAACGGCGGAGTACGCCCTGTTCGCGGTAGTTCGTGATCCGCATGGGGAGGGTGATGAGCCCGATCGACGCCATGACGAGCCCCATGTAGGCCGGGACGTAGTAATCGGTGGGGCCGACACCTCGCCACACCTCGACCTCTTCGGGGTCGCCCGACTCGATCTCGTTCCCGAAAACGCTCGCCATGATGAACAGCACGAAGAACGGGAAGGCGAATGCGAAGATCACCGCCATCGGCTCGCGCCCGAACAACTTCACTTCGACCCAGGTGAGCCGCCACATCGCTCTCATCGCCGGCCATTTCCAGCCGACAGACTGAGGAAGACGTCTTCGAGCGTGCCGAGTTCCACGCGGAGGTCGGCCGGAGCGATCCCGCGCCCGACCAGGGCGGCCGCCACGTGGGCAAGCAGCGGCCCGCTCCCGCGTACCGTCACCCGGCCCCCCTCGCGGGTCACCCGTTCAACGCCTTCGACCTCAGATAGCCAGGGCAGGTCGCCGTCGTGCGTGAAACGCACCGTGCTATCCCCGGCGTACCGGGCGACCAGCCCCGGGACCGTGTCGACCGCGAGGACCGTCCCGTTCTGGAACACCGCCACCCGGTCGCAGAGGGCTTCGGCCTCCTCCATGAAGTGCGTCACCAGTACCACGGTGGCGCCCTGTTCACGGACGCCGCGGATGAGCCCCCACGCATCGTGCCGCGCGGCCGGGTCCAGGCCGGCGGTCATCTCGTCGAGGAACACCACCTCCGGCTGGTTGACCAGCGCAAGGGCGATAAACAGGCGCTGTCGCTGACCGCCGGAGAGCGTCGCGAAGGCGGAGTGACGCTTTTCATAGATCCCCCAGTCGCGGGCGAGTGATTCCCAGTCGCGCGAACGCGGCGACATAGCGGCGAACAGGTCCAGGGCCTCCCAGACCCGGATCCGGTCCGGCAGCGATGATTCCTGGAGCTGGCTGCCGATGCGGTGGCGGAGCGCCTTCCTCTGCGTGCGCGGGTCCAGTCCGAGGATGTCGACCTCGCCCGAGTCCGGGTCGCGGAGCCCCTGCAGGCACTCGACGGTCGTCGTTTTTCCGGAGCCGTTCGGCCCGATGATCCCGAAGATCTCGCCGTGGTCGACCTCGAACGAGACGTCATCGACCGCGACGACATCGCGGTACGTCTTGCGGAGGCGGCTCACGGAGATCGGCCGTGTTGAAACGGTTTGCTGGCTGCCGCTGACCATCGTGGCGACAGTACACCTGCCCGGGCCCAGCGGACAGCCGCCCGGAGGGGCTCGCTTCAGGCGAGGAGGCGAGCACGGAGCCCCGAGATGGTGGAATGACTGACGCCGAGGTCGCGCGCATAGCCTTCGGCCGAACCGTGCTTCCCGCGCAGCGCCTGGAGCGCCGTCTCGATGGCATCGCGCGGCGCCGCGAGTAGTTGCCGGGCGCGCGCCTCATCGACGCCGCGCTCGCGCATCTCGGGCAGCCACTGTTCGAGCATCGGCTGGAGCAGCGGCTCGGTCAGCGTGTAGTCAGAGACGATGGTCTCGTCATCGACGCCGGCGATTTCGAGCAGCATCGCGGCAGCCACGCCCGTGCGGTCCTTGCCGGCGGCGCAGTGGAACAACACCCGGCCATCGGACTCCGCGGTAACCTCGATGAGGGTGCGGTAGGCCTCCCGGCCCATTTCGAGGAAGCGCTGGTAGACGGTCCCGAAGCCGGGGAAATCGTGCTCCAAGCCCACGGGCGAGGCGTCTTCCTGGAATACCGGCGCGTGGATGTGGCGGATCCCGTACGGCGCCGGGTCCGGGGTCACGCTGCGCACGCGCTCGGCGTCGGATCGGAAGTCGATGATGGTGGTGACGCCCGCCTCGGCAAGGCCGCGCATGCCGTTCCCGGTAAGCCGGTGGAGGCTGGCGGAGCGGATGACGGATTCGCTGGTGGTGCGCCCGGACGCGGTCTGGTAGCCGCCAAGGTGGCGGACGTTGTGGGCGATTTCGAGCCGCAGCTCGCGGTCGGTGATAGTTAGCTCCATGCAAACAGTGTTGCAGATTGGGATGAATGGGGCGTTAACGACTCGGATGGGACGGCAACACGCGCGCCCCGGCGGGGCGGCCTACTTTGCCCCCGGTTCCGCCCGCTTGATGTAGAAGGTCATGCTCTGCATCGCCAACACCGGGTCGATGTGGCGAATCGCCACGTCCCGCGGGACGTGCGCCGTGATTGGCGCATAGTTCAGGATTGCCCGGATGCCCGCCGCGACGAGCTTTTCGACCACTGACTGCGCGACGGCGGCCGGCACTGCGACAATGCCAATATCCACGCGCGCGCTTCGCAAATAGGTCTCCAGCTCGTCGAGGTGGTGGATGTTGACCCCGCCCACCTGGCGCCCGACGACGTCGGGACTGGCGTCGAAAGCGGCCACGATCTCGAACCCCTGGGGCCCGAAGCCGCCGTATTCCGCGATGGCCTGCCCCAGTCGTCCCACGCCAACCAGGCACAACCGCCACTGCCGGTCGATGCCGAGGATCTCGCGAAGCTTGGTCAGGAGGCTGTTGACGTTGTAGCCGCGGCCCTGCTTGCCGAACCGTCCGAAGTAGCTCAGGTCCTTGCGGATCTGGGCCGGGGTCACGTCAAGCAGCTCCCCGAGCGCCTGCGAACTCACGACCATCTCGCCACGAGCTGCCAGCTCGGCCAGGGCCCGCGCATAGACCGGCAACCGGTTGATGACGACTTCAGGGATCTCGAGGGTCATGGAGGGTTGTGAAATCCGTAACTTTCGAGGGACTATAGTGCGCTCGGCGCGTTGGGGTCAATTCACCGCGGCCATGGCGCACACGCCGTTTGCCTATCCCGCGAGTTGCCTTAACACTCTTGTAACCCCCGCCTCCACCAGCCGGTCTTCCGAAGGGTCCACGGTGCGCGGGTCCAGCAGCACCGAGCCGTTCTCGATGCGCCCGATCACCGGTGGCTGGTGTTCGCGCAACCCCCGTGCCAGGGCATCGGCCCCCGCCGAATGGCGAATCTCCGCGCACCAGGTTGGAACTCCCTGGCCCGGCAGCGAACCTCCGCCGACCATCGTGGTCGAGGACACAATCGCCCCGGCTTCACCCGCTGCCCGCGCCCAGCGTCTCGCCCGCCGCCGCAACGCCGCGGGGTCGCGGCGCAGCATCTCCCAGACGGGCACCCCCGTGTCCTGGCCCCCTGCAACGTATTGCATCAAGGTCGCATTCAATGCCGCGATCGTTACCTTGTCGACCCGGAGTGCCCTGGCGAGCGGGTGCCGCCGCAACTCCGCGACGAGCTCGCCCCTCCCCGCGATGATGCCGCACTGGGGGCCGCCCAGGAGCTTGTCGCCGCTGAACAACGCCAGGTGCGCACCCGCCGACAGGCTTTCCTGGACTGTCGGCTCATGTACCAGCCCGTAGGCCCGCGTCTCCACAAGGCAGCCACTGCCCAGGTCGTCAATCAGGAGCACGCCTTTGGTCCGCGCGACCTCCGCGAGTTCGTCCAGCGAAGGCTCGGCCGTGAAGCCGACCACCTGGAAGTTCGACGGGTGGACCCGGAGGATCGCGGCGGTATCCGCGGTGATCGCCGCGTCATAGTCGCTTGCGTAGGTCCGGTTCGTCGTCCCCACTTCAACGAGCTGGGCACCGCTCTGCCGGAGTACGTCGGGGATGCGGAAACCCCCGCCAATTTCCACGGCCTGGCCGCGCGAGACGATCACCTGGCGTCCCTGGCCAAACACCTGGAGGACCATGAACAGGGCGGCAGCGTTGTTGTTGACCACGAGCCCGTCCTCGGCCCCCGTCGCCAGCCTGATCGCCTCGCGGACATGGTCATGGCGGCTCCCGCGCGTACCCGAAGGGAGGTCGAACTCGAGGTTCGAGTAGGCGCCGGCGTCCGCCATCGCCGCGAGCGCGGCGCGGCCCAGGGGCGCTCGCCCCAGGTTCGTCTGGAGGATCACGCCGGATGCGTTAACGACCTTCACGAGCGAGGGTGCGTGCCGCTGCTCCAGTGCCGATAGAGTGCGGGAGGCCAGCTCCTCGACCGACGCGGCGGCACCCTGGAGCGCGTCCGCCCGGGCCTGCGCGAGGACTTCCCGGGCTGCGCCCGTGGCCAGCGTCCGCCCTGGACCTGACCGGGGAACGCCGGGCAGCGCCATGAGGATGGCATCGACAGACGGCAGGCCGCGGCGCGGGTCGCTGGTCACCAGCGAAGTGTACTCCGGGCAGGTGTATCGACGGCGTCCGGGGTGGGCTATCGATTCTACGATCAGGCATGGAGGCCATCTTCGATTGACCACGCTGGGATAACCGTTGACGATAAGGGCACCCTTTCTCGGAGACTCCTGTGAACCTGCGGATACCCGGACCGACACCCTGCCCGGAGGAGGTGCTCGCTGCCGGCGCGATGCAGATGATGAACCATCGCGGCCCTGAATTCGCCCAGATCCTCCGGCGCGTTACCGATGGCCTGAACTGGGTTTTCGGCAGTTCGACCGACGTGCTGTCGTTCACCACTTCCGGCACTGGCGGCCTCGAAGTCGCTGTCGTCAACACGCTCAGCCCCGGCGACCGCGTCCTCTCCGTGTCCATCGGCTCGTTCGGCGATCGCCTCAAGAGCATCGCGAAAACGTACGGCGCCGACGTCGTCAGTTACGCGCTCGAATGGGGCGAAGCAGCCGACCCGGCGGTCGTCGGCAAAATGCTCGATGATGATGCCTCCCTCAAGGCGGTGCTCGTCACCCACAACGAGACGTCGACGGGCGTCACCAACCCCCTGGAGGCGATCGCGAAG
>JAHDWR010000002.1:13634-64262 GCA_023382755.1 Dehalococcoidia bacterium
GCTCATCATCGTCGATGCGGTCAGCAGCATGAGCTCGATCCCCTGTCCGGTGGAGCGCTGGGAGCTGGACGTAGTGGTGAGCGGGTCGCAGAAGGGCTGGATGGTGCCGCCCGGTTTGGCGTTCGTGTACATGAGCGAGCGCGCCTGGAACGCCAATGCCGATGCGAAGATGCCCCGCTTCTACTTCGACGCCGCCAGGGCACGGGACTCGCTTGAAAAGCTCCAGAACCCCTGGACGCCCGCCATGTCGATCTACTACGCGATGGATAAGGCGTTCGAGCTCATTCGTGCCGAGGGCCTGGAGGGCGTCTTCACCCGCCACGAAGCCATCGCGAGCTACACGCGCCAGCGGGTCAAGGGCCTCGGCCTCAAGCTCGTCCCCGTGAACGAGCAGTTCGCCTCGAACACCGTGACGGCCGTCTGGTGGCCCGAAGGCATCGACGGAAAGGCGCTTGGCAAGCGCGCCCGGGAAGAGCATGGCATCGTGCTGGGCGGCGGCCAGGGCAAGCTCGATGGGAAGATCTTCCGCGTCGGCCACCTCGGCTGGGTGCAGCAACACGAAGTTGCCGAGGCACTCGATGTCGTGGAGAAACTGCTGAGCGAGGCGAAGGCGGCCGTGTAGCGCCGCCCACCGCAGCCTGGTTCAGTACCCGCAAGGCCCCATGCAATTTGCATGGGGCCTTGCCGTTCATGCATACTGCATACCACATGGACGCCGCCGAGTTCGCTACCGCCCGCACCTCCCTGGGCCTCTCACAGTCCGCGATCGCCACCGCGCTGGGAGTTGACCAGGGCACGATCAGCCGCTGGGAGTCCGGTAAAGTCCGCATCCCCGCTGCCATCGAACTCGCCCTCGCCACGCTCAAGGAGAACCTCGAACCCATGCCAGAAAACCGCCGCCCGCGCATCCTGATCGCCGACCCCGTCGCACCCGAAGGCATTGAGCTGTTGCGCGCCGCTGGCGATGTCGATGTGAACACGGGGCTCGCTGCCGATGCCCTTATCGGCATCATCGGCAACTACGACGCGCTGGTCGTCCGCAGCGAAACCAGGGTCACGCGGCCCGTCCTCGAAGCCGCGACGCGCATGCAGGTGGTCGGCCGCGCAGGCGTGGGCGTCGATAACATCGACCTCGACGCCGCCACCGAGCGCGGTGTCATCGTGGTCAACGCGCCCCAGGGCAACACCATCGCCGCGGCGGAGCACACGCTGGCCCTGCTGATGGCGCTCGCTCGTCACGTGCCCCAGGCCGATGCATCGATGCGCGCCGGCAGGTGGGACCGCAAGAGCTACCTCGGCACGGAGATTCGAGGCAAGACGCTCGGCATCGTCGGCCTCGGAAAGATTGGTTCGGAGGTTGCGCGCCGGGCGGTGGCGATGGAGATGCGCGTCCTCGCGCACGACCCCTTCGTCCCGGTGGAGCGCGTCCGGGCTCTCGGCGTCGAATCCGTCGACTTCGAACAACTCATCATGCTTTCAGACTTCATCACCGTGCATCCGCCGCTCACCGCCACGACCCAGGGCATGATCGGCGAGGCCGAGCTGGCCCGGATGAAGGACGGCGTCCGGCTCATCAACGTCGCCCGCGGGGGCATCATCGATGAGGCCGCCCTGGCTGCCGCCGTTGCGAGCGGCAAGGTGGCGGGCGCCGCTATCGATGTCTTCACCGCCGAACCACCGAAGGACAGCGCGCTCATCGGCGACCCGCGCATCATCGTCACGCCGCACCTCGGCGCTTCAACCGCCGAAGCGCAAGAGCGTGTGGCCATCGACGTGGCCGAGCAAATCGTCGAGGTCCTCGCCGGCAAGCCGGCCCGGTACGCGGTGAACGCCCCCATGCTCGCCCCGGAGACGCTCCAGGTGATCCAGCCGTACATGGCCGCCGCGGAAATGCTCGGGAGCGTCGCGACGCAACTGGTCACCGGCAAGCTCGAGTCGATCGAAATCGAGTACTACGGCGAGATCGCCGAGCACGACATCACGCCGCTGCGCGCCTCCGTGATCCGCGGCCTGCTCCGCCCGATCAGCGAAGAGAACGTGAACATGGTGAACGCCAACCTCGTCGCCCAGTCCCGTGGCTGGAACATCGAGGAGCGCAAGCGCACCTCCCACGACACATTCCTCAACCTGATCCACGTGAAGGTCGGCACATCTGAGTCCGAGGTGACTGTCGGGGGGACCGTCGAACACGGCCACCCCAATGTGGTCATCATCAACGGGCTCGACATGGACCTGGTCCCCGAACCGGGGACCTTCCTCCTGGCCTGCGACAACGAAGATCGGCCAGGCATGATCGGGCGGGTGGGCACGCTGCTCGGCGGGTGGGATATCAACATCCAGTCGATGCAGGTCGGCCGCCGCGGGCGCCGGGGCCGCGCCCTCATGGCTATCGCCGTCGATGAGAGCCCGACACCCGAGCAACTCGGCGCAATCGAAGCGATCGACGGCATATACAACGTGCGCCTGGTGAGGTTCTAGGCGCGACGTGCCTGCCTGGCGCGACAGCCGGGCCTACCCCCGTGGCCGCCCGTACCCGAACATCACCTGCGCGATCCGCCGGATCTGGATCTCCTCCGAGCCCTCCGTAATGCGGTAGCGCCGGTGGTGGCGGTAGATGTGCTCGAACGGCATGTGGCGCGTGTAGCCCACGCCGCCGTGTACCTGGATCGCCTGGTCGGCCGCGTTGCACACCAGGCGGTTCGCCCGGTAGTTGCACATCGCCACCTTGTCGCTGATTTCCATGTGGTCGGTGGAGTCGAGCTCCCAGGCAGTCTTGTACACCAGGTTCCGCACCATCTCGCATTCCGTCTGCAGTTCCGCCAGCGGCCACTGGATGGCCTGGCGGGTCGAGAGCGGCTGGCCGAAGGTGACGCGCTTGTTCGCGTACTTCACGGATTCGGTGATGCAGTACTGGGCGGCGCCCACGCCCGAAGCTGCCTGGCGGATGCGGTTCTCATGCGTGAAGGTGTTCGCCAGCGCGAGACCATCGCCTTCCTGCCCGAGCATCGCGTCCGCTGGCACGCGCACGTCGCTGAGGGTGACCTCCGCGTGGTCCGAAGGCATGTTCAGCGTCCACCACATGAAGTCCACAGAGAAGCCCTCGGAGTTCACGGGGACGATGAAGCAACTGATCCCCTTCGGCTTGCCCTCCTCGCCCGAGGTGCGGGCGAAAATCAGGTCGTGGGTGGCGTTGTGCAGGCCACTGTTGAAGCGCTTCTGGCCGTTGATCACCCAGTCGTCGCCGTCGCGGACCGCGCGCGTTTCGAGCCAGCTGGCGTCGCTGCCGTGGTCGGGTTCGGTGAGCCCGAAGGCGACGCGCGTCTCGCCCGTGAACATGCCATCCAGGAACTGCTTCTTCTGGGCTTCAGTGCCATAGCGCTCCCACATCTTCACCGTCGGGAAGTTGCCGACCACCGATGACTCGTTCTGCAGGTCGTTGTGGAGCCCCAGGCCCTTCGCCGCCAGGTGTTCGCGGATGATGGCCATCCCCAGGTTGGTGCCGCCCTTCCCGCCATACTTCACCGGGAGCGAGTAGCGGAGGAACCCGGCCCGGTCGGCGCGCCGGCGCATTTCGGCCAACAGGTCCTCCCAGTCCTTGCGCGGCGTCCCGCCGTTCTCGAAGTCCGTGCGCGCAAACTCCCGCCGGTGGTCGAAGAACCGCATGTTGTCGTCCTGCTGTTCGAGCGGTCTGATCTCGTCTTCGATGAACTGATCGATCTGGCGGAGGAGTTCCCTGATGTCGTCCGGGATGGTGAAGTCCATGGCTTGTGTGCCTCGCTGCTTGTTCTGCAGTCCGTTCGTACGCCCTCTGAGGGCGCAGCGCAACGGCCGGAGGGAAAGGCCGAAGGCCGCCGGAAATCCGGCGGCCTTCGCGTGGGTACCGCGGTGGCTGGCCCCGCCTAATCGGCGACCAGCACGAGCGTCCCGGTGGTCGAGAGGCTGCCGCCTGTGCCGTTCACGACACAGGAGCGTGCTTTCGTCTGCTTGCCCGGCAGGCCGCTGTAGCCGCCGTCCTCGGCCGTGCCCGAAAGCTGCCGGTAGGCCTCGACGAGGAGCTGCATGCCGTACATGCCCGAGTGGTTGAACGAGAGGCCGCCGCCGTTGGTGTTGATCGGGAGCCGCCCGCCCGGAGCGGCGTGGCCGTCCTTCCAGAGCGTGAAGCCCTCGCCCCGCGGCGCGAGCCCGAGCATCTCCGCCGTGATGCCAGCCGTAACCGTGAACGAGTCGTAGATCATGGCCATTTCCATGTCCTCAGGGCCCATCCCCGCCATCTTGTAGGCGGCCGCCGACGATGCGGCGGCCGAGGTGGCCGTGAAATCGCCCATTTCGAGCATGTTCGAGTGGCTCATGTTCTCGCCCGCGCCCGCGATCCAGACTGGCTTCGTCTTCACGCTCCGCGCAATCTCCGGGCTGGTCACCAGTACCGCTCCACCGTAGTCGGTGACCAGGCAGCAGTGGAGCAGCGTCAGCGGCCACGACACGAGCCGCGAGGTCTGGACGTCCTCGACGGTGATAGGCCCGCCCTGCGGGTGGGTCTCGCGCGAGTGCATGATCGCCCGCGGATTGAGCGTGGCCCACTGCCGGGTGACCACGGCGATGTGGGCGAAATCCTCGGGCGTGGTGCCGAAGCGGTGGTTGTGCCGCGTCATCGCATGCGAGTAGTTCGAGGGCGCCCCCGAGATACCGTATGGCGCGCTGAACTGCGAGCCCGGGTCCCACGGGTCGCCCATGCCGCGCGGGCGGCCAGTTCCGCGGCCCTGGTTGGCGCGGGCCGACCAGCCGGCTTCGCCATGGGTTACGAGGGCGACATCGATGATGCCGGCATGAATGGCAGCCAGCGCGTGGTGGACATGCATCTCGAACGAGCACCCGCCTACCGACGTCGTGTCGATGTACCGGGGATGGAGTCCGAGGTGTTCGGCGATCTGCGATGACCAGCCGGCGCTGAAGACTCCATCGATCCGGCTGATCGGGATGCCCGTCTGGTCGCTGACGTTCTTGATTGCCTCGATGTGAAGCTGGAGCGAGGTCTTCGGTATCTCGGGATAACCGATTTCATTGGCTTCGGCCGCCCCGACGATGGCCGCGGCCCGGGAAAGTTCTCCTGGCATCTGTTCCTCCTGGGCCTAGATCACACGCCAGAACGGGATGTGGACATCCTCGCTGGCGGGTTCGAATTCGACGCGGACGCGGGCGCCGATCTGGATGGTCTCGGGCTTGTTCGGGTCTACCCCGCGCAGCACCGTGAACATCCGGTCGCCCTCGTTGATGTCGATGTAGGCGGTGACGAACGGGACTTCTTCGGCCCATCCGCCAAAGGCGCGGTGCTGGACGGCGAAGGTGTGGATGCGGCCCTCGCCGCTGCCTTCGAACCACTCGATGTTGCGCGAGTGGCAGAACGGGCAGATCCAGCGGGGGTACCAGTGCACCCTGTTGCAATCGATGCAACGCGGGAGCATGAGCTTGCCAGCCTTCGCGCCGTCCCAGAAGGGACGGGAGAGCGGGTCTGGCTCCGGTATGGGTTTGGTATAGGCCACGAGTTGCCTCCTGCGGCATGGCGCGCTGACGCAGGGCACGCCGCGACGCACGCTGTCCGCAAACTGGGGATATGCGTCCGTGACGCTACGGATCGCGGGGGCACCGGTCAACCTCCCGGCGCCCCGCGATCCGCCCGCCTATTCCGTCACGCTGAAGCGCCCGGAGTCGCTCCGGCCGAACACCTCGGGCAGGTAGGTCTCTTCGGCGTGCGCGGGCGCCACGAAGAAATCGCCCGGCGTGGTAGCCCGCGCGTAGTACGTGTACTCGTACACGCCCTTCGGCAGGTAGTCGGTGAACAGCACCGTCCGGTCGTCGCGCAGTTCGACGTGCTGCCACGGGTTGTAGTACCACCCGAACCATGGGGCGGCGTACCCGCCCCGCTGCTTCCGCAGCGCGGCGAGGCGCTCGGCCTCGAGCTGGGCCTTCAGGGCCGGGTCGATTGTCTGCAGGCGTGCGTCGATCGGCTCCAGCCCGGCGGGCAGCAGGTCTTCGACGACCACGTAGTTACGGTCGGCCGGCGCCAAAATAGTCAGCTTCACGCGGACCGTGTCACCCAGCTTCGCGCTCGTGACTTTCGTGGCCGGGTCGCCAAGCAACGAGTACTCGTGACTGACGGCGAATCCGCGGTTCACGGCCTCCACCTCCTTCGCTGGTGTCAGGTAGCGCAGGTTCAGCGTGTAGTACAGGCGCCCCTGCTTTTCGAAGTCGCGCAGGAACGCGAGGAGCGCGACCTTGCCCGCGGTGAAGCCGGTGAGCGGCACATCCGTTGCTTCGCCGGTGAGCGGCTCGCCGGGCTTCACCAGCCCGCTCAGGATCTGCCGGTCGTCGACGGTGACCTTGTAGCTGAAGTCTCCCGCGAGCTCGCCGGTCACTTCCGCATACGTGGTCAGCGCGATGATGGCGTTCGCCCGCTCGACAGTCGTTTGCCACTTCCGGGCGCCCCGGGCAATCACCAGCCAGCGGACTGACTGGGCCAGCAGCGGTTGTTCGGGCTGGATGCGAGCGAGGGCCAGGGCGACCAGTCCCGTGGTGGCTGTGTTCGTCATGAACATCCCGCGGACGGGCGGGTCCTCCCAGTGGTTGCCGTTCGCGCTCGGGATGGTTGCCGCGGCAATGTCGTTGAGTAGCGCGCGGACCTGCTCGTCGCCGGCCTCCGCACCGGCGTCGACCAGCGCCATCGCCAGGTACGCACGGCCCCAGGTGTTCAGCTGGCTGCGGTACTGTTCGGATAGCGCCCGTGCCGGCGAGATGGCCGACCGGCTCCCGTCCGCGCTCGCGATCGCCGCGAGCATGAACGCCTTCTGGTTCGGGTCTGCCGGGTAGGCAACGTCGGCCGTCCGGTTGATGTAGCCGGAAAGGTACGTCCCCGCTCGGCCGATGCCGGACTCATCGAAGGTGAGACCGTCGCGGCGGGCCTCGCCGAGCGCCAGCAGCACCCACGCAGTCACGTTCGGGTCGGACAAGCATAACGGTTCGATGCACCAGGGCCAGCCGCCGTCGGGGCGCTGGCGCGAGACCAGGGCTGCAAGGTCGCTGGTGATGAGTCCGCTGTTGGCCGGCGTCTTGCCCGCGCTGCGCTCCGCCCGGGCCACGCCGATGTTCGCGGTCAGGCGGCTCGCGATGTACACCGTGTCCTCGAAGGGCCGGGGCGCGAACTCGCCCAGTTCGTCCGCCATCGAGCCAGCCAGCGCGGACTGCACCGAGACCTGGAGCCGGCCGTTCTCCAGGATCGCGAACGGCGGCAGGTAGAGCGCTTCGACTCCCGGCTCGTTCGTCACGATCCCGCCGGTGGCCATCGTCTCCGGTGTCACATCGAGCAGGAGCGGGACCTCCTGTGTCACCGCGTCATCCATGCCGCCGCCCGAGGCCGTGAACGTGATGCGCGCGGTCCCGTCGGCGGTCACCTTCGCGGGCCAGCTGACCGGCGCCGATTGCCCGGCGGGGATCTTCACCGTCCGCGCCGCCCTGTCACCGAGTTCGATGCCCTCAGCGCCGATGGTCACCTTCACCTCGTGCTCCTGGTCCGTCGCGTTACGCACCAGCAGCCGGATCTGCGTCTCATCGCCGACCCGGAGGAAACGCGGCAACGCGGGCCGCAGCAGCAATGGCAACGTCGAGACCAGCTCGTTGGTGCCCTCGCCGACCATCGTGTCGCCGCTGACGGCCCGCACCTGCATACGCCAGGTCGTCAGGTTGTCCGGCATCTTCACCTCGACGCTGGCACGGCCGTTCGCGTCCGTCTTGAGCTGGGCCGACCAGTAGGCGGAGTTACGGAAGTCCTGCCTCAGGCGGTCATCCTCCAGTCCGCCGCCGCCCTTCCCGCCCCGCGGTGGCTCGGCAATCACGTCGTTCGAGCGGTTGATCGAGACCGACATCGAGGACGATGTTGCGACCGCAAGCCCGCGTTCGAACCAGAAGGCAAGCAGCCCGTTCGGCCCGCGCTCCTCTTCGAGCGAAAGCAGTGCCTTATCGACGACCGAAACCGAGACCTCGGAGGCCACACCCTTGCCCGTGCTGTCGGTGACGGTGATGTCGTAGCGCACGGTCTCGCCCGGCTCTGCCTGGTCGTTATCGGGACGGATGGAGACCGTGAGTTCCCGCGTCTCGGTGGAGACCGGCAACTGCACGTAGCCCACCTTGTAGCGTGGCACCGGGTCTTCGGCCGTGGGCGGCCGGTAGAGCACGACCGAGACGAAAACGTTCGGCACCGACCGGTCGGTGATGGGGATCGAGAGCCGCTCGGTGTTCGTCGGGAAGTCCTGGACCGCCCGCGTGATCACCTTGCCACGTTCGACAGTGACCAGCCCGGCCGCTCCCTCGAACGGCGCCGGGACCAGGATCTCGGCGGTCTCACCGACTTCGTAGCTGTCCTTGTCGGCGACGAGCGCGATCGTGTCGTCGTTGCTGATGCGCCAGCTGGCGAACTCGCCGCCCCAGACCCAGAGGTAGGCGGCGGAGCGCGCCGTCCGCCCTTGCGCGTCGGTCACTTCGGCCACCAGCCGGTAGGTGCCCGTCTTGTCGGGCGTGACCGTCACGGTCCCTTCGCCGTTCGCCCCCGTGGTCGTGTTCAGCGTGGTCACCAGCGTGTCACGCGGTTCGCTCTTGTAACGCCGGGCGCCGTCGGGCGTTTGTTCCTTTGTGGTGGTCCAGTCGCGCTTGTACACCCGCACAACCACATCCCGGTTGCCGAGGATGTTGCCCTCGGTGTCGACTGTCACCAGGTTCACGCTGTTGGCGGTGCCGGCCTGCCCCACGTATTCCTCGGGCTTGATACCCGCGTACAGCGCGGCAGGGTGGACCGTCACCGATGCGCTCGATGCCACCGCCTGCGCGTTCTGGTCGGTCACTGTGGCCGAGAGCGTCAGTTGCTGCGCGCTCTCGCCGGGTTGCAGCGCCGCGGGGACCGTGTAGGCCGCCACACCGTCGGCCCCGGTCACGGCGGTGCCGCTCGCCCGAATCGGCGTCGTGCTGACCGCGGTCCGCCAGTAGTCATAATCCGAGAACGAGTATCGTTCGTAGCCCTCGACGCGCAGCCCGGACGGGCTCCCGAGCACCGACCACTCGACTTTTGCCCCAGGGACGGCGCCGCCGAAGAAGAACGACGCGGTCGTCCGTACGTCGATCGCATCGCCGTTCACGTACGAAGGCTTCCCGGTTTCGACCTCGACCTGGAACTCGGGCTTGCGGAACTCGGCGACCAGGTAGCTGTTCCCGGCCACTGCCCAGAACCCGTACTCCGGCGCTCCCTTGAGCTGGATGCTGATGGAGTAGTCGCCCACGGGCGCATCCGTGGGGATGGCGAAGCTCCCCGCGAACGTGCCGAACTCGTTCGTGTGGACGTCCTCGCGCACGACCTCCTGGCCCCGCGAGTTGAGCATCACGAACTGCAGCGGCGGGTCGGCGGGCGGGACGCTGTATGCCGCGTCGTCGTCAGCCCGCACGATCCCCTTGTACGCGACCGTTTCGCCGGGCCGGTAGATCGGCCGGTCGGTGTAGACCTGACCGACCCATTCGCGGGCGAAGTAGTCCGTCGGGATGTTCAGCTGGTAGGGCGCCGTCCCCTGGCTCCAGCGGGTGGACGTCACCCCGTGATGGACTCCGTCATCCAGCACCAGGTAGTACGACCGGTCGACGTTCTTCCCCAGCGTGGGGAGCGGCACCCTGAACGAGGCCAGGCCGTTCGCGTCCGTCGTCGCCCGGGCGGGCGAGACCTCCGGCCCGGACGCTGTGATCGTCGTCCCGGAGATCGGCTTGCCTGTGTCATGTTCGATGGCCCAGGCAAGGAGTTCGTCGTTCGAAACCTTGGTCACGATGACGGTGTCCACGACGGCGAACGCGAATTCCGACTGGTACTGGCCACTCGAACGGACGAAGTAGAAGCCCTTCGGCAGCGGCGCGCCGTTGCCCGAAAGCGACGTGGACCCGAGGACAACCTCGTTCTGCGACCCGGCGACGGGCTCAGTCCAGCTGCGGATCGCCGGGGACGACGGTTCGAATTTCGGGCCGCCGTAGAAGTTGTGCAGGAGGCGCTGGCCCTCGTCCGGCGTCAGCGGGTAGAGCGTGAACCGCGCTTCGTTCATGTTCTGCGCGTGGAAGAACAGGATCGGCTCCGCCGATGCCGAGTACGTCGCCGAAGCGCTATACCCCGGCAACGCCAGCGTCACCTGCGATGGCAGCGCGCCCGTCGTGAAGGAGATGGTGTGCGCCCCCATCGTCTGCCCATAGCGGTCCACGGCCCCGGCCGCAATCGTGACCGTGTAGGCGGTCGATGGCTTGAGCGCCACGGAGACGTTCATGTCGAACTCGCCGATGTATACGTTTCCCTCGAGGTCCTCGGCGGTGAAGCTCGAAACCGAGACCTTTCCCTCGAGCGAGTCGACATCCATCGGGTTGGAGAAGGCGATGCTGACCCCGTACCGTTGCGCGCTCGTCTCGCCGTTCCTTGGGAACGACGATGAAACGACCGGCAGCCCGACCGTCGTGAACCTCGCCCGCCGTTCCTCGGCGGTCGTCCCTCCCTTCGCGCCCGGCAGGCCGGCCGCCACCACCGCCTCGTAGGCCGTGCGATAGCCAAGCTGCACGGCGGGCGTGAATGTCGCCACGGTGTTGCCCTCGCTCCAGGCGACGGTCCCCGGCACCGCCGGGCCCGCAGGGTCCACCAGCGAGATCCCGGAAGCCGCGGCAGGGTCCATGGGCTGGTTGAAGGTGACTGTCACCTGCTGGCGCGGGCTCGCGTAGTCCGTGTTGTTGTCCGGTGTGAACTTCGCGACGGCCGGGCTGACCGTCGTGAAGCTCCAGGCATAGTCCTCGCGGAGGACGCCGTCCGCGGCCGAAGTCAGGCCCTTCGGGATCTTCAGTTTGTAAGTGGTGTACGGCTGGAGGTTCGCCGGCACGAACCGGTAGATCGAGGTGTTGAGCCACTCGCCGCTCCCTTCCAGCGGCGGGTCGAACTCGATGACCGGCGCAGTGCTCTGGGCACTCAGCGTGGTCAAAGGCGCCACCGACCGGCTGAACTGGACGAGCACCGGCGCATTCAACGGGACTTCCGTGTCGCCATCGCCGGGGATGGCCTGCTGGACCGTGAGCAGCCCGGTCACGGTGAACTGGCGCTGGACCTCCTCGCTCAGGCCGGTCTCCGGACGCGGAGGTACCTTCACCGTGTAGGTCGAGCCGCGGAGCAATCCCGGGTACTCCGGCTGGAACAGGACGGTGCGGTCGCTCAGCCACGCGTAGCTGCCCGGGACCGCCGGCTCGACGGCGAGCAGCTTCTCCGGCTCCCGTTCTTCGGGCGGGCTCGCGAACGTGACCTTGATCGGCGTCAGGCGCGGCACGTCGTCGCCTTCGGGGCTGAGTGCGAACCCGGGCGGCTCGACGAACGGCGTGTGTCCGCCGTCCCGCGTGAGTGCGAACCACGAAACGCCCACGACTGCACCGGCGATGACCGCGGCCCCCAGGGCCGCCACCGCCTTTCGGGCTGGCGTATCGAGGAAACCCGAGAGCCTCGTCAGCTGCTTGCGGAGTGGGTTGGAGACGGGTTGTTCGCTCATCGTGGTTTCACCTCGAAAGTACTCGTTGCGACGGCAACCGAGCCGTCGTTCATTCGTGCGGACACCTGGAGTTCGAACACTCCAGGGCGGAGCGCCCAGACCGCCCTGGAATCGGGAGGCGAGAGCTGGGCCACGGTCTCCCCGTTGATCCGGAACGTGACCATGGTTGTGCCCGGAGGCGGTTCCGCGCGCAGCACCAGCTCCTGCGAGCGCAGCTCTGGCGCGACAGAAAAGACGCTACCTGGCTGTGGGTCCACGATCCGCAACTGCCCCTCACCGGCTCCCGGGGCGCCGACCCGCAGCCCGGCGTCGCGTGCCCAGGCAATCGCCTCGATGGGTGGGAAGACCGCGACCATCCCGTCGGCCTGGCGGCGATAGTACGATTCAGTCTCGCGCGGTTCCGTACCGGCCACGAAGAGTTCGCGTTCGGGGTGCGGGCAGTCGGGGCCGGGCAGGAGCCCGGTTGGGCTGCACACGTCGGCATCCACCAGTCCGCGTGGGCGGACCGGCCATCCCGGGTCCTTCACCATCGCCGCCGCTAGCATCACGTCGCGCCAGATCGGCCCGGCGCCATCGATGCCCGAAACCTCGCGCATGGGAGAGCCGTCGGCGTTTCCGACCCAGACACCGACGGCGAAGCTCGACGTGAACCCCATCGTCCAGTTGTCGCGGAAGCCGGTGGTGGTGCCGGTCTTTGCCGCAGCCCGGAAAGGCAGCTCGAACGGCGTGGATACCCCGAAACCCGGGATCCGCGCGTCGGCGTCGTCCAGGATATCGGCCAACAGGTAGGCGTGTTCGGGGCTCGCTGCTTCCCTGGTGGTCCGCGGGCGCCGCTCGTACAGCACGGTCCCGTCAGTCGCCCGCACGCGGGTCACCGCGAACGGTTCGGCATACACCCCGCCGGCGCCGAGGGCCGCGTAGGCCGCGGTCAGGTCGATCAGCCGTACCTCGGCGCCCCCGAGGGTCAGCGCGAGGCCGTACCGTTCTGCCTCGGTCAGCGTATTCAGCCCGAAGCGGTGGGCGATTTCGAGAAAGGCCGGGATACCGATCGCCTCGAGCGTCCGCACTGCCGGCACGTTGAACGATGAAGCCAGTGCCACGCGCAGTGGCACCACGCCGTGGAACTGCTTGTCGAAGTTCTGGGGGCTGTAGAGCCCGTCCTTCGTTTCGAAGGCGGCCGGCACGTCGAGGAGCGGTGTCGCGGCCGTGTAGCCGCGTTCGAATGCCGCCGCATAAAGGAACGGTTTGAGCGCCGAACCGGGCTGGCGGGGAGCGACTGCCATGTTGATGGCGCCACCGGTTTCCTCTCCGCCCACGCCGCCCACCATCGCCAAAACGCGCCCGGTCTCCGGCTCGACCACGGTCACGGCAGCGTTGGTCACGTTCCGGTCGGCCAGGTTGGCGACGTGCATCCGCGCGAGCCTCTCGGACTCCTGCTGGAGGCCGGCATCGAGCGTCGTCTCGATCACGAGGCCGCGCTCTCCGGCGAGGTCCGGCCGCAGGCGTGCCAGCTCTTCCATCGCCCAGGCAACGAAGTGGGGGGCGAGCGCCGGCTCGATGTCCGGCAGGAGCGCCAGTGGCTCGGCCACGGCCGCGCGGGCCTGCGCCGCCGAGATCGAGCCCTCTGCCTCCATCCGTCCGAGGACGTACGCCTGTCGGGCCCGCGCGGCCGAGTCATCCACCGCCGGTTCGTACACGGATGGCAGCTGCGGCAACCCCGCGAGGAAACTTGCCCGGGCGAGGTCCAGGTTCGCCGCCGAGACACCGAAGTAGACGCGCGCGGCCGCCTCGATGCCGTAGGCGCCGCGGCCGTAGTACACCTCGTTGAGGTAGAGGTTGAGGATCTCGTCCTTCGAATGGTGCGCCTCCAGCTGGAACGCGATGAGCGATTCCCGGGCCTTTCGTACCGGCAGCGGCCCACCGCCGCCATCGAGATACAGGCGCCGGGCAAGCTGTTGCGTGATCGTCGATGCGCCGGAACGTTCCGAAGGGAACTTCAGCGCGGCACGAAACATCGCCACCGGGTCGATTCCCGGGTGGTCACGGAACCGCTGGTCCTCGGCGGCGATGGTGGCCTGGATCGCTGCGGGCGCCACCTGGTCGAGTGAGACCGGGATGCGGAAGCCGTCACTTCCATCGCGCTGCAATACCGTCCCGTCGGCCGCAAGCACCACCGTCCCCGGGATGGTGAGCTTCGATTGCGGCGTGTCGAACGGGGCGCAGAAGGCATAGGCCGGCAGGGCGATCAACGCAAGAAGAGCAGCCGCCATGCTCGCATGCCTGCGGCGCACTCTTTGGCCGAAGGGAGTGCCGCCCGTTGATCTCATAATCACCCAACGTTTCGGGGCGCGTACCGGTTCCACCATACGCCCGGAGGGCAACCGGCGTCTGGCGAACGCATGGTGTGGCGCATGCGGGGGCAGCAGCTATCGGCAGGCCGCTCGAAAAGGTCTATGGTGACGTTGCGGCTTCTGTCAAGACGGGCCGCCAAGTGAGGAATCCAAACAATGCGATGGCTCAACAAGCTGCTCGGCCGCCAGCAAACGCACGAAGAGTGGCTGGAGGCCCACCCGGGAAAGCACTCCAATAAGTCCGCCCCGCCCTCCATCTCTGCTGAGGACGAGCGCGGAATGCGCGACCGTATGGAAGCTGAACTGGACGAGCAACGCGCCAAGCGCGAAGGCTAAGTCCCGGGCGTCGCGGGGGCGGGAAGCATCGCCCCGGGCACCGCATCCGCGGCATCGCCGGTCGCGCGGCTACCGAGTCGTTCCGGCCGCTGTGTCAGCGCGAGCACCAACACCGCCATCCCGGTGATCGCGAGCCCGGACTGATAGGTGCTGTGCAGTCCGATTCCTCCCGTCACCAGCAGGACCAGCCCGGCCGCCGCCACTCCGTTCCTCGCCCGCGCAAACGCGGTGAATGTCGCCGCGAGGCAACCGGCCGCCGCCGCATATGCGACCGAAGGCAGCACGCCCGAGAGCCCCTCGTTCCAGAGCAGCAGGAAGCGCGCCGTCGCGCCGCCGTTACCGAGGAAGGCAACGAACACCACCAGGGCGGTACCGGCCCCCACCATCACTGCCGCGCGGTCCAGGGAACGCCTGGCCAGCAACGGCGCCGTGAGGGCGAACGCGACGCCCACCACCTCTGCCGCGGTCAGGGCGCCATCAGTCCGGAGCGTGACGAGTTTCTCCTGGGCCGCCGATTGCCCGAGGGTGTGGGCGGAACTCAGGATGAAGGCGGCCGCGAAGAGGCACACCGGGACCGAAGTGGCCCAACGCCGCGAAAGCACGACCATGCCCACCGCGACCACGGCGACGGCTCCGGCTGTTGCCGCGTCCACGGCGAGGCGTCCGCTTGCAGTTGCAGCGGCCAGCCCGCTCATCAGCGCGAAAATCCCGATTGCGGCGGCCATCCCTCGCTGGACGGTCCCGCGCCGCCAGAGCGTCCAGGCTGCGGTGGGGAGCGCGAACAGGAGGAGGGCGATGGAGACGAAGTAGGCATAGCGTCCGCCGAAGCTCAGCACCTCGTACGGCTCGCGTAGCGCGGTGATCCCGGGAATGTGGATCGCTGTCCGCGTGAACGTCCGCAGGATGAGCAATTCGATCGCGGAGGCGGCCGCGAGGCCGACCGCCCCGAGTGCAATCCCGGGTGGCAGTGCGGCTTCGCCGCCAGTGCCGGCCAACGGTCGCGCAGCCATGGCCGCTACCTCTTCCCCTCCCGGTATCCATAGACGCCGAGGCCGATGCCGAGGGCGGTGAACCCGACCAGCATCACCGCGGCGAGGATCGCGGCCGTGGAGTTGAACCCGCCGCCGCCGGGCACCTTCGCGCCAGCGATCGACAGCGTGATGAACTGGGAGGCCGACTTCATGCCATTGCGCTCGTCCTGGCTGCCGTCCCAGACGGCGAAGGCGATGTCCGTCCTCGAACCGGCTCCAAACCCGGCGTGCTCCGGGCCCTCGCTCGTATAGGGCCGGGCGAACACCACCGCCCACGCGTCGTTCGCCCATGCACCCTTGCCCTGGACATCCTGCACGGTCGAGGTGGTCAGCTGTCCGAAGGCCTGCGAGACGAGCGTCTGCACCGCCCCGAGGTCAGGGTTCGCGTAGGGGTTGCCGGCTTCGCGCGCCGTGTAGAACAACGTGTCCGTGGAGGGATACCCGTCGATCGAGGCGCCGGTATAGATCTCCACGGGGTCTCGCAGGCCCGCATCGGAATCGGCGCGCCAGTGCCAGATGTTGACGCCGGCATCAGCCTGGCCCATGCACACCGAGGGTACGGTCGAGGCCGTTTTCGAGGGGAACTCGAGCGCGACCGCGTCGGAGAAGTCCTCCACCCGTGTTGTGGCCGCGTCCTGGGTGGCGTCCTGCCATTCCACGCGGATGTAGAGCGTGTCGTTGTAGTGCAGCGCCTTGGCACTCACCGTCTGGACACTCCCGCCGCCAGCCGCGTACGAACCCAGCTGGGCCGTAAGCGGGACGCGGACGGCCGTCGCGTCCTTCCACACACCGCTGGCCGGGTCGAGTCCCGGGTCGTTGCCCGATTCGTAGGCGGTCAGATAGAGGGTCTGGGACACCGCGGGGTTGGTGTTCGTGAATTGAAGGACGCCCGCGAGCGCGAGGACCGCCACCACGCCCAGGGCAATGCGCCGCCGTTTCGCAAGTTCGAGCACCATGTCACCTCACCTCGATGTCTTCCAACGGCACCAGCATGGCCGGGCCTGAAAATTCTGGTCCGTGGCTGATGGGCTGGCCCCAACCCGTGACGGGCTCACCGGTCACTTCGTCGGGGCGCACCCGGAGCTGGGCGCACTCGCCCGCGATCCAGTCGGCGAGCGCGAGCCCGGCGACGTGGTAGAAGTGGCCCGGCACCGCCCGCGCGGCAATGCGCCGGCCATACGGCGCCGCCCAGCGGCCCAGGTGCTCACCGAGGAACATCCGCTGGGCGCGGGCCGCCTGTTTCACGCGGGGCGCCCCCAGGTGCTCGGTCGCGTACGCCTCTTTCTGGCAAAGGAAAGACATGAATTCGAGCTCCACCGGCAGGTCGTCTGGCCGTACGCCGCCAGATGTCGCGTCGACCCCGAATGCCCGGTAGAACCCCGAAATGTCGGCCATGCGGGTGGTCTGCTGGATCGCGTCACTCGAGAAGTAGGCGGTCTCGAATCCCGGGCAGTCCGGCGAGGAGCTGAGCGAGCAGAGTCGGATGTATTCGCGCTCGAGTTCCCCCGGCGTGGCGGCCAGCGCCATCTGGGCGAGCCCGCTCAGGGGCGAGGGGATCCCCAGTGCGGCGAACTCCGCCCCCGCCTCGCGGATGGCCTCGATACGCTCCGCATCCGGATACGCGAAGACGTGCGCCAGGAGGGAGTAGCCGGCTGCCCGCACGGCGAGCGCTTCGATGGGAGACCTGCAGGCTGTTGCTGTTGCCATGGTGCGATCTCCTAAATCGTGTTCATCGCGTAACGGTCCGGCCGTTCGATGAGCGGTTCGTCGACCGTCACGCGGACGATCTCCTTGCCCTGGCTGTCGAACCCGATGACCGTGTCGTTGAACAGCTCCCGGGTCTTTCCACCGATATTCAGGTCGCCGGTCTTCGGCCCCTGTTCGATCTTGTAGGTGAACACGATCTCCTGGGTGGCCCGGAAGAGCTGGAGCACTGCGAGCAATTCGCGGCTGGGGTTGGAGTACCGCTCGATGGCTGCATCGACACCCGGCCCGAACATCTGGTGAAGGTAGTCGCGCGGTACCCACCGCGGCGGGATGTAGTAGACGTTCGGCTGCGTCCCGAATTGCGGGTACAGCGGCAGCGCGACCTTCTCGACGTGGACCAGGTAGTAGAGCGGGTTCTGGCGGTCTTCGAGCCACTCGCCGCCATCCCCGACCTTCACCAGGCCCTGGAGCCGGATCTTCCCGATGCAGGCCGTCATGCAGCGCGTCTCCATCGGCAGCCCGTTGGTCAGCGGGTCGGTGCCCTCAACGCGCGGATAGCAGCCGATGCACTTTTCGGAAGTACGCGTGCTCGGCCGGTACATGGATTTCTTGTACGGGCATGCCTCCACGCACTTGCGGTAGCCCCGGCAGCGGTTCTGGTCGATGAGCACAATGCCGTCCTCTTCCCGCTTGTAGGCCGCGTTCCGGGGACAGGCCGCGACGCACGCGGGGTAGGTGCAGTGGTTGCAGATCCGCTGGAGGTAGAAGAACCAGCCAGAATGCTCGGGGAGGGACACCCCACCGGCGGGAAAGCGGGTCGCCGTGTCCTCGTAGATGTTCGGCGTCTTCCACTCGTCTTCGGTGGGGATGTAGCCGGTGGCCACCTTCTGGACGCCGTCCGCGGTTTCGAAGATCGTCTTGCCATCGAACTGGCCATAGGGAGCCCGCTTGGGGTCAACTGCCCCGGCATTCCACGACTGTCCACCCGGGTCGGCCTCGTCCTGGAGCTGGAGAATCTTGGTGTCCCAGTGCTGCGGATACCCGCCGTAGGGCTTGGTCTCCACGTTGTTCCACCACATCAGCTCCTGGCCGGGCGAGAACGTCCAGGTCGACTTGCAGGCCATCGTGCAGGTCTGGCACGCGATACAGCGGTTGATATTGAAGACCGCCGCGAACTGGCGTTCCTGCTTCCCGCCTTCGAAGCGGTAGTCCATCTCGCGGCCCAGTTGCCAGTTGTACACCTTAGGCATGTTGCACCTCCCCGGCCGGCTGGCCGTAGACGTCGTTGATGAGACCCCGGACAAACGCATCGCCACGCCGCTGGAGGATCGCGTGGGTCCCCGCGAAGTAGGGCGACTGGAACAGACGCATGGTCTTCTCGCGGGGCATGCCCATCAGCGCGTACTCCTCGATGAAGCAGCGAGCCATCGTCGCGTCAGGGTCGGTGCCCGGTTCCGCCGTGTAGCGCATTCCCACAAACTCGTATGGGTCATCCGTTTCGAGGTGCTTCTCTGCCATCTCAAGCCCTCTTCACGCTGGTGAGGCTGCCGCTCAGGTAGCGCTTCATGACTGCGTCTTCGCTTCCTGGCGACATCCCCGTCGTCCCCGGGAGCCAGACGCCCTCGCCGTTGAGTCCACCGTTCTCGGCCTTGGTGATCTTGACGAGCGTCTCTTTGGGGACGGTGTTGATGGCGTGGTTGTCAGCCTCGCCGCCGAAAATGAACGCTTGTGCCACCTTCGCCTTGTGGAAGAGCGTGTCGGTCTGGTGCATCGGCATCGCCCAGTCTTTGGTCACGCTCTGGTGCGAGCCCCGCCGGAAGTTGGACTGGTAGCCGGTATCGGCCGAGACCGCCCGCCCGTCGGCGCGGTCCTTCGTCGCGGCGACCGTCTTCGGCGTCGAACCGAAGCCACCGTGTTTGGTCATCACCACTCCGCGCGGATAGGCCGGGTTGAACTTTACGCGCAGCATGAGCCGCGCGACCTCGTACTCCGGGTCGTCCTCTTTCCAGCCGATGTACGGCCGGTCGGCCGGGTTGGCATCCACCCACACGTAGTCGCCCTCGGCCAGTCCGAGCGTGGCCGCGTCCTCCGGGTTCATGTGGACCTGCTGGTCGCCCACGCTGGCCAGCCGCTTGTCGGCCCGGTAGGGGTCCGTGAAGTTGGTCGACCAGAGGTTCATCCAGTCTGTGACCGACCAGGACGAGTGGACGGTGTGGCGCGTCTTCGGGGTCAGGAAGTAGAAGTTGTACCCCTGCTCCCAGAGCGGGTTCTTGGTCCTTTTCGTCTCGGCCCACGAGAGTTTGACGTTCCGCACCGTGCGGCGTTCCGGGTCCATGTCTTCCCACGGGATCCCGTAGTCATTCGGCCGGATGAGGCGGTTCGAGCTGACGATGACATTCGGCAGGTAGGGGGTCGCCTCCGGCCCCTCGCGGTGGACGATGAAGTTCTCGCCGTAGTCGATGGCCTCAGGGATGTCGCAGTACGAGTTCATCCGTCCCGTATCGGTGTGGAACGGCATGTTGTCGTGGACTTGCTCCCAGTACGGGATCCGGGGGTACGTCTGGAACATCATGAGCGCCGAGCCGGGCTCGCCGTACTTGCCTTCCAGCACGTCTTTGACCGTGTAGCCGCTGGTGGTCCCCGAGGAATCGAGCAGCCGCTGCATGTAGATGTCGGTCCGCCCTTCGAGGGTGAACTTCCAGTAGTCGGCAAAGCGCTTGTCGCCGGTCAGCTCGGAGAGCGCCTCGGCGACTTTCGCCATGATCATGATGTCGTCGCGTGTGTCGAACATCGGCTTCACGCCGCCCTTCCAGATCTGGAGGAACGGGTTCTGGCACGATGCGGTGACCTCGGGCTGCTCCATTTCGAGCCACGAGTTCGCCGGGAGGATGAAGTCCGAGTACTCGCAGGTCAGCGTCATTTCGATGTCCTGCGTGATGATCATGTCGATGCGGGGAAGCGTGTTGAACAGCACCCCGTACATCCACTTCGCGTTATTGATGATGTTGACGTTGGTCGTCCACATCACTTTCGTCGGCGAAGGCATGTGGGACTTGCCGGTGAAGATCTTCCGTCCCGCCTTCGGCGTCTCGACGATGAGCGCCTGGTCGCCGTGGTCCCAGTAAGCCGGTTCCTCGTCCTTGGTGTAGGCATGGGCGTGGATGTCCTTGCCCTTCGCAGCCGGGTCCAGGTTCATCTCGAAGGGGTCTTCGGCGATCCAGCCCTTGAAGCCGGGGCCCGTTTCCGGCGTGCCCTGGAAGAGCGCAGCCTTGTAGTTGCCTGCCCACGAGTACATGCCCGCACCGGGAACGCCAACGTTCCCCGTCAGCATCAGTGGCAGGTGCACCGCCCGGTTGTGCAGCGTCCCATGGAACCAGTGGTTGATCCCTTCGCCGACGTGGATGGCCACCGGCTTGATGGTCGCGATGTCGAGCGCGAGCCGTTCGATCATCTCGGCCGGGGAGCCGCTGATTTCGGCCGCTGACGCGAGGTCGTAGTCCTGGAGGTGTTCCCGGTACGCCTGCCAGAGCGTGAGCACCTCGACGGCCTGCCCGTTCAGGAGCGAGACGGTCCCCTTGTACTCCAGGTCCGGGTCGATGTTCTTCGCCGTCAGCTTCGCGCCCACGTCGTCCCGCGTGACAGCCTTCATCGACTTGCTCTTGGCGTCGTAGACCACGTAGTCCTGCAGCTTGGCGTACTGGTCAGCGGTCAGTCCCTGCACCTTGAAGCTCGGCCCCGCCGGGTCGAGCGAGGGCTTGTAGCCTGCGATCACGTCTCGCGGGTCGAGCCGCTTGAGCGTATCGGCGCGGATAAGGAGCGGCAGGTCGGTGAACTGCTTGACGAACGCCGCGTCGTACAGGTTTCGGTCCATCAGGATCTTCGTGATGGCGAGGAAGATCGCGGTGTCCCCGAGGCCCGGCCGGCAGGGAATCCAGTAGTCCGCCTTGGTCGCGGGCGGGCTGTACTCCGGCGTAATCGTCACGATCTTGCCGCCACGCTCCATCATCTCGATGAAGAAGTGGGCATCGGCCATCTTGTTCTCAACCAGGTTCTTGCCGACGCCAATGTGCAGCTTCGCGCTGCGCATGTCGTTGAAGTCGCAGTCCGAGTTCTGGAGGCCGGTTACGAAGGGCGTACCGGGCGCCTGGTCGCCGTGCCAGGTGTAGTTGGACCAGTTCCGGCCGCCCTTGGACTCTTCGGGCTTGACGCCGCGGACGTACACATCGAGGAGGGCCATCATGTTGGAGTTGCGGTACATGCCGTACTTCCCCATGACGCCGAGGAGGCCCATGCCGCCGCGCATCTTGAACGTGCGCGTACCGGCTCCCCCCATCACGTCGATCATCTCCGGCTGGTAGCCTTCCGAGAGGAGCACCTGGCGGCCCTCCTCGCCCGAATACCTCCGGGCCACTGCTTCCAGGCCTTTCGCGATGTACGCGGATGCTTCGTCCCAGCTCAGCTTCGTGAACGTGTCGGTCCCGCGGGAATCGAACTTGTATTGCGTGCGGAGCTCGGGCGTCAGCCCCGGGAATCCGTCGTCGGCCCACTTCTTCCACCCCGCCCGCACCATGGGGCCCTTCAGCCGGTAGGGGCCGTAGACGCGCCGTGTGAGCGTGGCGCCCTTGTTACAGCCGCGCGGGTTCCAGGCATTCGTCGAGAAGTTTCCGTCCATGTCCCCGATCGCCTGGCCGTCGTAGTTCTGTTCG
Organism: Dehalococcoidia bacterium; assembly: GCA_023382755.1. Classification (GTDB taxonomy): domain Bacteria; phylum Chloroflexota; class Dehalococcoidia; order Tepidiformales; family Tepidiformaceae; genus Amarobacter. Next base: position 35,351 of record JAHDWR010000002.1, read on the forward strand.
GTCCGCACGACGACACCGTTGCGCACGAATGCCCGGAGCCGGCAGTTGTGCGTGCAGTTCGGCGCGCAGACAAAGGTGAACGAGTCGTCGTAGGCGTACTGGTCCCGGTAGATCCGCTCCCAGCCCCGGTTGGGGTAGAACTGGAGCGGGTTGGTGATCCCCGGGGCCGACTGCAGGAAGGCCATTTTCCGCTCGACGTAGAACGCAGTGCCGGCGGCCACGGCCGCAGTACTGACCTTGAAGAACCCTCGCCTATCCAATTCCAGGCCTCCTTGCTGACGATCTGTGGTTGCCCTGTGAGGGGCTGTGCAGCCTGGCTCCACGGCCGGGCGAAATGCTCGAAAGGGGGAATCCGCCGGAAGGGCAGAGGGTTGTCCGAATCCCCGGGTGCGGCGAAGGACCCATCGGCGCGAAACGAAGGGCCGGCTGGCCGTTTCGCGTTAGGACAGTTCTTTGCGCAGGCGACCTTGCCATTTGGGAGCTACAGTGCTCCGCTCCCAGTCCAGGAGAATGTGACATTCGTCACGAGCGAGGGGGGCGAGTGGAGCCCGATGCGTGAATTGGCCCATACTTGCGTCCATGCCCTCCGTGACGCCCGAACTCGTCCTCGGCATACCGCACCTCTCGATGCTGCCGCCCGCCGAAGCCGAGCGCTTCGCCCGCGAGCTCATCGTCCGCCGCTACGCATCCCGCGAGTTCGTCGCCGTCGAGGGCGAACCCTGCCGTGGCTTTTTCGTCCTGCTCTCCGGGCGTGCCCGCATCTTCCGCTCCGGCGCCGACGGCCGCGAGCAGATCCTCCGCCTCCTGGCGCCCGGCGATACGTTCGGCGAAGTGCCCGTGTTCGATGGCGGCCCGAACCCCGCGACGGTCGAGGCGCTGGATACATGCGATGTCGCCCTGGTTCCGTCGGCCGCCTTCCGCCTCATCGTGGCCCGCTACCCGGAAGTCGCCGCCGCGCTCCTCGAACATTTCGCGCGGCGCCTCCGCTCGTTCACCGAGCTCGTCGAGCAGATTAGCCTCCAGACCGTCCAGCAGCGGATAGCCCGCTACCTTTACATGACTGCCCGCGAAGAGGGGGTCGATTCGCCCGACGGGCTCGTGGTGCCCCGGACCATCACCCAGCAGGACCTCGCCGCCCTCGTCGGAAGCGTCCGCGAGGTGGTCAGCCGCACCATGCGGGTGATGGAGGAGGACGGAGTCGTGGAAATCCGGCGCAAGGAGATCCTGGTCCGGGATATTGGCGCCCTCCGGGCCCTTATCTAGGGACGAGTCCCAGCCGCTGCAGCGCCGCCATGTCCGCCATGCGGACGTCCCAGGGCGGGTCGAACACCATCTCGACGCTGGTGGTCCCGTCTCTTTCGCCGTATTCCAAGACCGATTCGACCATGCCCACCAGCGCTTCGCCCATCGGGCACTGGGGCGAGGTCGTGGTCATGGCCACGCGCACGTCCTCGCCCTCGACCTCGATCCGATAGACGAGGCCCAGCGAGACGATATCGATCCCCAGTTCTGGATCGATGACATGGCGGAGCATGCGTTCCACATCTTTCGTGTTCATCGGGTTGCCACCTCTCCGGGCCCCACAGGGCGTGGTGTGGGTGCGTGTGGGGCGAGGACGATGTGCGCGAGCGAGGCCAGATGCAGAGCCGCGCCACCCGCGAGCAGCACCCCTCCCGTCCGCAGGATGTCCAGCTCTCCGAGCAGTGCGCCGGCGGCTGCAACCGCGGTCGCGGCACTGTGGATAGCCAGTGTCGCCCGGGCGACTCCCTCGCTATAGATATCCGCCACCACCGGTACCGGCCGGATGCCGGCGAATTGCCGGTAGCGGTGGTACCACACGAGGAAGGGAAGGATCTTGTAGCTGTTGCCGATGAGCATGACGCCCGCCCAGCCGGAAATGCCCGTGATCCCGTAGGCGAGGAGGATCCGGGCCGGCTCGCCGCCCGGGCTGACCGGCTCGCCGACCGCCGCGAGCATCCCCAACACGATCGCCACCGCCAGGAAACCGAGCGCCACGAACGTTGCTCTCCCCTGCACATCCAGCGTCCGGCGCGACCGCGCCAGCATCAGCCGCAGCATTTCGACCCCCCAGAGGGCGGGCCCCGCGGTCATCGCCACGGCAACCGTCACGCGGACCCAGGGCCCGGGGTCTGTCATAAGGATCAGCGCGCCTGCGACGATGGCCGAGCTGGTGAACGCCAGGATGTGGCCGCCGGCAACCGGATATTTGCGCTGGACGACGTTGAACATCGGCACCAGCTGGTAGGCGACACCCATCACGGTGAGTCCCAGCCATCCGAGCAAGCCAAGGTGTGCATGGCCCGCGAGCCGGCCCATGGTCACCGGGAACCAGAGGTGTTCGAGCGCACCCACCCAGGTGATACCGAAGCCGGCCGCCAGCGCCACGAACCCGAGCGAGGCAGCCAGGTAGCGGCTCGGCAGGGTCCCGCGCCACGGAGACCCCACGGCGGGCACGGCATTGATCAGGAAGAGCACAAACGAGGCGACGAGGCCCACGCCCGCCACCGACATCAGCACCACATCCCATCGCCAGATGGCCCAGACGAACGTGGGCACCGCCGCGGCGTGGACGGCGAAGTGGATGCGGGCCAGCCGCGTCGAGATGAGCCGGCCTCCGAGCACCGCCGGTCCAAGCTGGTAGATCGCGCCGAAAATGGCCGTGGTCAGCCATCCGATGACGGCCGCGTGCGTGGCTGCCACCGTGCGCGGAGCGTTGATCGCCAACAGCGTATCGCCGTTCGAAAACGCCAGGATGAGCCCTGCTGCCAGCAGCCCAGCGGGCGCCGCGAGAAAGAACGGGGCGACGAGGCCAAGCGCGGGCCCCCGCCCCGGCGCCGCGATCGTCATGCGCTCGCCCTCCGGACGGTGAGCACGTAGGCGTCGTCACTGCCGTCGAACTCCCAGGCGAACCCGCGGCGCTCAAGTTCCGGATACAGGAGGTGCGGCTCGCGGTCCATGAGCGCGACGACCTCGTCGTCCGCGCCCAGTCCGCCAAGCGCGGCGAGGATCCGGACCATCGGCTCAGGCGGCTGCAGCCCGCGGTTGTCGATTTGTATCGTGGCCATGTGCCGACCATACTGGCATTAACTCGGCGGACTGCGACAAAAGTCACGTCGCCGGGGAACTTCCACCGGAAACGCCTGCGCGGCCACGATGGGGACCGGGGCACCGCGTCGGAGAACGGCATCTCGGGAGCAGCCACAGCCCGCATGGCCACAGGTTCCGCCAAGTGCCCGTCGCTTTGGGGACCGGCCGGTCCTTCTTTGTCTCAAGTCCCCTGCGGAAACTGAGAAGAGTTTGACTGCGGCCGTGAGGCCAGTCACCCTCTCTTTGGGCTTGTGATTAATGTCACAGTCCGGTCCCGGACCCCGGCAGAGACTGGGGTTAAGAACGCGTCAAGCGCTACGCGAGAGTGCCCAACATCCCTCGCGGGGCGACTGAACACAAAGCACACAGGGAGAACCACAGAACCATGAAGCTCACACATTGGAAGAAGGCCCTGCTCGTTGGCGTGGCGGGCCTTCTGCTCGTCCCCTTCGCCGCGGCCTGTGGCGGAGACGACGATGAGGGCGGCTCGACCATCACTCCTGGCGCGACGGCGACCAAGGGGAGCGACGACGGCGATAACGGCGACGACAACGGCGGCGAAGAACGCGAGATCGAAGTCGTCATGACCGACAATGTCTTCACGCCCAAGGAAATCAAGGTCCCCGTGAACACGAAGATCAAGTTCACGGCCGCCAATAAGGGCACGGCCATCCACAACATGCACATCTTGAGCAAGGACGCCGAAGGCAAGGACTTCAGCAGCGAACTGCTGGTGAATGCCGGCAAGAGCAGCACCTTCGAGGCCAAGTTCACCAAGAAGGGTGTCGTCAACTTCCAGTGCGACTATCACCTGCCGGAGATGGCCGGGAAGATCGTCGTCGAGTAACGCGCCAACCAGGGGAAAACGCGTGGCGCCCGCGTTTATGACAGGCGCTGAACCGCCGGGGCCTGGGGAAGGGCCCCGGCAGGGAAAAGGAGAGAGAATCCCGTGGCAGTAACAAGGCGAGAACTTATAACAGGCGCCGCGGCCGGTGCAGCCGGCCTGGTGGTCGGCGGGGTCGTCGGCAAGGTTGCCGGCGATGACGGCGGCGGCGGCGGCAGTAGCGGTCTCTCCGGCGATGCCGGCGATATCGCGAACGCTCGCGGCCTCGCGGCCGACGATGTGGCCCGCGCGGTAAAGACGTTCGTCCCCCCCGGGAAGTTCGACGAATACTTCATCTTCAGTTCCGGCGGGCACAGCGGCCAGATCCTGGTCATCGGGGTCCCCTCGATGCGCATCCTGAAGGTGATTGGCGTCTTCTCGCCCGAGCCATGGCAGGGCTACGGCTACGGCGCCGACTGGGGCGAAGAGAACTTCATCAGCGGCACCGACGCCGGCAAGAAGCCGACCTCCGCAGCCCGCGGTCCCCTCACCTGGGGCGATACGCACCACCCGGCTCTGAGCGAGACCGGCGGCGAATACGACGGCCGCTACATCTACATCAACGACCGGGCCAACGGCCGTATCGCGATGGTGGACCTGCGCGATTTCAAGACGAAGCAGATCGTGGATGTCCCGAACCTGGACTCATCCCATGGTGGCTGCTTCGTGACGCCGAACACGGACTACGTCCACATCTCCACCATGACGCCAACCCTGGTCAACAAGACCAACATCCACAGCGCTCTCGATAACTACGACAAGGCCTTCCGCGGCTTCTCGACCTTCCTGAAGGTCGACCCCGACAACGGCAAGATGCTCGTGAACGAGAGCTTCCAGGTGGAGCTCCCGCCGTACACCCAGGACCTTGCCGATAGCGGCAAGCTCGAGAGCGACGGCTGGGTGTTCATCAACTCCTACAACGCCGAAATGGCCACCGGTGGCAACCTGGACGGCAAGCCGTCGATCGAAGCCGGCGCATCGGCCGGCGACTACGACTACATGCACGTCATCAACTGGCGGAAGGCCGAGGAAGTCGTCAAGGCCGGCAAGACGAGCACCATCAACGGGATGAAGGTCATCTCGCTCGAGACCGCGGTCGAGGAAGGCCTCCTCTACCTGATGCCCGAGCCCCGCAGCCCGCACGGCATCGACGTCTCGCCCAGCGGCACGTATCTCACCGTCGGTGGCAAGCTCGACCCGCACGTCACCATCTACAACATCAACAAGGTGAAGGCGGCCATCGAAGCCAAGGACTACGAGAAGATCGACCCGTTCGGTGTGCCGATCCTCAAGTTCGACTCCGTGATGGAAGCACGCATCGAAGTCGGCGCCGGCCCGCTTCACACGCAGTACGACGACAAAGGGCATGGCTACACCAGCCTGTTCGTCGCGAGTGCCGTGGCCAAGTTCTCGCTCGGTAAGCCTGACTACGACGGCCCCAACCCGTTCACCCTCGTCGATACGCTGCCGGTCCACTACAACATCGGCCACCTGTGCACCATGGAAGGCGACACGATCAAGCCTGATGGCAAGTACCTGGTCGCCCTGAACAAGTGGTCCATCGACCGGTTCCCGGCCGTCGGCACGCTGAAGCCCCAGAACTTCCAGCTCGTCGACCTCACGACCGAGAAGATGGACATCATCACCGACATGCCCATCGGCATCGGTGAGCCGCACTACGTCCAGGCGATCCGGGCCGACAAGATCAAGTCCTGGGAGGTCTACCCGCCGGGGACCAACCCCGTGACCATGGAGCCCGACCCGAACGCCATCTCCGATGGAAACGAAGGGGTTACCCGCAGCGGCAACACCGTCACCGTGAAGTTGAGCATCACCCGGAGCCGCTTCAAGCCCGACATCATCAAGGTCAACAAGGGCGACAAGGTGATCATGCACCTCACCAACATCGAGTCGACGCCTGACGCGACCCATGGCTTCGCCATCCCGCGGTACAACGTCAACATCAGCCTCGATGCTGGCGAGTACACCAAGCTCGAATTCGAGGCTGACGCACCGGGCGCGTTCGCCATGTACTGCACGGAGTTCTGCTCCGCGCTCCACCTGGAGATGCAGGGCTGGATCCTCGTCGCCTGACCTTTGCGCTATCGGCGGGCGGCCGGGTTCCCACCCGGCTGCCCGCTCTCCTGGGAAGGGGGGAGTTCCGTGGTAACCAGGAGACAGTTTCTTTTCATGGCTGGCGGAGCCGTGGCCGTCGTTGCTGCCGGGACCGCCGGCTTCACGCTTCTACCCGGTGATGAGCCGCAGACCGGCATCCCGGAGGTCAAGCTCGGCAAGCAGCAGTGCGCTCGCTGCGGCATGGTTATCGCCGATGGGCGCTTCGCCGCGGCCTGGCGGGATGCGGACGGCAAGGCCCGCGTGTTCGATGACCCTGGATGCATGCTGCTCGACCAGCTCGAGCTCGCGCCCGCCGAAGGCACCCAATTCTGGGTCGCTGATTACCGCGATGAGACGTTCATCGATGCGACCCTGGCTGCGTACGTCGTCTCCGGCGCCATCCGCAGCCCCATGGCCTATGGGATAGCCGCGTTCGCTACCCGGGCCGCCGCTGATGGAGCATTGGGCGAGCTCGGCGGAACCGTCGCGGACTGGCGCGGCGTATTACAGGAGATGGAAGGCCGCGCCTCATGAGCACTCTTACCCAACCACAGGAAGCCACCCGGCAGGAGACGTCGGCCCCCGCCGAGCGCTTCGAAAACCTGCGCTCCGATCGACTCTGGGTCGGCTGTGTTTCCCTGGCGATCGTATTGATGATCGCAAGCTACTTCCTCCCGCTCTGGAAAATGAACCTCGAGGCGCCCCAGTACCCTGCCGGACTCGTCCTCACCGCCTACGGCAACCGGATGGAAGGCGACCTCAAGGAGATCAACTCCCTCAATCACTATGTTGGCGTCAAGGAGATCGAGCCCGACTCCGTCTTCGAGCTGAAGCTCTTCCCCTCGGCGCTCTGGGGGACGGTCGCCATCCTCATCGCCTCGGCACTGCTCATGCGTCCGGGCTGGAAGCGCTGGCTTGTCGCGGCGCTGCTCTGGGCGTTTCCCATCGGTCTGCTGCTCGACCTGCAGTACTGGCTCTACAACTACGGCCACGACCGCAGCAGCGATGCCCCCTACCGCATCGACGACTTCACCACGAAGGTCCTGGGGACCACGCACGTCGTGAACTTCACCAGCAAGACCATGGTCTCGGCCGGGTTCGTCACCATGGTCCTGGCGGCACTGCTGGTTACCATCGGGCCCCAGACCGCCCGCTTCCTCCGCAACACCTGGCAGAACACCGGCACCCAGGCGGCGGCAATCGCCCTGCTCGCCGGGGTCGCGCTCGCCGGCCTCGCCGCGATGGGCCCGCCCGACTCCGCGGCCGCCCAGCAGAACTCCATCGCCTCGCTCATCGCGGCCGCCTCCCCGGGAGACACCGTCGTGGTACCGCCCGGGACATACCGGGAGCAGGTGGTGATCGACAAAACGATTGCGCTGGTGGGAGAGGGAAGACCGGTGATAGATGGCGGTGGCGCCGGAGACGTCATCAAAGTCACCGCGGATGGAGTAACCATCCGCGGTTTCGTTATTCAGGGTTCCGGTACCAGCGTCTCCGATGAGCCGACTGCCATCCGCCTGGTTGGCGACAACGGCGTGGTCGAAGACAACATCATCCGCGACGTGCTGTACGGCGTTACCCTCATCGAGAGCGAAGGCCACACCGTCCGCCGCAACCAGATCAGCAGCATCGACGAGTTCTCGAGCGAGCGCCGCGGCCACGGGGTCTACCTGTACTCCACGCGGGACAACCGCATCGAAGACAACGTCATCACCCGGACCAAGGACGGCATCTTCCTGGGATTCGCCTTCTTCAACACCATCGAGCGGAACAAGGTGACCGACGTACGCTACGGTATCCACTACATGTATGCCGATGACAACGTCTTCATGGACAATTCGTTCACCCACAGCACGGCCGGCGGGGCGCTGATGTACTCCCGCCGCCTCCGGTTCGAACGGAACGAGTTCGGCTACAACCGCTCCGAGGCCTCCGGCTACGGCCTTCTGTTCAAGGACGTCGACGACGTGGTGATGATCGATAACGTGATCCACCACAACCGGCTGGGGATAACCATGGAAGGCGCGCCCCACACGCCCGGCTCGGTCGTGGAGATCACCAACAATCTCATCGGGTTCAACCAGGTGGCCATCGAGCTCACCAGCACCACTGGCGCGGTGTTTTCGGGCAACACGTTCGAAGGCAACCTCGGGCAGGTCGAGGGCCGCGGCGGCGACATCAAGAAGAACAACGTGTGGGCCCTCGACGGCCGCGGCAACTACTGGGACGACTACCGCGGGTACGACTCCAACGGGGACGGCATCGGCGATCTCGAGTATCGCTACGAAGGCGCCTTCGACGACCTGATCCAGGAGAACGAAGCGCTTCGCGCCTACCGGTTCAGCCCGGCCCAGACGGCCCTGGACCTCGGCGCCAAGTGGTTCCCGGTGTACGACCCCGAGACCCGGGTTGTGGATCCCCATCCCCTCATGTCGCCGACCATGGCACTCGCCGAATCCGGCGACAACGGCCCCGCCGTGGTATACGTGGCACTGCTTGTCCTCGTTGGCGTGCCGGTCGCAGTGTTCGCGACCGCCGTGCGGGGCAGGCGGGGGGAATGGCAACCATGCTAACCGTGCGTGAGGCGCGCAAGCGCTACGGCACGAACGCCGCGCTTGACGGGGTCTCGCTCGAACTGGGGAAGGGCTCGGTGCTCGCCGTAATCGGCGCGAATGGAGCAGGCAAAACCACGCTCCTGAAGTGCATCGTCGGCCTCTTGAAGTTCGAGGGCCAGGTGCTGATCGACGGCATCGATGTCGCCCGGAAGGGCAAGCAAGCTCGCCGCCTTGTCGGCTACGTCCCGCAGCAGCCAGCGCTCCACGGCGACCTCTCCGTCCGCGAGACCGGCATGTTCTACGCCGACCTCAAGGGCGTCTCCCACGACCGGGCCCGCGAGGTGGTGGAGTGGGTCGGGCTCGGCGACCACACCGGGAAGCGGACCGACGCGCTTTCCGGCGGCATGCGGCAGCGCCTCGCGCTGGCGCTCGCGATGCTGGCGAACCCGCCGCTGCTCGTCCTCGATGAGCCGGCATCCGGCCTCGACGTTTCGGCCCGCCTCGAACTCCGCAGGCTCGTGCAAGAACAGCGCGAGCTCGGCAAGGCAATCATCCTCTCCACGCACTGGCTCGAGGATGTCCCCTACGTGGCCGACGACGCGCTGGTCCTGGACCAGGGCAAGGCAGTGTTCCAGGGCCCCGCGAAGAAACTCACGGCCAACGCCGCCCTCGGGAGCAAGCTCTATCTCCGCCTGAACGGGCATAGCCCGGAGGCGGTGCCCGTGATCCAGGCGACGGAGGCGGCCGGCGCCGTGGACCGCGCCGGCGACTGGCTGGTTGTCACCTGCCGCGCCGAAAACAAGGCCCAGATCGTGGAGGCGCTCTTCAGCGCGGGCATCACTATCCTCGACTTCCGCGTCGAGGAAGCATCGGTCGATGAGGCCGTCATCGACCTCCAGGGTGCCTCCGGAGCCGGCCGATGAGAGCCATCCGCGCAATCATGTGGAAAGAGCTTCGGGATGCGGTCCGCAGCCGCTGGCTCGTCGGCTATGCGGCCGCGTTCGCCGTCGTCGCCCTGGCCCTCTCGCAACTCCAGGGGGGCGACATTGGCTCGCAGGGCTTCAATCGGACCACTGCCGGCCTTATCAACCTCTGCATCCTCCTGGTGCCGCTCCTGTCGCTCGTCCTCGGTGCGGCCTCGATCGCGGGCGAACGGGAGCGCGGCACGCTGGCGACGCTCCTGTCCCAGCCTATCTCCGCCGCCGAACTCCTCATCGGCAAGTATGCCGGGCTGACGATCGCGGTCTGGAGCGCCATCGCCCTGGGCTTCGGCGTGGCCGGCTTCCTGGTGGCGCTCTTCGAGCCCATCACCGATGTCCAGCACTACCTGCTGTTCGTGCTCCTCTCGGGCGCCCTCGCGAGCGCTACGCTGAGCATCGGCATGCTGATTTCGGTCGTCGCCGACAGCCGCGTGAAGGCGCTCTCCGGGGCTGTCCTTGCCTGGTTCTTGCTGGTCCTGGTGTACGACCTCGGCGCGATCGGGCTGGCCCTCTGGATTTCGTCCTCGGGGCGGACCTTGCTCGCTGTCGCGCTGGGCAACCCGGTCGAAGCCACGCGCCTGCTGGCCGTCCTGAGTGTCGAGCCCGACCTCCAGATCCTCGGCCCGCTTGGCTCGTACATGGTCGACAGGCTGGGGACGGCGGCGAGCGTCGCGCTCCTCCTCACGTCACTCGCCGTGTGGTCGGTCACGCCCCTCGGCATCGCGGTCCGGCTGTTCCAGTCCCAGGATTCCTGAGGCGGGCCCGGCGCCGGCCCTATGGGGTTGGCACCAGTTTCTTCCGGCCGTAGTAGGGCAGGTCGACTTCGCCCTCGGTCACGGCGGGCTTTGCCATGGCGATGGATGTCGGGTGCGGCTGGTCCGGGTCGGTGATCACGTTGATGCAGGCCGGCTTGCCGCTGGCAAGCGCCCGTTCCAGCGCCGGGCGGATTCCGGATGCCTCGGTGACGAACTCCCGATGCGCCCCGAACCCTTCGGCGACCACGTCGTACCGGGTCGCTCCCAGCTCGGCCCCGACGACATGGTCGTTTCCATAACGCGCGCGTTGGCCGTGGCGAATCATTCCCCAGCCCTGGTCGTTGTTCACGATGACGACGACGGGGAGGTTGTGGCGGACGGCGGTGTCGAACTCGGCGATGTTCAGGCCGGCCGAGCCATCGCCGATGATGGCAACCACCCGCTTCTCAGGGTGGGCAACCTTGGCGGCAATCGCAAACGGGATGCCCGTGCCGAGGCAACCCAGGTAGCCGTGACTGAGGAAGTCGCCCGCATTGAGGACCACGGCCTGTTCGGCCATCCAGAGTGAGGTCTCGCCCCCATCGGCGACGATGATGCCGTCGCCCGCGATGACATCGGCCACTTCGCGCGCCAGCCGCGACTGGTGGATGGGCTGGTTCCGCGCGGCGGCGGCTTCGTGCATCTGGCGCATCGCCTGCTTCGTGGCGGCCAGCCCCTTGACCCACGCGGTGTGGTCCTTGAATTGCCGCCGCCGCGCACGGTCCATCATCAGCAGAAGCGTCTCGCGCACGTCGCCCACGAGCGCGACATCGACATCGCGCGCGCGCCCGATTTCCTCCGGTTCGATGTCGATCTGGATGACCCTGGCGCTCGAAGGGATGAACGAGCGTGGGCCCGTCCCCGTGAACATGCCGACCCGGGCGCCGAGCAACACGACGACATCCGCCGGGCCGCCCGCCGCGTTCGCCGCTATCGGCGAGGCGGCATAGGCAAACGAGCCGTAGCCGAGGTCGCTCCATTCAGGGACCACACCCCGGGCCTTGGCGTTGGCCATCACCGGGATCTGCAGCATGGCAGCGAACTGGCGGACCTCTTCTTGAGCTCCCGAGAACATAGCGCCGCCGCCCGCGAACACCACTGGCCGCTCCGCTGCTTCCAGGAGGTCCAGGGCCTGGTCGATGGCGGCCAGGGGCGGCACCGACAGCCTCCCCTCGTCGAGGTGGCCGAGGCTCGGCAGGTCGTCGTCGCGGACGGGGGTGAACAGGACATCCACGGGGACATCGAGGAACACCGGACCGGGCCGTCCCGTAGTCGCGTGGCGCCAGGCCATGTGCAGGTACTCGGGGATGCGCTCGGGCTGGAGCACGGTGCGGGCGAACTTGGTCACCGGCGCCATGAGCGCGACCTGGTCCATGCCCTGGAGCGGAAGGCGGTCGTCGTCGCGGAGTGGGCTGCGCCCGCCGATGCAGATCATGGGGATCGCATCCATGTAGGCGTTGGCCACGCCCGTGATCGCGTTGGTGACGCCGGGGCCGGCCGTTACGAGGGCAACGCCCGGCTTCCCGGTCGTGCGCGCGTAGCCGTCGGCCATGTGGGCGGCGGCGGCCTCGTGGCGCGTATCGATGATGCGGACACCGTGGGCGGCGCAGGCCTGGAAAATCGGGTCCAGGTGGCCTCCAGAGAGTGCGAACACCTCCGTCACGCCGTGTTGGACCAGTGCACGGACCAGCAGATCTCCAGGCTCGGCCATGGCGTTTTCCCCCTTCAGCGCTCGAAAACTCGTTACAGGCATCGTTGGGGCGGTGTAGGGCGAGGGATATGACGCAGCGCATACTCCAGGTTCAGAATCCCCCGCCAAGATAGCCCCAGTGGAAGTACTCGAGCGCAGGGTGAGGTATTACTCCGAAGGGGACCGGATTTCCGCGATCCTCTACCTGCCGGCCGACGCTTCAGAGCAGCACCCCGTCCCCGGGGTTGTGCTCTGCCATGGCTTCACCGGCATCAAGGAACTAATCCTGCCCGACTACGGGCGCGGGTTCGCCCGGGCCGGCATCGCCGCACTAGCTTTCGATTACCGGGGTTTCGGTGAGAGTGAAGGCGCGCGTGGCAGGCTGGTCGCCCGGCGGCAAATCGAGGACATCCACAACAGCGTCACCTTCCTGGAGACGCTTGCAGAGGTCGATCCGCGATGCGTCGGGCTTTGGGGCACGAGCTACGGCGCCGCGAACGCGATAGTCGCCGCCGCAGCGGACCTTCGGGTCCGCTGCGTGTCGGCGCAAGTTGGCTTCGCCGATGGTGGGCGCCGCATGCGCGAACGCGCACCCGAGGAAACCGCCCCGGCTCGCGCTCTCATTGAGTCCGAGCGAAAGCGCCGTGTCCTCACCGGTGAGGCCACCATGGTCGACCCGCTGCAGATCCTCAACGATGCCGACAGCGTCGCGTTCTTTAGCGTGGCGCGCCAGGAGTTTCCGCGGCTGGCCGAACCGATCTCCATGGAGTTCATGGAGTCGACCTTCGAGCACCGGCCGATCGCGGCCGTCGATGCGCTCGCCGGGCGGCCTCTCCTGTTAGTCGCCGCCGAATTCGACACGGTGACGCCCGCGGCGGAGTTCGAGGCGCTCTACGCGGCTGCCTCCGAGCCGAAGCGCCTGGTCGTCATCCCGGGCATCCGGCATTACCAGATCTACTCCGGCGAACCGCTCGAGCGGTCCATCGCCGAGTCCGCGGGCTGGTTCGCCCGCTATCTCAGCCCCGTCACTGCGGCAGCCTGACGCCGACAGTTGCGGTCTCCCCCCAGGGCCGGTGGCTTACGCCGCCACCGGCCCTACCCCCCAAAATTCCGGCAGACAATAGCAGAGTGCCCACCACCTGAACAGGCGGTGGGCACGTTTTACAACACCGGGTTTGCGGCTGGCTCAGCCTACGCCCGGATGTACTTCTCGCCGTCCCAGGTTATCCACGAGCCGGCGGCATCCGTTGTCTGGCCCCGCACGTCCAGTTCGGTCCGCAGCAGCTGCAACTCCTCCTCCGTCGGAGGTTCGAGCACCTGCACCTCGTCGGCCACGAGGGGCTTCCATTCGCATTCAGCCAGGATCTCGTCGACGGTCACCCATGGGACACGCGCCATGAGACGCAGCCGCCTGGGGGCGTAGTCGTACATCGCCCAGGGAGTCACCACGCGCCACGGCCCGGTGCCTTCGGGAAGCCCGGCCCGCTCGCGCGCTCCCGGCGTGCCGTCGAGGAACCCGGGAGAGGAAATGAAGTCCACCTCGCGCACGAACTTGCGCCGCTCCTGATCGGTGATCAGGATGGTCCGCCAGCAGCATGCGGCGATGGTATCGGCGCCGCCCGGCCCGCCGAAACGACGGCCCGAGCCACCGTATTCGCCGAGGAAGGTCGAGTTGATGTTGCCGTGCTGGTCCACCTGGAGGGTGTTGAGCACGCCGTAGTCCATGTACCCGAGTTGCGCGTGGATGCCGGCCGAGTTCATCGTGCCCCAGGCCAGCGCGCGGTACACCGCCCGCGATGCCACCATGGTCATCATGGGCTCGAACGGCAACATCGGTTCCGGGGCGATAACTCCGTCCTCGGTGACGTACTGCGCATCGGGCGCATAGAGTTTCTTGCCGAGGAGCACCGAGTACAGCGGTGTCCCGCCCCCGGCCGCCCAGTAGGTGCGCCCGTTCTCCACCAGCCGTGCGACCTGGCACATTGCCACTTCGCGGTCCGAAAACGCTTCTGCCCTGGTCATGCGCTGTATCCCTCTTTCAAGACTTCGTTGGCGCGCATCGTGTCGAGCTTGGCCTGCCCGACCTGCTTCTCCAGCATCTCTTCGAACGTCTCGAACGGCCGTACCCACTTGTCGAGGTACGCGCCCACGCCGTTCCCCATCACCGCCCGGAAGACCTCGAAAACGCCTTCGGGGTCCGAGCCGTAGTAGCCCGGGCAGGTCCCCGGGTAGCTCCCGAAGGGCGACGCCACGACCGCATCGACCGCGTAGTAGGGGATGCTGGTGGCTCCCGGGTTCCGCCGGATCTCCTCCGTATCGACGATCTCTTCCGCGGACACGATGACCTTCCGCGAGGCCATTGCCGCCTCCACATCGGAGATGCCCGTCCCGAAAATGCGCGCGTTGCCGTAGATGTCCGCCTGGTGGGCGTGGATGATGGCGACATCCGGGTTCAGCGCCGGCACGATGGTGATCGGGTCGCCCGTGTACGGGTCGTTGATCAGCTTCGCACCGGAGTGGTCGAACCCGGTGGTGCCGCCAAACGACCGCACCGGGAGGAATGGCACGCCCATGGCCCCGGCCTGCATGCGGAGCGTCATGATCACGTTGCTGTATTCGTAGACCTGCAGCCGGCCTTCCTTGAGGGCCCGCTCGACGGCCGGGGCAGAGAGGAAGAAGCCGCAGTCTATCTTTGAGGCACAGCCCGCATCGACCAGGAGCGCGACGTCAACGTAGGTGAACTTGCCGGCGATCCACAGGTCCTTCTTCCCCTGCCGGATGAGCTCGTGGAACACGGCGTTTGGGCCGCGCATCAGGTAGTTGCACTCGTAGGTGAGGTAGTCGCCGTCGGCGACAAAGCGCTCCACGGCTTCGCGCGCGGTCATCAGGCGCGACTGGAGTGCCCGGTTCTTGTGTTCGCGCACGTAGTGGCGGAAGCCATCCGGGTCGACCGGGTGGTAGGCGCCACTCCCTTCGCGCAGGATCTCGATGTGGCCGGCCGTGCTGGGTGAAAGTGTCATGTCACTCCCCTTCGGGATGTGCCAGCAGCCCGCGCGGGCGGGCTGCTGGAATCGGGCGGATGGTTCCCGGCTTCATCGCACCAGGATGGTGACGCACATGGCGGCCGCATCCGAACCAATGTTGCCGCCACCGTTCTGGGCCAGGGCCACCTTCGCGCCGGCGACTTGCCGTTCGCCGCTCCGGCCCTGCAGCTGCTCCGTCAGCTCCACGATTTGAGCAATGCCGGTCGCCCCGACGGGATGGCCCTTGCGGAGGAGCCCGCCGGAGGTGTTCACCGGGAGCGTCCCGCCGAGCCAGGTGGCGCCCGAATCGACGATCGAGGCGCCTTCGCCCTTCCCGCAGAGACCCAGCGATTCGTAGGCCATCAACTCCGCCGGGGCGGATGCGTCGTGGACTTCCATGACGCTGAGGTCGCGCGGGCCGACGCCGGCTTCGGCATACGCCTCGCTGGAGCAAACCTCCACAAGGCCTGCTTCGTCGCCGCCATGGTCCCAGCCTGAGCGCAGGACCATCGAGGCGATGCGCACGGGCGAGGTGAGCCCCATCTGGGCCGCCTTCCGTTCGCTCACGATGATGGTGGCGGCGGCGCCATCGCCGATGGGCGAACACATGGGCCGGGTGAGCGGCTCGGCGATCATCGGCGAATTGAGGACGTCTTCGATGGTGAGCTTCTCGCGGAACTGGGCGCGCGGGTTCAGGCTCCCGTGGAACGAGTTCTTGGCGGCGATCCGGGCGAAGTGGCGCTCGGTGGTCCCGTAGCGCTTCATGTGGTTCCGGGCAGAGGCGGCGTAGATGTCCATGAACATCGAGCGGTTCTGGCCGGCCCCTTCGGTCGCCTTGGCCGCGCCGGTTTCCTCGGCGCCCTGCTTCAGCCGCGCCATGATCTCGGCGAGTGCTTCCACGTCCACGGCGCCACTGAAGGCCGCGAAACTCTTCCGCTTGTCTTCGTCGTAGAGCTTTTCGACGCCGAGCGCGAGCACGACGTCGTACAGGCCGGCGGTGACCATGGCGGCCGCCTGGTGGAGCGCCGTGGAGGCGCTGGCACAGGCGTTCTCGACATTGATCACGGGGATCCGGCCGATGCCCGCCGAACGCAGGACCACCTGGCCGCGGATGCACTCCTGCCCCGTGACGAGGCCGGCAGCGGCGTTCCCGACGAACGCCGCTTCGATCTCGCGCTTGTCGATGCCCGCGTCTTTGATCGCGGCTTCGACGGCTTCGGCGCCGATGGACTTGAGTCCCCGGTCCAGCATCTTGCCGAAGCGGGTCATGCCCACTCCTGCGACGACGGCGTTCATTTTCACGTTGTAGTCTCCCGCGGTTTAGATAAGACCGTTTCCCTTGATGGCAAGGGCGTTCTTCAGGTAGTCCAGCTCCATTTCGCGCCAGGGTGTCGGCGCGGGGCTCTGGATCAGGTGGTCGGCTTCGAGTTCCGCTACCACCTCGGGGCTGCGGGGGAAGGGGTTCCCGTAGCCGTTCATGTGGTAGAGGCTCTCGAACGGCAGGCGAGGCCGCTGTCCGCCGGCCTCGGGGCTCTCGGCAGGGTATCCCACCGTTTGCAGGATGAGAATCCGGGCGCTTTCAGGCAGCCCCAGGTTCTGGTGCATCTTCGCCGTGTTCCCGCCGCCCAGCAGGCAGGTGCCCAGGCCCTGCTCGAACGCCATCAGGGTCGCCTGGGCGATGCCCTGACCGCAGTCCATCTCGTTCAAGCCCGGGGCCTTGAGGCGTTCGCGAATCCCATCGAAGAACGGGATCAGCTGGCGTTCGAGCGCGGCTTCCTTGCCTTCTCCAAACCCGAGCGCTCCCGCCTTGAGCAGCTCGCGCAGGCGGTCCGATTGCTCATCCACCGCCGCCGTCTCGACGTACCAGACAATGACGACCGGCGCCATCCGTATCTGGAAGCCGGCCACCGGCGCCGTGATGGCGTCGATCACCTCTTGCGGGGCGCTGTCCTTGAACACCACCACCGCTCGCAACGATTGGACATTGCCCCAGTGCGAAGCGATGCGCGCCGCCTCCAGCATCCGCTGGATCTTCTCCGGTTCAACCGGTTTGTGGGGCAGCATGAATCGGATGGAGCGACGCCGGCCGATGACCTCTCGAAGTTCCACCGGGTCCTCCTCCAGTTGGGGCTAGAGCTTGGCCGCGCCGACCAGGCTCAGGAGGTCGTTACACCCATCCTCGATCATCGATGCGCGGGCATCGCGCATGATCTTCTCGATCGGGAAGTCCCTGGTGAGACCGTTCCCGCCGAAGATCTGCAACGCCTGGCTCGCAACCTCGAAGGCCGTCGTCGTGCCGAATACCTTCGAGGCAATCGAATACTGCAGGAGCGGCGGGTTCGTGGCGTTGTAATAGACCACCCGGCGGGCGAGCGAACGGGCCGCCTCTACCTGCATGAACATTTTGAAGATGCGCGCCTTCACGCTCTGGTGCTCGATGATCGGGACGCCGCCCTGGACGCGCGTCTTCGCGTAGTCGAGCGCGAGCTCGTAGGCGGCTCTGGCCGTGCCGACGAAGATCGTCCCCATGCTGGCGTTGGCCCCGGTGAGGATCTGCTGGACGACCGCGGAGTAGTTCTCCTTGCCGATAACCATGTACTCGGCGGGGATGCGCACGTCGTCGAAGAAGATCTCCCCCTGGTTGAGCGCACGCTGGCCGAGCTTGTTGGTCGGTTTCCCGCGCGAAACACCCGGCAGGTCGAGCGGCACAACCGCCACGCCGCCGCCGCTGAAGCCCTGGTCTCCGTCGATCGTGCAGAACAGCGCTGCCACCGTGGCGATGGTCCCGTTCGAGACCCAGGCTGACTTCTGGCCGCGGATGACGTAGTCGTCGCCATCGCGAGTCGCGATGCAGTTGGCCCGAATGTCCGGGTTCTTGAAGTGGGGCTCGGTCACCGTCAGGCTGTCGCTGCCGTGGTCCGGCTCGGTCACGGCCCAGCAGCCGATTTCATCCGCTCCGCCGCGGACGTACCGGTCGATGAGGGCCGGGCGCCCCGACATCATCGCGAACGTTTTGTGGAAGTTCGCCACACCGAGGCTGATGGCGAGTCCCGAGTCGCCCCAGCCCATTTCCTCGCTGATGAGCGTCCGGATCTGCGTCCGCTCCAGGGGCGAGAGTTCCATCGTGGCCGTTTCCAGGTCGTTCAGGCCGACCTGGCGGTGTTTCTTGAAGACATCCCAGAGGATGGAGTTCGCGGCGATCACGTCCTGCGGGTCCGCGAGCCTGTCCAGCTGTATGCCGGCCGGCCGCATCACCTCTTCGGCGAAACGGTGGGCGGTGTCGCGGATGTCGCGGGCCTGTTCTGAAAGTCCAACTTCGATATCGGTGAGCACTGGGTACGGCCCCCTGGCAACTATTGAGCGCACCCTAGGCGAGGCAGTTCCTGAATCTATATGACCGCGATCATGACGAGTGCCGGGGGGCTCCCCATACCTTCGCCAAAGCGCGCTGGCATCCGGCCGGCAGCCGCATACGGAGAAGGAGTCACACCATGTTCGCGCCATCGATCAACGTCGACCTCGAAAAGCTTCAGCAGTCTTCCGAAGAGAAGCCCGCTCCGCGCAAGACCGCGAGCAGGGGGCGTGCCGCCGCCGGCCGCAAGGCCGCTGCAGCCAAGTCCGAGTCCGAAAAGAAGGAAGCTTAGGCCCAGGAGGCCCCCGCATGGCCACCGTTGCTGCACCACCCGCGCCGCTCAAGCGTCTGGCGCCACTCGATGCCGGCGCCAGGCTCGACGATCTGCTCTCCCGCCCCTACGAGTACCGCTCGTGGGAAGATGTCTACCGCGACCAGTGGACCTGGGACAGCGTCGTCAAGGTCACCCATACGCGCGTCAACTGCATCTCCGCGTGCTCAATCGATGCCTACGTCAAGGATGGCATCGTTTGGCGCGAGGAGCAGAACGCGACCTACGAAAAGTCGTTCGCCGATGTCCCGGACTTCAATCCGCGCGGCTGCCCCATGGGCTGCGTCTACAGTTCGGTGATGTACGACCCGACCCGCATCAAGTACCCCATGAAACGGGCAGGCGAACGCGGCGAGGGCAAGTGGGAGCGCATCACCTGGGACCAGGCGCTCACCGAAATCGCTGACAAGCTCATCGATGTCGTGGAGACCGACGGCCCCGAGTGCGTCATCTATGACAACGGCACCACCAACCTGGACTTCGGCATCGGCTCCCCGATGGAGGGACACCTCTTCACCGCGGGTGTTGGCAGCACCACCATCGACTCCTACGCAGGCGTCGGTGACCTCCCGGTCGGCCTCATCCAGACGTGGGGCCTCTACATGTCCGAGGGTACCGCCGACGACTGGTTCCTTTCGGACTACATCCTGATCTGGATCGGCAATCCTTCCTACACCAAAGTCCCCGAAGCCCACTTCATGTGGGAAGCGCGGTACCGCGGCGCCAAGATTGTTAGCATCGCCCCGGACTACAACGCCTCGACCGTGCACGCCGACCGCTGGCTCAACGTGCGCTTCGGCACCGATGCCGCCCTGGCGCTCGGCATGGTCAACACGGTCCTCTCCGAGAACCTCTTCGACGAGGCCTACATCAAGGAACAGACCGACCTTCCCTTCCTCGTCCGCGAGGACACGGGACAGTACCTTCGCGAATCGGATGTCTACGAAGACGGGAACGATGGCGTGTTCTTCGTGTGGAACACGGTCACCGGGCGCAAAGAGAGCCCAACCGGTTCCTGGGGATCGACCTATTCGACGATCGCTCTCGACGAAGACCTGGACCCCGCTCTCGAGGGATCCCATCGCGTGCGCCTGGCCAACGGTAAGCGCGTCACCGTCCGCCCCGTCTTCGAACTGCTGAAGAAACGCGCCGCCGAGTACACGCCGGAAAAGGTGGAGGAGATCACCGGAGTCGCCGCGAACAACATTCGCGTGGTCGCCCGGGAGTTCGCCGCCGCCAAGCACGCGATGATTTACTCGTCGTGGGGCGCCTGCAAGCATTACCACTCCGACCTGTTCCAGCGCGGCATGGCCTACCTGTGCGCCCTCACGGGCAACTCCGGTGGCAAGCCCGGCACCGGGATTAAGGTCTCGACCTGGTGGCCACCCCCAAACGGTGCGCTCACTGGCGGCGGCCTCGGCGGTCCTTCGGTTCGCCTCAACACCAATCCGATCCCGGAACTCCCGGTCGACCGGGTGGGGGTGCAGGAGCTCTCGAAGGTCACGTTCCAGGCGGGCCGGATGGGCAACGCCGCGCCCCTCATCCCGTGGCTCTACGCCCACGACAAGAAGTGGGCCGAGATGGCGAGCAAGCAGGAGTACAACGATCCATCGTTGCCCCGCCCTGCGCGCGAGTACATCGACGAGGCGCTCGCCGCCGGCTGGCAACCAGTCCCGCCGTACCCGAAGCGGCCACGCTTCCTGTATTACTCGGGACCCAACCCGCTCCGCCGGTGGCCCAATCCCAAGCTCATCCGCGACAGCCTCTGGGCGAGCCTCGACACGATTGTCACGCTCGACTTCCGGATGTCGACCTCCGGGCTCTACTCGGACTACATCCTGCCTGGCTGCGGGTACTACGAAAAGCCCGGCATCAAGTACACAAGCACCTATGTGCCCTACGTCGTTGTCGGCGACCGCGCGGTTCCGCCGCTCTACGAGTCGAAGCACGAGTGGGACGTCGCACTCCTTCTGGCGGAAAAGATCCAGGAACGTGCGGTTGCCCGGGGCATTCAGCCCTATGCCGATAACCGCGGCATGCAGCACAACCTGGCCAGCCTGTACGACGACATGAGCGCCGACGGCACCTACACCCCTGACGCCGCCGGCGAGGAGCGGGCACTGGACTTCATCCTCCAGTACTCGCACATCACCCGGAATAGCGGTCTGGGCGAGGGCGCCTGGGCGAAGGCCGCCGAGAAGGGCATGGTCAAAATCAAGGCCGTCCAGCCCTCGGCGCTCGCCGTCGGGTTCAACTCCGTCTACACCGACTACACGGAAGACCGCCCGATGTACTCCTGCGGGTGGTTCGTCGAGCGCAAGAATCCCTGGCCAACCCTCACGGGGCGCCAGCAGTTCTACATCGACCACCAGTGGTTCCTCGATGCCGGCGAAGAGCTCCTGGTCCACAAGGAACCAGTCGCGGCAGGCGGAAAGTATCCACTCCGGATGACCGGTGGGCACACCCGCTGGAGCATGCACAGCATTTGGCGGGCCAGCGAAGAGCTCAACCGCCTGCAGCGCGGCGAGCCGGTCGCCTACATCTCGGTCGACGATGCCCGCACGCGCGGCATCAACGACCACGACTACATCCGCGTGCACAACGATGTGGGCACGTTCCAGCTCCGGGCGAAGGTCTCTCCGTCCGTCCAGCCGGGTACGGTCATCGTCTACCACGCCTGGGAGGGCTACCAGTTCAAGGACTGGGCAACCCAGAACGACGTGACGGCCAGCCCGATCAAACCGACGAACCTCGTCGGTAACTACGGCCAGCTCCACTACCGCATGGCCTCGTACACCATGAACCACGTCCCGAAGGAAGTGGCCGTCGATATCGAACGGGTGGAGGCGATTTCATGACCGCCGGGACTCTGACTTCGGTCACTGCATCGAGGTTGGCTGAGGCTGGACCCCAGCTCCTCGCTCCTGCGGGTGCGCCATGGAAGAGCGTCAGCGAGACAATCGTCTCGCTGGCGCCCACTCCGCTCGATGCGCAGCCATCCGCCTACGTGCGGGCATCGTGGGCCGACCGGGCCCACGGGACGCTGGCAAGCGCCGGCCTTTCGGCCGTCGTGGCGGGCGATGCACTCTACCTCCGGCTTCGCTGGGCCGCGGCAGAGCCGCGCCTGGCAATTACCGATAACGACACCTATGCCGACGCGTGCGCCGTGCTGTTCCCGCTCAACGGGAAGGCCGCCGAGCTCAGCACCATGGGCGACGAGCGGAGCCCGGTGCAGGCCTGGCACTGGCGTGCCGGCACCGCTCTTCCCTTCGTCATCACCGCAACGGGCCTGGGGACGGTCACCCGTCTCCCGGATCACCCGGTGAGTGTGGGCGCCGCATGGGAGAACGGTTCCTGGTCGGTCATCTTCCGGCGCAGCCTCCAGGAGGCGGGCGTGCCGCTTTCTGCTGGCGGCAGCATCCCGCTCGGCATCGCCGTGTGGAGCGGGGCGAACAACGAGCGGGCGGGGCTGAAGGCGCATACGCCGGCCTGGCTCACGCTCAACCTCCCGAAGTAAGGACTGGACATCATGGCCACTGTCTCTTCCCGGCCGGCGCGTCAGCTGGCCATGGTATTCGACCTGAATAAATGCCTCGGGTGCCAGTCGTGCAGTATCGCCTGCAAGACACTCTGGACCGACGCCCCGGGCATGGAGTCGATGTGGTGGAACATCGTCAACACCATGCCCGGCGGGGGCACCCCGAAGGACGTCTTCTCCCACGGCGGCGGCTACAAGAACGGCGAACCGGTCCCCGGCACGTTCCCGCCCCTCCGTGACTTCGGTGAGGCCTGGGACTTCGACCACGAGGCAACCTTCGGCAGCGGCGGCAAGGCTGCCTTCCACCCGCTCGAGCGTGATGGGACGAGCCCGGAATGGGGCCCGAACTGGGACGAGGACATGGGCGGCGGGCAGTATCCCAACTCCTACTTCTTCTACCTGCAGCAGATCTGTGCGAACTGCTCGAAGCCTGCCTGCCTCGAAGCCTGCCCTCGCACCGCGCTCTACCGCCGCGAGGAAGACGGCATCATCCTCATCGACGAGGAGCGCTGCCACGGCTACCGCTTCTGCGCCGAAGCCTGCCCCTACAAGCGCATCTACTTCAACCCCGGCCGCGCAATCGCACAGAAGTGCATCGCCTGCTACCCCCGGCTCGAAGCCGGCGTCGCGCCCGCATGCATCCGCCAGTGCCCCGGCCGTGTACGTCACGTCGACTACATGGATAACCGCGAAGGGCACCCGTACAAGCTCGTGCACGAGTGGAAGGTCGCCCTTCCGCTGCGGCCCGACTTTGGCACCGAGCCCAACGTGTTCTACGTCCCGCCGCTGGCGCCGCCCGCGTTCAACGAAAAGGGCGAGTTCGACGAAACAAAGCCGCGCATCCCGGATGAATACCTCCGCGAGATGTTCGGCCCCGGGGTCGAAAAGGCCCTGGAGACCATCCAGGTGGAACGCGAGAAGGCTGCCCGCGGTGAGCCGTCCGAGCTTATCGATATCCTCATCTCGCGCGACTGGAACGATCTCCTCGGGCCCTTCACCGCGAACCCGGCCGAGCTCGATCGTCCGCCGCGAGCGGTCTGATGGCCGGGCAGGCCGATGGCTCGCCACCCGCGGCCGACCTGTACGGTCTGCTCGCCGAACTGCTCTCCTTCCCTGGACCGGACCTTGCCCGCGCGGTCCAGTCCGGGGAAATCCGCGGTGCGGTCGAACACATGCTGGGTCACGTCCCGCTGGGCGATGCGCTCGCCCCGCTTGAAGCGCTCGGCCCCATGGAGGTGGCGCCACAGGACATCGAGGCGGAGTACATTCGGCTCTTCGATGTGCCGGATGGCACGCCAACGCCGCTCTATACCGGGGTCTACGCGCCCCGCCGCCGCGATGCGATGGAAGAGCTCCTGCGGATCTACCGCCATTTCGGGCTGACCATCGAGAGCAGCGCCCACGACCTGCCCGACTTCGTGCCAACCGTGCTCGAGTTCCTGAGGATCCTGACGGTTGGACAGGCAGCCGGAGAACCTTCAGCGCGGCCGGCCTTCGAAGCGGCGAAGGCCGACGTGCTCGAACGTCACCTCCGGCCCTGGGCCGAACAAACCGCAAAGCGGCTGGGCGAGCGTTCCGGCCACCCCTTCTACCAGGGCATTGTCGCGGTGGTGGTCACACTCGCCGTGGCCGAACTGACAGCGCTGGGCAGGGTCCGCGTCACGCGCTGAGGCGCACCCGCACCACACACACCGATCGCCCAGGCGCGTCACTCCAGTGGCCGCTCGAAGCCCGACCGCCCACGGCCCCGCCGCGGCGGCACAGGTAACCCCCGCGGTGACGGCGCCCTGCCGGCCTTAGCTGCCGAGCAAGTAGATCATGCCGTTGGCATCGGATGATGCGAGCATCCCGGTGCGGAAGCGGTGGCCGGCGAACCGTTCGGGCGCCTCGTGACCCTCGTAGCCGGTCATGAGCGATGGGGCGAAAACCGTCACTTCCGCCATCTCCACTAGTTCCCAGAGGGCGGCGATCGGCTGGCCGGTGCGCGGGTCCGAAGGGACCACGTGGGCGTTGGTCATCGGCAGGCCGACGGACTCGTCGAGGTACCAGGACTGGTGTGCGGCGAAGACGGGCCCGGTCTCGGGCATCCCCCAGAAGGTCAGGGCCGGGCACTCGAGCGCCTTGCTGACGCGCCTCCGCTGGTCCGGGTCGAAGGGGCCATCCACCGCGAGCAGGGCGCCGGTGAGCATCCGGCGGGCGTCCTTGGCGGCGCGCTTGGCCTCGCGGCAGGCATGCGCGAACGAGGGGAAGTCGGACACGACATAACTCAGGCCTTGTTGCGAGATGTTGGCCAGCAGCGTGTCGGGGTCGGAACCGGGCTTCGGCAGGACGAGCGGTTTCCCGAGGAACAGGGGGATGAGCGTCCCCATCAGCCCCTCCCACTTCGACAGGGGGAGCGTGGACATCCAGGGGCCTGCGCGCTCAGCGTCGACGAACGTGGCCATGGAGATGGCCATGGCGAGGAGCGAGCGGTTCGAGTGCGAGACCGGCGCCGTCGCGCCTTCGATGGTCACGGCCGGGAGCGTTGGGTCGAGCATCCCGGCGTACGGGGGAGCGTTGCCATCGCCGGCCGGTTGGTCGCCGGCAACCACCTGTGCGCCAATCCGCGACGCGAGGGCGCGGGCATCGGTGCCTGGGGGCGCTATCCGGAGGCGTACGCCCGCGGCGAGGCCCGCGAGCAGCTGGAGGAGGTTCTCGCGGCTGAGGTCGCCCGGCAGGACGGCGAGGCGTGACTCACCGGCCGCCAGGGCGAGCGGGTGGGCGCGCCGGTCGACTTCTTCGCGCAGCTGCCGGAACGTCAGTTGGCCCTCGTGGTCGATGAGCGCGGGTTCATCCGCGTGGTCGCGTTCGTTGCGGACCAGGCACAGTTCGTAGACCGGGTAGGGCGGCACGCCCACCACGCGGGAGATCCCCGTCGGCCAGTACCAGGATGGTGTGATAGCGATGGTCTTTGGCATTGCGGCACTCCCCGCGCTAGATGAGTCCGCCGGCGTGCAGCGAGGCACCGATGCCCACGCTGACCACCGACAGCACGAGTTCGAACTTGAGGGCTTTGTCCATACGCGCGATCGCCCGGCCCACGCGCTGGCGTTCGGCGGCGACTTCGTCCCTGGTCATCTCGGGCTTCGAACGCTTGCGCTGCGCCGGGTGAAGCACAAAGGCCATGAACGCCACCGTCGCCACGAGCAATCCCCACGCCACCGAGAGCAGCAGGACGGTCCGCCCGTAGGAGTCAGAGAGGCTGAGGACGGGCGCGCCGGGGCGGGCCAGTAAGTCGGCCTCGTCGAGCCGGAGCAACATCCACGCGCCGGTCACGCCGATGACGGCCAGGCAGCCGAGCGCGAGCCAGCGGTAGCGCATCCCGGCGTTCTTGCACACGACGCCGACCTGGGGGCCGGGCATCTCCCGCTGCGCGTAGCGCAGCACCCACTCCATGGTCAGTGCCCCGCCGACATAGACCGCCCATGCCGTCGCATGCAGCCAGCCAAGCAGTGTGTCCAAGACTGCTCTCCCTTGTCCGCCCGTGGTGTGCCGGTCAGATGAGGCCTCCCCACCCGAGCGATGCTCCCATGAGAGCGATGACCACGGCAACGACAAGGTCGATGCGGGTAAGGCGCTGCACCCAGGTGGCCGCCGCCATCTTCGATGTCTGGGCCGCCGCCACCTGGGCCGCCGATGTGTGCGTACCGAGTTTGCCCTGGAGCCGCGGACGGAAGTACCAGGTGATGAGCGCCCCGTTGATGACGAGGACGCACCAGAGCAGGATCATTGCCAGCAGGGTGCGCCCATAGCTCGCGGAGAGCCCGCCCGGCGTCTGGAAGAACGGCCATTCCCACATGGCCATGCCCATGTGTTCCAGCCGCAGGTACCCGGTCACCACGATGAGCGCCAGCGACCCCCAGACGAGCCAGAGGAAGCGGTCGGCAGTCTTCTGGCCCATCACCTGGGCCTGCGCTGGAGGGATGGCCGCCTGGGCCGGGCCCAGCACGAACTCCATCGCGACGGCGCCGCCCAGGTAGACGGCGATCGAGATGTCGTGCAGGAACCCGTAGATGATGTGCTTCCAGATGTCCGGGTCGTCAGGCATTGGGGGCCCCTCGCTTGTAGAGGTCCGGCATGCCCGGGTGCCAATCGCTGAAGTGCGAAAGCAGCTGGGGCGTCGCCAGGTACGGTTCCGCGCCGCCGGCGTGGTACTTGCGGTAGAAGTCCAGGTCCACGTGGTGCACCTGGCACGAGAACTTGGCCCGCACCGGGTTGATGTATGCCGGGGCGGCGCCGTACTTGTCGATGACGTACTTCACCGTCTCGATGGCCGCCTCGACTACCCAGTCTGGAATATACGAGCGCGGGTGTTCCAGGATGCGCTCCCGCGCCTCATCATTGAACGGCCCCTGGTTGCGCTCGCCCCAGTTGTCGATGGGGGAAAGGTGCGCCCCGCGCTTGTAGCGCAGGTCCACCACATGCCGGACCAGCGCCTCGGCGCTGGGGAACTTGCGCGAGGGCGCCATGCAAGCGTCGACGACTCCGGGCAGGCCCTGGCAGGTCGCGGTCCTCGATGGGTTGCGAGCCGGGTCACGTTCGAGGAAGGAGAAGCCGAGACCGGCCGCAACCTCCGGGTAGGCCCCGAGCAGGAGGTCATCGGAGTAGCCGCCCATGGCCCAGGCGCCAAGGCCCATCGTCTCGCAGGCGAGGCGGATGTTCTGGACCACGCAGGCAACCTCGGTCACGTGCTGCATCAATGCCAGCTCGTCGAAGATCGGGATGGGGAAACCCACCTCGAGGAAGCCGGGCCGGATCCACTGGTCGCAGCCGGCCGGCTTGTCCGTCTCCGAATCCTGCAGGTAGAACCCGCCGAACTGGTAGGACGACAGCAGCAGGTTCACCCATTCGAGCCCCACATCGCCCACCGGGAGGAACCAGGTGCTCCCCGGCCGGTTCGCGTTGTACTGGAGAGCGCCCATGGTGTTCACGTTGTGGGTGCCGGGAGGCGCCGTTGCCCAGGCGACATCCGGCCGCCGGTCCGAGACCTTCACGCGGCCCGTGCGGTACCAGTGGAGGATCTTCCAGTAGTCCTCGGGCCCGTTGATCTCGACGGGCGCCATGCGCTCCGTGCCCGGCCGGTACATGTGGATGCCCTGGTCGTTGATGATGAACAGGTCCACGCCCTGGTCGTTGCTGGATGCCGGCACGGTGCGCCCGGCCCACGAGATGAGGCTTGAGAGGTCGCCCTGCACGGGGATATCGGCCGTAACGATGCCGTTCGGGCCAAGCGCCGCCCAGGCGATGAGCGCTTCTTCGACCTCCGACAGCGCGACCGGCTGGTTCGGCGATTCGAAGGCCAGCGGGCCCTCGCGCTGCTTCACCACGAGGTGGCTCGACCAGGCGAAGTTCTCTTCCTCGCCCGTCTCGCTCCGGTAGCCGAGGCCGATGCGGCGCGTGCGCAAAGTCGAGAGCGCAGCGAAGACCGGCTTGCCGCCTTCGAACACGCGCGCGATCGCGGCGTGCTCTTCCGGCGTGAGTGCGATCGGTTCCGGCCTGGCTGCGCTTGCAGGTGCTGTCGTCATTCCCTGGTAACCTCCACGAAGACGCCGCGGTCGGCGGGCACAGGCTGCCAGCCGAAGGGCAGGTAACGAAGATGTCCGTAGCGGCTCACAAGATGGAGCCACTTCACCATCCCCGGTTCGACCTCATTCGAACCCTTCCAGCCCGGGAACATGTGCGGTTCCCAGCCGTTGTACACGATCAGCTGTCCGGGCCGGACCCGCGGCGACACCTTCGCGCGGATGGTATAGCTGCCGCGGTCATTGCTCACGCGGACAAGGTCACCGTCGCAGATGCCGCGTTCGCTCGCCGCGCGGCTGCCGATGATCGCCAGCGGTTCGCCGCGGTGGGTGCCGGCCAGGATGGAGTTGCCCATCGAGACTGCGTGCACGGTCCAGCGCGAGTGGCCGCTGGTGACAAGGAAGGGGTAGTTTCCGCCCACCGCCGGGTTTTCCTTGTGGCAGGGCAGGTCCTCCCCAGCCTCCGCGAACCAGGGGTGGTCGATCAGGAACTGTGCCCGGTGCGTGAGCGTGGGGAAGGGCACTCCATCCTCCACGTGCCACTCGAACGCGGTCACCGTCCGGTCGGGTTCGACATTGGCCGCGAGAGACAGACCCGGCGCGAACATCCCGAGCCCGGAGAAGCGCACCGTCCCGAGTTCGCGCAAGGAGTCCAGTCCGCCGTTCTCGGGAAGGGTCCCGGCCTCGATGCTGTCGCGCAGCCATTCGTCCATCACGGTCTCTTCGCTGTCGTAGGTGCCGTTGGCCGTGAACGCATCCCCAACCGTGTCCAGGCGGCGCGGTTGGCGCCGTCCGTCGAGGTATTCGGTGACGCCCTGTTCGACCGAGCGCTCCTGCACCTTGCGGGAGAGCGCCTTGAAGATCTCCCACTCCGTCTTCGATTCGCCAGCGGGCGGCCGCGCCGGCTCGGAAAAGCCGACGTGGAACGAGTGGGTGATCGCGTACTGCAGGTTCGGCCGCTCGTACTGCATCGCCGCCGGGA
>JAHDWR010000003.1:0-19664 GCA_023382755.1 Dehalococcoidia bacterium
GAACCCCGACCAAAGGCTCCAAAGACCCGTGTGCTACCGTTACACCACTCGGCACCCTGCAGGGAAAGGGGTTGGCGGATAGCTGTCTCTCCGCCGCCCACGCCCCTCAGATCGCCCAGCGTAGCCTGCGCACCAGAGGTGCGTCGAGGACGGGCGAGTGGAAATCCGCCCGGCCCGCCGTACGGGGCCCCAACCGGCCCGTTGAACGCGCACGCCGTATGATGGTTGGACTGGCCGAAGTGGCGGAATGGCAGACGCGGCGGTCTCAAAAACCGCTGAGCCGCAAGCTCGTGTGGGTTCGAATCCCACCTTCGGCACCAGGGCAGCCCCGTTGCGGCGGCCCCTGGGATGGCCCCGTCAGTCCCGCCCCATGGCCCTATCCGGCCGTTGCGAGGGACATGGCGGTACACTGGTCAGCATCGGTCTCGTGATACGTCCTCATGGTGACCGGCTACATCGTCATCGAACCCGGGCGCGCCCCGGGGTGGGGCGGACCAGCGTACCGGCAGCCGGGGGTGAGTGCGCGCTATGGGAAATGGCCGATGGCTTGGCGGGATGACCTCGGCCGCGGCGCTGCTCCTGGCGGCCGTCACCGGGGGCGCCCCGCACCATCCCAGCCCCGCCTTTGCCGGGGAGTCCGGCCCCGGCGTCTTCTGCGCCCCGGACGAGCCCCCGCCAGACTCAGCCGCCACCGGCGCGCAAACCGTCCACCTCGTCGCCTACCCGGGGCTTCCCTATCGCGTGGTTGTCCCGGGCCTTGCCTACCTCGCCGGCCCGCCGCCGCCAGTGACGCCCGCGCTCGAACTCCAGGCACTGCGCGACCGGCTCGCCGCCGAAATAGCGGCCGCCGCAACTCCGGGCGAGTTCGCCTTCGCCGTGACCGACCTGCAGACCGGCGAACACATCAGCATCCACGGCGCCCGCGAGCATCGCGCCGCGTGCGTCATGAACCTGTTCGCCATTGTCGCCGCCCTACGCGATGTCCAGGCCGGGTTCTTCCCGCTCGACGACGTGGACTCCCTCATCCGCCAGACCATCTACGCCAGCGACGCAGTCACGGGACGGGCGCTCTACGAGAAGATCGGCGGCGGTGACGTGGTCGCCGGAGTCGGGCGGGTCCGGCAACTTCAGCGGGAGGTCATTGGGATGGCGTCGACCTCCCTCGACCATCCTCCGGCCTTCCCACACGAATCACTCGGACTCAGCGCGGACAACCTGATCACTGCCGACGACGCGAACATGGCGCTCGCCGCGCTGTACCACGGTGAGCTCCTGAACGAGGAGCTCTCCGCCTGGCTGGTCGACGCAATGATCGGCGTGAAGCCCGGGCTGAACTACCTGACAGCCGCGCTTCCCTCGCAAGCGACCGTGAGCCACAAGAACGGCTTCGTGCCGCTCTGGGATGGGTTTGTCGACAATGACGTCGCCATCGTCCGGTTCGGGCCCGGCCTGCGAAACGCCTACGCGGTCTCCTTCTTCTCGCAGGCCGTGCCGGTCCAATATGCAGATATCCCCCTCGCCCAAACCCTCGTGCGGATGACCTGGGAGCACTTCAGCGCAACTTACCCCTGACACTCCGCCAGGCCGGGCGGGGCGTCCTACAATCCCGCACATGCTCTTCGAAGCGAGGTTCTGGCCAGGTATCGCGGATGGCTCCATCACGATGGCGTTCCGGCGCTGGAAGCAGCCGCGGGCGGTGGCCGGGCACGTGCATCGGACGCCCGGGGGCCGCGTTACGATCGACTCGGTCGCGGTGGTCGATCCGGGCGCGATCTCCGGGGTCGAAGCGAGGTTGGCCGGTTACGAGACCCTTGATGCCCTGACTGCCGCCCTCAAGGGAGACCCGGGCCTCCCGGTCTATCGAGTCGCGTTCCACCGGCTCGACGGCCCGGACCCGCGAGATGAACTCGCGGCGCAGGAAGCCGTCTCCGCGGATGAACTCAGGCAGATCACTGACCGGCTGCTCCGGTGGGACCGGGGCCTTGGCGGCCCGTGGACCGTGCAGACACTTCGCCTGATCGAGTCCAAACCGGGCTGCCGGGCAGGGGACCTGGCGGCAGAACTCGGACGGGAGACGGTCGCATTCAAGACCGATGTGAGGAAGCTGAAGGCGCTCGGGCTAACCATCAGCCTGGAGACGGGCTATCGGCTGTCGCCGCGCGGCGTGGCGTTTCTGAACGCGCTGGACACGGAACGAAGGCAATGAGGCTCAACTGCCCGCATTGCGGAGCTGCTCGTCGTCCCCGGCGATGAGCCACACATCGCCCGGCTCGACGATCACCTCGCGGTCAGGCCTGAAGGTCACCACGTCGTCCCGGATCAAGGCCAGCAAGACGACGTTGTGCCGTGTGAATGCTTCGAGCGACCCGAGGTGCTTGCCATGCGCCGAGGCTGGCGCCTCGAGCTTCGCGCATCCGAACGTTGGGCCAAGCGAGAGGTATTCGCCCAGGTGGCTCGACGGGCCAAGCGTGTGGGCCAACCGGATGGCGGCATCTTGCTCCGGGTTCACCACGATGTCGGCCCCGGTGAGACGAAGGGCCTCTGCGTGGTCCTTCGTGCTGGCCTTGGCGACCACGTGCGGCAGTTCCAGCCGGCGTTTCAGGGTCAGCGTGAGCAACACGCTGGTCGCGACATCGCTGCCGATGGCCACGGCAACGGAGTCGTAGGTCTCGAGCGCGAGGGAGGAGAGGAACTCGAAATCGGTGAGGTCGCCTGCCGCGGCCAGCGTGGCAACTTCGGCGAGGTCGTTCACTCGCCCGCCGTCCGCATCGACGGCAAGGACCTCTACGCCCATGCCGACGAGTTCCTCAACAAGTTGGGATCCGAATCGGCCAAGCCCCAGGATGGCGACTTTCACGTGTGACCTCGGCCTTGTGTTCTCTGCGGGTTGGCCCCTGCGGCCCCGCGAAAGAGAGGATACGCAGCCATCGGACGCCACGCGAGCCGCGCCGCCGGGACGCCCGCTCGCCATCGCGACGCCCACGCCGCGGTCATCTACCCGAGCCTGACGCTATCAGCCGGGTGGTGGTAGATGAGCTTGCGGCGCGGCTGCGACATGTACAGGACAAGCATCAGCGGGCTGAACCGCCCGAACAGCATGGCGACAATCAGGACGATGTGCCCATCCGTCCCGAAGGCAGGCGTGCCCGCCGCACTGAAGCCAACGGTCCCCAGGGCCGACATCGCCTCGAACATGGTATCGATAAAGGTCTGGTCGGACGTGACTGTCAGCGCCAGCGAAAAGGCGAACAGGAGGGCCACGAAGTACAGCGCCAGTGTTGTCGCCTGCTGGACAATGGCATTGGGTATCTGCCTCCGGAACACGCTGACTTCTTCCCGCCCCCGCAAGGTGGTCAACATCACGGCGAACAGCATGGCGAAAGCGCCGACCTTCAGTCCGCCCGCGGTGGAACCAGCCGCCCCACCCACGAACATCAGCCCGATTGTCGAGACCTTCGACTCGTCGTGAAGCGCCCCCACATCGAGCGCGCTGAACCCGGCCGTGCGGGCGTTGGCGCTGTGAAAAAGGGCGACCGCAGGCCGATCTTGGGCGGGGATCGCGCCCAGCGTCCCCGCGTTGCGCCACTCGAACAGGCTGACGAAGAGCGTGCCCGCCACCAGCAACACGCCGGTTGTCGCGAAGATGAGCTTGGAATCGAGGGGGAGCCGCCGGAATGACCGCCGGCTCTTCAGCGTCGCCAGAGGGAGGAATCCAAGGCCTCCCGCCACGATCAAGCCGGTGAGGGTCAGGAGGACGACCGGGTTGCCCGAAAACGGGACCATGTCAGCCCCGGTGACGTTGAAACCGGCGTTGTTGAACCCGGAGACTGCGTGGAAGACGCCCCACCACAGCGCCTCTGAGGGATCGTGGCCGTCAGCCAGGAACGCCCCCGCGAGGATGACCGCTCCGGTGGCTTCGAACATGAGCGTGAAGAGGCCCACGCCGCGCGCGAACGAAAGCGTCTCCTTCATGCTCGGGGCGCCGTAGTACAGCCTCAGCATGTTCCGGTCGCGAAGGCCGAGCTGGCGGCCGAACGCCCAGAGCACGACGGTAGTACCGAGCATGTAGCCAAGTCCGCCAACCTGGATGAGCAGCAGGATCACGCCCTCCCCAAAGGCGCTCCAGTGCGCCTGGGTATCGTGCACCACAAGCCCCGTCACGCAGATCGCCGAAACGGCCGTGAAGAGCGCGTCTTTCGGGTGAGCCCACTCGCCCGATTCGGATGCGACCGGGAGCATGAGCAGCACGAACCCGGCCGCCAAAACGATCCCGAAACCGCCGATGATCTGGGAGATGCCGCTCCCGGGGCCCCGCAAACGGCGCCGGGCAGCCATCCGCGCGACATGGACCCCGCTTGCCGCGGGCCGGTCACGAGTACTCAAGGACGATCTCCAACGGCCACAACCGCACCCTTCCGCAGTCGCTCGCCGCGTGGCACGGCAAAGCACCGACGCGGCTCCGGCCCACAGGACCTGCGCTGAACGTGCGATAACCTACGCGACGCCGCGCTCAGCGACCACCGGGCGAGGGGCGTAACCCTGCTTCCGGCGAGCGGCCCCCCTCAACCACCCTGGTTCAGGAGCACCGGATCGAAGCCCATCATCCCCCGCAGGAGATTGACCTCTCCACGGTGCCCGTTCAGGTGAATCACCAGGTGAAGATTGATCGACTCCCCGAGCTTCTCGGTACGCTCGCCGAGCTTCACTTCGCGCTCCAGGTCCGGTTCACCGATCGAATCGAGGAAGGCGCTGGAGAGCTCCGCGATGCGGGCCTGGTACGCGCGGAACTGATCGAGCGAGGCGATACGGAGCGAGGCCGCATCGGCCGTCGATTGGCCGGTCCCGAAGCCCTTCCCGGGGAGGCCGGTCTTCGCGGCCCAGCCACCGGTCTCCCACTCCGCCGGCTTCCCCTGGAAAATCTGCTGAAAGAACAGGTCCTCGATCCGTGCCGCGTGCCACATGCACCAGGCGACCGAGTGCGATTGGCCCTCTGGCACGAAGTGAAGTTGCTCATCCGAAAGGCCCTCTGGTGCGCCCCTGAAGCCCCGGTGAATGAATTCGAGAGTCTGTTTCATAAAGTCGATTGCCGTCATGTACGCCTCCATTCGCCACGCGACTATACCCGGTGGGTGCACGGTCCTCGCAGCCGGGGAGTGAGCCCCCGTACTGCCTGTAGCGAGCCGGCACGCTAGTCTGACTTGCTGAATGCTCGACGACACACGCTTGGACCTCGTCCCCGCTCAACTCGCCGGCACGTTCGCGTCCATCGCACGCGGCCTGACCACCCCTTCCCTGGTTTCGCTTCCACTCCCGCGCGAGGCGCTCAGGTGTGTGGAAGGCACGGACCGCGAACGCCTGCTGCGCGATGCCACGGTGGTGTGGCGGCCGGCAGGCCAGGAAACCGTCGTCGTGGGATTCGGACGCGAGTTGCTGCTCAAGGGACCGCGTAACTCGACGCTGGCGGACGCTGCCGCGGCCCTGCGTGAGGCCACCGCTCTGCCGCGCGCGGGAGAAGCAACTGCCCTCGCGCAGCCTGCATTCTTCGGCGGCTCCCGGTTCGTGGCTGGGGGGACGACACACGATCCGGCCTGGGACGGGTTTGGCGGCTGGGCTTTCACCCTCCCCAGGGTCCTCCTCGCTCTCAACGACGGCGGAGCCGAGGGGACAGTCACCCTCCGCCTGGAACCCGGCGCGGATCGCGCCGCGATCGAGGGAAGGCTCGCCGAGCCCCTCGCGGAGTCACACGAGTCTGCCGGGCCCCCCGTCTGGCCGGCGTCCGCTCGCAGCCGCGACTGGTGCGCCAAGGTCTCCGCGGCGATCGGCGAGATCGCGGGCGGCCGCTACCAGAAAGTCGTGCTCGCACGGACAAGCGATATCGAGCGCCCGGCCCGGATCGATGAGGGCGGCGTCCTGGCACGCCTGGCGTCGCGCTACAGCGGCTGCTACGTCTTCAAGATTGCCCAGGCCGGCAGCGCATGGCTCGGCGCGACGCCGGAGTTGCTCTGCCAGGTCCGCGGCGGGACCCTGAGCACCGTCGCCCTGGCCGGTTCGGTGCCGCGCGGGGCAGACCCCGAATCGGACAATGCGCTCGCAGCGAGGCTGATGGGCGACGCGAAAGAACGGCACGAGCATGCGCTGGTCGTCCAGGCGCTCCGGGAAGGGCTGGCCCCGTTTTGCGACGAACTGGACATCCCGGCCGAGCCGGAAATCCTGCGCGTGCCGAACATCCAACACTTGCGCACCCCGATCACCGGACAGCTTCGCGGACACGAGAACCTCCTCACCATCGTCGCGGCACTCCACCCCTCGCCTGCGGTCGGCGGTTGGCCCCGGCCCGAAGCGATGGAGGCAATAGACCGGCTCGAGGGCATGGACCGCGGCTGGTATGCCGGTCCCATCGGCCGCCTGGGCCTGGACGGCGACGGCGAGTTCGCGGTCGGGCTGCGGTCAGGGTTGATCCGGGGGGAGCGGGCGCGCTTCTACGCCGGCGCGGGCATCGTTCCCGGCTCCGACCCCGAGCGCGAATTCGCGGAGACGGAAACGAAGTTCCGCCCGCTCCGGGAGGCCGTCGGTGACCGCTGACGCGCCGCTGGCGGTGGAGGTCGCGTCAGCCGCCTTTGTGGATAGCCTGGTTGCGCACGGCGTCGAGCATGTCTGCATCACGCCCGGGTCGCGCTCGACACCGTTGACGATCGCATTCGCGATGCAGCCCGCGGTCCGCGCGTGGCTCCACCTGGATGAGCGCGCCTCCGCATTCTTCGCCCTCGGGTTGGCGAAGGCGACGGGCCGCCCCGTGGCGCTGGTGTGCACCTCGGGCACGGCGGCGGCGAACTACTATCCCGCCGTCACGGAAGCGCACCTTTCGGGCGTCCCGCTCATCGTGTGCACCACCGACCGGCCGCCGCGGCTGCGCGACGTGGGGGCGGAACAGACGATGCCGCAGGCCGCCATGTTCGGCGCCACCACCAGGTTCGCGCAGGACCTGCCCACACCTCACGGTGCGTCGTTCGAAGCCGGTTTCTTCGCGACGGTTGCCATGCGCGCGGTGCGGGAGTCGCTCGGGCCGTACCCCGGGCCCGTGCACCTGAACTTTCCCTTCGAAGAACCGCTCCTCGGGGCCGGAGCGAGGCGGCAGCGCCCGGCACCCTCGACCCACCCCATCCACACCGGGACACCGGGCCCCCTCAATGCGGACATCGAGGCCGCGCTGGGAGTCCTGAAGACCGCGGCCCGCCCCCTGATCGTCGCCGGGCCTGAAGTCCCTGAATCTGCGGTCGGGCCCATCGCAACCCTGGCCGCCACCCTCGGTGCGCCCCTCCTGGCCGACCCGCTGAGCGGGCTTCGGCTGGGCGCCCACGACCGTTCTCATGTGATGGCGGCGTACGACGCGGTGCTCCGCGACCGGCGGGCCAGCGGGACCTGTGCGCCGGATGCCGTCGTGCGTTTCGGCGGCAGGCCAACCTCGAAGGCCCTGAACGGGCTGCTCGACGACGCCCGCGCGGTCCACATCCTGTGCGAGCCCTGGGGGTCCTGGCGCGTGGGATCCGTGGCCATGGACCAGGTGCTGCCGGGCGACCCGGCCGCCAGCGCGGCCGCGCTCGCCGATGGGCTCCGGGGGCACGCCCGCACCGAAGCTGGCTGGTTCGGTGGATGGAGCACCCGCGACCAGGCCGCCGCCGCGGCCATGCGCCATTCCGCCATGGAGCCCGGCCCCCTGTTCGAGGGGAGGGTGTTCATCGAACTCCAGGAAGCGTTGGCCCCCGGGACCACCGTGGTGGCCGGCAACAGCATGCCAGTGCGCGACCTCGACTCGTTCACCGTCCCGGACGCAAAGCCGCTGCGGTTCATCTCGAATCGCGGGGCAAACGGCATCGATGGCGTGAACTCCACAGCGCTCGGCGTGGCGGCGGCGCGGCCGGGACCCACCGTCTTGGTGATCGGCGACCTTTCCTTTTATCACGACCTGACGGGGCTCTGGGCGGCGAAGCGGCATCAACTCGACCTGACCGTCATCCTCATCAATAACAACGGCGGCGGCATCTTCCACTACCTGCCCCAGGCAGCCCACGAGGACATCTTCGAGACCTGGTTCGGCACCCCGGGCGACATCGAGTTCGAACACGCGGTGCGGCTCTTCGGCGGCCACTACGAGCGCATCGAGGGCTGGGAAGCGCTCCGCGGCGCGCTCGGCCGCGACGGGAAGGGCCTGCGTGTGCTCGAACTGCAGACCGACCGCGCTGTGAACACGCAATGGCATCGCACCGCGTGGCAACGGGCGGCATCGGCGGCCTGGGACCAGGCCGGGGTCGCGCATGCCACGGTATGAGGTTGCCCCGGGCTTCTGGCTGAACGTCGAGGTGGCCGGGAGCGGGCCGCCGATTGCGCTCCTGCACGGCTTCACGGGCTCAGCGGCGGGCTGGGGCGCGTTCGGCGAGCGCCTGCGCCAGCGGCTGACGACCGTGGCTGTCGACATCGTTGGGCACGGACAGTCCGATAAGCCGCGGGAGATTGAGCACTACCGGATGCCCCGCGTCGTTGCTGACATCGTCACCGCCGTGAAGATGGCCGGGTTCGAGCGCTGCGCCTGGCTGGGCTATTCGATGGGCGGGCGCACGGCCTTGCACGTCGCCGCGGCTTTCCCGAACGCTGTTGAACGGCTTGTGCTCATCGGCGCCTCGGCTGGAATTGCGGAGCCCGCGGGGAGGACCGCGCGGGTGGCGGACGACGAGCGCCTCGCGCAACGTATCCTGGATGGGGGCGTGCCGGCCTTCGTCGAGTACTGGGAGTCGATCCCGCTGTTTGCTTCGCAGAGTAGCCTCCCGCGGCACACGCAGGCGGCCATCCGCGCGGGACGCCTGGAGTGCGACCCCATGGGACTTGCGAACAGCCTCCGGGGGATGGGCACCGGTGCGCAGGAGCCATTGCACGGGCGGCTGGACACGCTCGACATGCCGGTGCTCGCGCTGGCGGGAGAGCTGGACACGCGGTATACCGGGATAGCGCGCGCATTGGCGGCAGCGGTGCCCCGCGGCCGTTGCGCCGTCGTCCCGGAGGCGGGGCATGCCGCGCAGATAGAGAATCCTGAATGGTGCGCCGAGCAGGCGATCGCCTTTGTACTGAACCGGGAGGGAGACCACGAGTGACATCGATCGATTGGCAGGCGGCCGGAAGCTATGACGACATCATCTACCAGAAGGCGGAGGGGATAGCGCGGATCAGCATCAACCGCCCCGAGGTCCACAACGCCTTCCGCCCGAAGACGATCTTCGAGATGCTCGACGCCTTCCGGAACGCGAATGAGGACTCGAGCATCGGCGTCGTCCTCTTCACCGGTGAAGGCGGGCGCGCGTTCTGCTCGGGCGGCGACCAGCGCATCCGTGGTCACGGCGGCTACGTCGGCGAAGACAACATCACGCGGCTCAACGTCATCGACCTGCACAAGCTGATCCGCTCGATGCCGAAGCCGGTGGTTGCGCTGGTGGCCGGCTATGCGGTGGGTGGGGGCCACGTGCTGCATGTCATCTGCGACCTCACGATTGCCGCGGAGAACGCGCGCTTCGGCCAGACAGGCCCGCGGGTCGGCAGCTTCGACGGTGGCTTCGGCGCCGCCCAGCTCGCCCGGATTGTCGGGCAGAAGAAGGCGCGGGAAATCTGGTATCTCTGCCGCCAGTACGATGCGCGCGAGGCCGAGGCGATGGGACTGGTGAACAAGGTCGTCCCGCTGGACCAACTGGAAGCCGAAGGCGTGCAGTGGGCACGTGAAATGCTCCAGCACAGCCCCATCGCTCTGCGTATGCTGAAGTCGTCCTTCAATGCCGAGCTCGACGGGCTCTCCGGCCTGACGGAACTCGCCCACAACGCCAACATGCTCTTCTACATGACCGACGAAGCAAAGGAAGGCCGGGATGCGTTCCTCCAGAAGCGCCCATCGCGCTACAGCGACCCCTCGGCATTCCCCCGGACTCCCTGAAACGACCGGGCAACGTGTGACAGCCGTCCGGTGGCGGCCCGTGGCCGTCCCGTTCCGGACCACCGTCACAAACGCCCGGGCGGCCTACCGCGTGCGCGAAAGCGTGCTGATCGTGGTCGAAACGGGCGGTGGGCAGCACGGCATCGGCGAGGCGTCCCTGCCCGCCGGCGCGTCGATCGCTGCACACGGCCCCGCGATCGATGCCTTTATGGCCGCGGCGGCCGAGTCGGCGATCGGGCGGGGCGCCGGCGCCGGTTTCGCGCACCTCCGGCTCCCCTCGTTCATACCCGGCGAATGGTCCGCGGCAACCGCCTGCGGTGTTGAGACGGCACTCGCCGACCTCGCCGCACGCGCGGCCGGGCTGCCGCTGTATCGCTGGCTCGCGGGGGCGTCGGGAGTCCCGCTCCCCAATGGTGACCAGGAAATAGAGGCGAACGGCCTGGTCGACCTCTTGGATCCTGCTGCCGCGGCCGCGACTGCCATCAACCTCGTGCGGGACGGATTCAGGACACTCAAGCTGAAGGTCGGCACGGACCCCGAGGTCTCCGCCGCCACGGTCGCGGCGGTCCGGGCGGCGGTCGGCCCGGCGGTCGAGCTGCGATGCGATGCGAACCGTTCGTGGTCGCCGGATGAGGCTCGCGCCTTCCTCGCGAGGTGCGCCGACCACGCGGTAGCACTCTGCGAGGAGCCCCTGGCGGACCCGGGAGCCGGATACAAGGCCATGGCAACGCTGCGCACTGCTTCGCCCGTCGCGCTGGCGGTCGATGAATCAGCCCGGACCGCCGAGGCCCTTGAATTGGTGATCGCCTCCTTCGCCGCGGATGCGGTTGTCATCAAGCCGATGGCTTCCGGACTCGGAGAGGCACTGGCGATGCTCACCCGGGCGGGTGCAGCGGGGCTCACCACGGTCGTCACGACAACCTTCGACCTGGCTCCGGGCACCGCCCTCGCCATGCACCTCGCCGCCCTGGTGGCTTCCCCCCGGCCGGCGTGTGGGCTCGCAACGGCCGATCTCGTCGAAGACCTCCTCGGACATGGCGTCCCGGATGTCCGCCAGGGCACGCTCAGGCTCAGCGAAGCTCCGGGACTGGCAGTCGAACTCGACCACGAAGCCATCGAACGGTATGCGACCGGACCCTGGGAGGGCACGGCGGCGTGAGTGACCGGATGTTCGACTGGCTCGCCCACCGCGCGAACGTCATGCCACGCGCCATCGCGCTCGTGGACGACCAGGGCGAACACACCTATGCCGAACTCGATCGCAGGGTGGACCGAGTCGCCGGCGCCCTCTATGCCCTTGGCGCCAGGCCGGGGGATCGCGTGGCGATGCTCGCGTGGAATGCCCCGGAAGTGGTCGAGCTCATCCATGCCGTAGTAAGACTCGGGGCGGTCCTCGTCCCGCTCAACGCGCGCCGCGCCGTCGAAGAGCTGGCGTTCCAACTTCGCGATGCCGAGGTCACGCTCCTCGTCTGCGACCCGGTGCTTGCGGAAGTTGCTGCCTCCGCGGCAGGGGTGGCAAACGTTGCCCCGCCGACGGTCTTCCCTCTCGGCGGCAGCGGACCGGGCACGTTCCCGCTGGAGGAAGCGCGTTTCAGCGACGATCCGCTCTTTATTATGTACACTTCCGGGACGACGGGCCTGCCCAAGGGCGTCGTCCTCACGTACGGCAACATGTTCGCGAGCGCGGCGGGCTCCGCCTTCAACCTTGGCGTGCTACCCGGCGACCGCTGGCTCGCCGTCCTCCCGCTGTTTCATGTGGGCGGGCTGTCGATCGTGATCCGGAGTGTCCTCTACGGCACAACTGTCGTGCTCCATCGCCAGTTCGACGAGCGCCGCGTGAGCGCCTCGCTGCGAGAGGACGGCGTCACTCACATCTCGGTTGTCGCGACCATGCTCCAGCGCCTGCTGGCTGCCGACCCCGCTCCGTGTGCGCCGCAGGTCCGTGTCGTGCTTGTCGGGGGCGGGCCTGTGCCGGAAGCGCTCCTCGAACGAGCGGTCGCGCTCGGCTACCCGGTGGTGCAGACTTATGGGCTCACAGAGACAGCCAGCCAGGTGGCTACGCTCGCCCCGTCCGACGCCACGGCCCGGCTCGGTTCCGCGGGCAAGGCCCTCGTCACCACGGCGCTCCGCGTCGATGCGGCGCAGGGCGAACCCGGGGAGATCCTGGTCTCGGGGCCGGTGGTCACGCCGGGGTACTTCCGGCGGCCCGAGGCGACGGAGGCCGCCATCAGGGACGGCTGGCTGCACACGGGGGACATCGGCCGCCTCGATGCCGAGGGATATCTCTATGTACTCGACCGGCGGGATGACCTCATCGTCAGCGGTGGAGAGAACGTGTACCCCGCCGAGGTGGAGGCCCTGCTGCTCCGACACCCCGCGGTGCGCGAAGCGGCCGTTGTGGGACTCCCCGACGAGGTCTGGGGCCAGGTAGCAATCGCGGCCGTTGTCTCGGACGGCGAGTTTGCCCCGGAGGAGATCCGGGCGTGGATGCGGGAGCGGATCGCCGCCTTCAAGGTGCCAGCGAGGATTGTCCGCGTGGATGCGTTGCCCATGACCGCGAGCGGTAAGGTCCAGCGGCGGATCGTGCGGCAGAGGCTCGAAGAGATGCAGGGGGCACAGACGGAGGGCCATTAGGACTGCCGTGGGTCAGTGCCGTTCGATGTGCCATCGGAGGATGGCTTTCCGTGCCTCATCGGCCCAGAGCACAACGCTGGCCAGCGCCGCGCACATGGCCCAGTCCCCCAGTGAGAGCGCCGATGTCTCGAATGCCTCCTGGAGGAACGGCACGTGCACGACCGCGACCTGGAGGGCGACCGATACCCCGATCGCGAGCCAGAGCAGGCGGTTGGTAAACAGGCGCGGTAAAGCGCTCGCGACATCGCTCCGCGCGTTGAAGCAGTTGAAGAACTGAGCCAGGACGAGTGTCGTGAACGCCATCGTGCGCGCTCCTTCGATATCGCCCGAGTCTCCGACGAGGCCACCGGCCAGGCGCAGGTCGAGTGCGAGAAGCGTGACGACGGCCATGACGAGCCCGACGAAGACGATGCCCCGCTGCATCTCGGCGTCGATCACTCGGTCGGTCAGACGGCGGGGCGGAACGCGCATGACGTCGCCGGCAGGGGGATCGACACCAAGGGCGAGTGCCGGCGCCGCGTCGGTAAGGAGATTGATCCAGAGGATCTGGGTGGCCAGCAGTGGCACCGCCACCGCCTCGCCCGTCATGTCGAGTCCAAGGAGCCCCGCGGCAACGACACCCAGGAACATGGTGAGGACCTCGCCGGTGTTCGACGAGAGCAGAAACCGGAGAAAGGTCCGGATGTTCGCGAAGATGCCGCGGCCCTCCCGCACGGCCAGGACGATGGTCGCAAAGTTGTCGTCGGCGAGGATCATGTCCGCGGCTTCCCTGGTGACGTCCGTCCCCGAGATGCCCATGGCGATGCCGATGTCCGCCGTGCGCAGGGCGGGGGCGTCGTTCACGCCGTCACCGGTCATGGCCACGATGTTTCCCTCCGCCTGGAGGGCATCAACAATGCGAAGCTTGTGCTGGGGCGCCACCCGCGCATAAACCGCGACGTCACGCACGGCCTCCCGCAGCCCGTCACAGTCCAGCCCCTCAATATCCGCACCGCTCAACACACGAGACCCTTCCGGTGCCAGGCCGAGGTCGCTGGCGATCCGCGATGCGGTGCGGGGATGATCACCGGTGATCATCAGGACGCGAATACCGGCGCGGTGGGCCTCCGTGATGGCTTCGCGCACCTCTTCGCGCGGCGGATCGATCATGCCAACCGTGCCCAGGTAGGTGAGACCGTGTTCGAACGACTCGATGAACTCAGGCCCTGCCTCCAAAGGGCCGGGGGCCAGCTGCGACCGGGGCAGTTCGCGGTAGGCCACAGCCAGTGGACGCAGCGCCTGGCCCGCCAACCACTCCACCGTCTCGAGGATCTCCGACCGGCGGGCCTCCGTGAGCGGCCGGACCTCTTCCGCGACTCGCTCGGCAGTGCACCGGCCGACCAGCACGTCCGGCGCGCCCTTGGTAACAACCACCAGCCGGCCACCCTGCCCAACGTCGGCGTCGAGCGTACTCATCAGCTTCCGTTCGGAGCTGAATGGCGCTTCGTCGACGCGCCGGAACCGGGCGTCCATTGCGGCCGAGATGCCCAGCTTTGCCTCCGCGACCAGGAAGGCGCCATCGGTTGGATCACCCTGGATCGCCCACTCCCCGTCGGTCTCATGGAGCCCGGCGTCGCTCGCCAGGCTGCCGCCTCCGAGCACAGCGAGGACTTCGCCGCGCAGCCACCGGTCCTCTTTCGCCCTCCCCAGGGGCCGTCCATCAAGCAGCGCGGCGCCTTCGGGCCGGTAGCCCGTACCGGTCAGGGTCACTACGCCAGAACCTGTCACCACCATGACCAGGGTCATCTCGTTCCGGGTGAGGGTGCCGGTCTTGTCAGAACAAATCACGGAGGCTGAGCCAAGCGCTTCAACCGAGGACAGCTTCTTCACGATGGCGCGCTCGCGCGCCATCCGTTGGACTCCAAGGGCCAGGACAACGGACAGCACTGCCGGGAGCCCTTCCGGGACAGCCGCGACGGCCAGTGACACGCCAACGACGAGCACATCCACCACATCGCCGGACGTCTTGATGTCTGACGTGAGCAAGATGGCGGCAACGATGACGACCGCGATAGCGATGACAGCCACCCCCAGCACGCGCCCGATGAGACGCACCTCCCGCTGGAGCGGTGTCGGCTCCTCGCTGGTCCGCGCGAGCAGCCGGGCGATGCTCCCCATCTCGCTGCTCATGCCGGTAGACGTAACAACCGCACGCCCGCGCCCGCTGGCGATCGAGGTGCCGGCGAAGACCATGTTCAACCGGTCTCCCAGGCTTACGGCACTCGCGATCGGCGCCGCATCCTTGAGCACCGGCTCGCTTTCGCCGGTGAGCGCCGCCTCCGCAACTCTCAGGGATGCTGCCTCGATGAGGCGCCCGTCCGCCGCGACCGCATCACCCTCGGCGAGAAGCAGCACATCGCCCGGGACGACGCCGGCCGCCGCTATCGAAATCACCTCTCCGTCACGGACCACCGTAGCCATCGGAGCAGCCATGCGCTGCAACGCGGCGACCGCCTGCTCCGCGCGCGCCTCTTGCAGGTACCC
This sequence comes from Dehalococcoidia bacterium, assembly GCA_023382755.1. Classification (GTDB taxonomy): domain Bacteria; phylum Chloroflexota; class Dehalococcoidia; order Tepidiformales; family Tepidiformaceae; genus Amarobacter. The sequence continues at coordinate 15,128 of JAHDWR010000003.1, forward strand.
GAGGAGGGCGTTCGCGACAATGATGCCGGCGATGACGATGACTTCGAACGGGACGCCTTCCGCCCCGTCCAGCACCCACGCGGCGAGCGAGACGGCCACCGCGCCGATGAGCAGGTAGATCAGGGGGTCGCGGAACTGCTGAACGACCTTTCGCCAGGCAGGCACGGAGGGCGCGGCATCGAGCACGTTGGCGCCCAACCGATGGAGCCGTTCGGCGGCGTCCTCGCTGCGCAGCCCGGCCTGGAGGTCGGTTGCGAGTGACTCGGCGACGGCGGCGGCGCTGCTTCGCCAGGGCTCTGGCTCCATCGGCATGGTGCTCCTCACGCGCGAATCCGCCGTCGCCGCCCACTGTACCGCGTGCACGGTGCTGACCGAACCCCGGCCGGAGGCGCGAAGCTACTGGGGAGGCTCGAGGGATTGGACCGGCCCCGGGGACAACCGCCGCCGGGTGAAGGCTTCCTACGCGCGCAAACTGCCGGCACGGCGCAGGTGGTCCTCGGCCTCGGCGAGCGTGCGCCGCACGACTTCGGCTGCCGGGAGGACTTCGCCCACGAGCCCGGAGGACTCACCCGCCCAGTTGAGCATGTTTTCTGGCCGATCGTTATGTGCGCCTGTCCACGCGAAGGGGCCTGACTGCCGCGCGACCTCTGCGCGCAACTCCTCTTCGCGACCCTGCCATTCTTCCGTGAACGCGTTCTGGAGGACCCGGCTAATGATCCCCGCTGGCCAGTGCATGCCCAGGGCAATGTCGGGAATCTCAGCACCGAGGGTGTGATCGCCGTCGTTCGCGACAATGGCGTCGCGCTGGGCGTCCAGGTGCCGCGTGTTAGGCCCGCCGAATTCCGGCGTCGCCTTGAACCGGGTCCCCATGAGGACCCCGGACGCTCCCATCGCGAGAGCGGCGGCCAGGCCCCGGCCATCGGCGATTCCGCCCGCGATGACAACCGGGACCCCGCCGGCAATATCGAGTACCTGGGCGGCGAAGCTCAGCGTGCCCCGCTGCCCGGTGTGTCCCCCGGCTTCACTGCCCTGGACAACGATCGCCGCGGGTCGGGCGGCAACCACGGCCCGAGCGCTTTCGAAGGTCTGCACCTGCACGACGGCCTGGAGGCCCGCCGCGCGGCACCGTTCTAGTACGGAAAGCGTGTCGCCAAACGACAGCGTGACGACCGGCGGCCGGGCATCAATCGCCACATCCACCAGGGTCCCGGCGAAGGGGGCCCAGTCGAACGTCGCGAGGTTCACCGACCACGGCCGCGACGTGGCGGAACGCATGGCGGCAAGTTCCGCTTCGAGGTCCTCGGGGCTGCGGCCCAGGCTCCCAATGGTGCCGAGGGCCCCGGCGTTCGAGACAGCCGCTGCCAGCTTCGCCCCACAGTCCGAGGACATTCCAGCCTGGATGATCGGATGGTCGATGGCGAGAGCCCGGGTGAGCGCGGTTGTCAGCATGGACATTCCTGGAAAACGGGATGGCCGAGTATAACGTCATCCGCGGGCGCATTGATGCGTTCGGCGCGCCGACCCGGAGGCGGCCGTGCGCACGGCCATCGGCGATCGGACAACCAGTGCAGGCGAAGGGCTATGAGAAAGTGGCTCCCCGACGTGGATTCGAACCACGAATCCTTCCCCGGAAGGACGGTTAGCTGCCGCGTGCCGGCCTGGAGTTGGAGCGTGCCGCTGGGAGGAGGTGGCTCCCCGACGTGGATTCGAACCACGAATCCTTCCCCGGAAGGACGGTTAGCTGCCGCGTGCCGGCCCGAACTCCCGCCGCAGGTCCTGATTCGCCCGCCCGCTCTTCAGCTGTCGCTCTCGTGCCATCGCCTCCGCACGCGTCTCGAACTCCTCGGCACGGACCAGTTCCCACGGTCCTCGCCCTGACCCGGACGTCCAACGGCTCTCGCCGCTCGCATGCTCGGTTAGCCTTCTCGGGAGATCACTGGTCTGGCCGATGTACAACCGGCCCTGCACATTCCGCAATACGTACACGGTGAACGCCATCTGGCTGCTCACTCATTCATCTAAGGGTGGCTCCCCGACGTGGATTCGAACCACGAATCCTTCCCCGGAAGGACGGTTAGCTGCCGCGTGCCGGCCTGGAGTTGGAGCGTGCCGCTGGGAGGAGGTGGCTCCCCGACGTGGATTCGAACCACGAACACCGCGGTTAACAGCCGCGTGCTCTACCGTTGAGCTATCGGGGATCACATTCAAGTTTCCGTTGGAGTGGCTGAAGACGCAACCCGTTCCGGGCCTCGCAAAGCCCCTTCGCAGCTTAGCGGCGAAGGCGGACGATCGGGCCTTCGTTGAACAGCGAACCCACCCCCAGCCCCAGCCGGTCGTGGACGCTGAGCGGTATGCCGAGGTCGGCCAGGAACAGTTCGCCGACGTGCATCCGCGCCGCAGGCTCAAATACTCCCCGCTTGGGGAGGTCGAGCATGAGCGTCGTCACCGCCTGGATCGCGGGCCGGCTGACCTCGCCCGTGGTGGCGTTGACCCCGGTCGGTACGTCGATCGCCAGTACCGGGCGCCGGGCCGCGACGGCGAGCTGGGCGACGGCGCCCGCAATTCCGATGGGTGGACCTTCGAGCCCATAGCCGACGAGTGCGTCGATGACGAGGTCGGCCGCGGCGAGCTGTTCTTCGACGGTTATCTCGCTCGACTCCATGTCGGCCGGCTCGATGATCCCCGACTGGCGGAGGATGTGGACCTGGCGGCGGGCGGTGAACGAGGCTTCCTCCTCCACCCCGCTGATCACCGGGTCGACGTGGATGCCCCAGTTGGCGAGATGGCGTGCGGCGGCAAGCCCGGACGCTCCCTTGTTTCCGCCGCCGCAGAGGATCACGACGCGCTGGCCACGGCCCCGCCCGCCGAGCATGGCGAACGCAAGTGTCGCCGTGGCGCGCCCACCGTTCTCGGTGATCTGGAGGATATCGAGGCCGAACTCCTCCTGCGCAATACGCTGGACATCGCGCATCTGCGTCGCCGTCACGGAGCGGACATCGCCCATCCTGCGCTGGGGAAACCCGCCCGGGTCCGGTTTCACGGGCATCGAAAACGACCTCCGCGGGCGCAAGTTCGCGCCATCCGGAAGTCTACGCCCGCCTCGCGACAACGGTCACGGAACTCACTCGTCTTCGGCCGCCTCGTACGACGCTGTGATCCGCGCCGAGATGCCTCCGCGCGTGTTGAAGTCGCCAGTCACCATCAGGTGGCGCGGGGCGATCGCCGCGACGATGTCGTCCAGGATCGTGTTGACCACGTTTTCGTAGAAGATGCCCTTGTTGCGAAACGTCTGCAGGTAGAACTTGAAGCTGCGCAGCTCGATGCAGCGGGCCTCCGGCGTGTACGTCACGATGATCGTGCCGAAGTCCGGCTGCCCGGTCATCGGGCACACGCTGGTGAACTCTGGCGCGACGAATTCGATCTCGTAGTCGCGCTCGGGGAACCGGTTCTCGAACGAGTCGATTGTGCCGTCGGTCTTGTAGATATTCTCGGACATGTCTGGAGCGTGAGCCCCTCGCGCCCGAGGCGCAACTGGTCAGGCGCGGGGAAGGCCAAGCCCACGTGTGGCGATGATGTTGCGGTTCACCTCGCTGGTGCCGCCGGCGATGGTGTAACTCGGGGCAGCAAGGGCCCACCGCTCCACCTGGCCGCGGAGCGGCGCGTACCGGCTGCCCGGTTCGATGGTCCCCGGGAGGCCGAGGATGCGCAGGCCGGTGATCCCCATCTGGCGCTGCAGCTCCGTGCCGAAGACCTTGGAGACCGAAGCCTCGGAATTTGGCACCTTCCCCTCGCTTTGCATCTGCGCCACGCGGTAGCACAGCCAGCGGCCGATCTCGAACTCGAGGTGGCGCTCGGCGAGTTCGTGCCGTACCTCCGCCCTGCGGCGAAGGGCTGGCATCGCCCGGACGTAGCCGATGAGCGCTTCCAGGGTGCTGCGCGTCATGACCACGCGGTTGATGGAACTCCGCTCCTGGTCGAGCGTGGTGGTGGCGATGTACCAGCCGCGGTTCTCCTCGCCGACCAGGCAATCGCGCGGGACGCGGACGTCTTCAAGAAAGACCTCGGTGAAGTGCTCGCTGCCCATCAAGTTCACCAGGGGCCGGACGGTGATGCCGGGCGTCCGCAGGTTCAGCATGAAGTAGCTGATACCACGATGCTTGGGCGCTTCGGGATCGGTGCGCGCGAGAAGGATTCCCCAGTCGGCGCCAAGCGCCCCGCTCGTCCAGATCTTCTGACCGTTGATGACGTATTCGTCTCCGTCGCGCACCGCGCGCGTCTGGAGCGAGGCGAGGTCCGAGCCTGCACCAGGCTCGGAGAACAGCTGGCACCAGTGGACATCGGCGACCCGCATATCGGGGAGCCAGCGGTCCTGCTGCTCCCGGGTCCCGTGCATCATCAGGGCGGGCCCCGCGAGCCACACCCCCTGGTCGTACGCTCCCGGGGCGCCGGCGGCACTCATCTCCTCCATATACACGGTCTGGGTCATGTAACTGGCGCCCGCGCCACCGAACTCCCGCGGCCAGCCCATCGTGAGCCA
>JAHDWR010000003.1:19764-21648 GCA_023382755.1 Dehalococcoidia bacterium
GGGCGAACGCGCGCGCGTGGTGGTGAACATCACGCCGCGGGGTGTCGCGCTGTTGTGACGGCGGCTATCATCCGCGCTGCTCTCGATGCGGGGTGGTGGGCGTACATCGCCCCGCAGTGTCGGGCACGGAGATGCAGTCGGCCCGGAATCCGGGTCGCGGGACGTTCGAGATTCGGGAGGTTCCGAGCTGGGACTGGGGAATGGGGTGAAGGCCGAGGGGACGCGATGGCGTATCGCCCTGCTCGTGCTGCTCGCGCTCGCCGCGGCAGCCGTCTTTGGTGCGCCCCGCTCGACCGCCACAGCGGCCGGCGAGGGCATCTTCGAACTTGACAAGGTCGAGTACTCGACGCCCGAGGGGACGGCCGTGCTGGTGACCGTGAAGCGGACCAGCGGCGCGACCCTGACCGCGGACGTGCAGGTGCAGCTCGAACTCGAGGGCGGGGACCCCAACGTGGAGTACCCGGCTTCGGAGCAAACCAAGCTCGTGACGTTCCCGAAGAACACGAACCTGAGCCAGCAAAGCGTGTTCATCCAGACGCTGAACCAGAACCGCCACGAAGACAAAGTCATCCAGGTGACGATTCGCAGTGTCGGCCTCGGCGGCATTATTGGCCCTATCTCCACGGCGCCAATAACCATCCTGGGCACCTGGGCGCCCCGGGTGCTGGACGTCTCTCCGCGTGCCGGCAGCAACTTCGTCGACGACGGCACGGTGTTGACGATCACGGGTCAGAACTTCATCACCACGGAGGCTTCGGGCGGATGGAGCACCAAGCGGATCCGTTTCGAGGCGGTCGTCGGGGGCAACAACTACGAGACAGTGCTCCCGACTGAGTTCTTCAATCTCACGCCGACATCGGTCTCCGTGAAGGTTCCGAAGGACGCGATCACAAACTTTATGGACAACCCCAGCAATCCGCTCCTCGCGACGTTCCATGTCCGGGTTGGTATTGAGAAGAACGACGACGCAGCGCAGAAATCGTTGAGCAGCGCCACGGCCGCCGACCTGTTCGTTTACACCACCGGGCCGACTGTCACCTCGATGTTCCCGAAGAACGGCCCGCCGGGCGGTGGCACCGTGGTCACGATCAACGGGACGAAGCTCAATGGGACCGCGGGCCAGCCGTGTGCCCCAACGTCAGTGACGTTCGCCGGTGTGCCGGGGACCGACTGTGTCTTTATCGGTACGAATACGCTCCAGGTCCGCTCGCCCGAAAAGCCGGCGTTCCTGACGACGCCGGCGGAAGTCGTGGTGTCCACCGCCGGAGGGCAGACGCCGCCCACGGCGGACACGAAGTTCACCTACACGGGTCTTCCCACCATCACCGGGCTGAGCCCGAACTTCGGCCCGCCCTCCGGCGGCAATTCCGTCGTTATCACCGGCGCGAACTTCATCTTGAAGGACGCCAGCCTGTACGACGTCCCTGTGTCCTCGGTGCTCTTCGGTGGCGTGTCCGCAACCTTCGTGGTGGAGAGCTCAACCCGTATCATCGCGACCGCGCCAGCGGGCACCGGGACCCAGCAGGTGACCCTGGTCCATCCACTGGCGGGGACGAGCCAGTTCACGACGGCGGCGAACTACGGCTACAGCGCGGGACCGCTCATCTCCTCCATTTCGCCTGACTCCGGGCCTGTCGTCGGCGGCACGGTCGTGACCATTACCGGCACCGGCTTCCTCCCCGGCGCGACCGTCAAGTTCGGCGCGAACCAGGCGACGTTCGCCACGGTGGTGAGCCCCACTCGAATCGATGTGACGAGCCCTCCCGGCGCCGGCGTGGTCGATGTGGTCGTGACCGTCGACGCGAACCCCAGCCCGACGGGTCCCCAGGCCCGCTTCTCCTATTCGGGCCCCACGGTTGAGAGCGTTTCGCCCATCGCGGGCCC
>JAHDWR010000003.1:21748-26346 GCA_023382755.1 Dehalococcoidia bacterium
CCCGCTTCTCCTATTCGGGCCCCACGGTTGAGAGCGTTTCGCCCATCGCGGGCCCGCTCGCCGGCGGCGGCACGGTCACCATCAAGGGGAAGAACTTCAATTCCCAGTCCGTAGTCCAGTTCGGGGCGGCACTGACCGTGATCCCGACGTATGTGGATACCCAGACGCTGACGGCGGTCGTCCCCGCTTCGCCGATCGCGCAGGCGGTGCACGTGCGGGTGTCCACGGGGTCGGGCATCAGCCCCGAGACGCCGGCCGACCTGTACACCTACACCAACGGGCCGATCGTGGACCTCGTCAATCCGAACAACGGCCCGACAACGGGCGGCACGATCGTCATCATCATCGGCAAGAACTTTACGGCGCCGCTGTCCCTGCGGTTCGGCGATACGCCGGTCGACGCGTTCAACATCAACAGCGCCACCCAGATTACCGTACTGAGCCCTGCAAACGGGACGCCCGGCCCTGTTGACGTGCGGGTAACCAAGGGGACGGACGTGAGCCCCACCGGTCCGGCGACAAAGTTCACCTATAACTCCGCCGTGCCCAAGATCACGGCCCTCACACCGAACACGGGGTCCACGTTCGGTGGCAACGAGGTCGTGATCACCGGCCTCGGGTTCACGGGAGCAAGTTGCCCCGGGTCGGTGAAGTTCGGGACTGTCCAGGCCGCCGAGTGCACGGTGATTAACGACACCACGATGACCACCAAGGCGCCGCCGAACGTCTCCGGCCCCGCGGTCGTGCTCGTTTCGACCCAGAACGGCACCTCGGACATCGTCCCCAACTACACCTATGTGAGCCCGTCAGGCACGGGTGGAGGCTCGAGCGCGCCCCCCGCCCCCAGCCCTGGTGGGAACGAGAGCTACACGCTGACCTCCCGGTGGTCGTTGCTGACCTGGACCGGTCGAAACGGGATGAGCGTCAGCGATGCGGTCCATGGGACTGGCGTCCCCGGTGCCGTCGACCTTTCCGGCCGCATCACCGCGCTATTCCAGTGGGATGCCGTCGCCGACACGTGGCGGGCCTACTTTGTCGGAGGCGACAGCGTCCCGGGAGCGAGCGACTTCACCACGTTGACCCAGGGGGCCGTCTACTGGGTCGCCATTTCGGGAGAAGGAGCCGTGCCCTGGGTGGTCCCACTCAACTGAACCGGGACGGGTGCTTGGGCCGTTCACGCACCTGTCACCTTTCCTCTACATGGTCATCGCCCGGGGCGGCCAGTATCCTTCGTGTGATGCATGACTGTGCCCCCATGCAATCGGAGCATGCCGCGTGAAATTCGGGACGCTCCGGGTGGCCCTGCTCACCGGTGAAACACGGGAGTTCCCCCTGGAGCTGCCGTCTGTCCTGGTGGGCCGCGGCGAAGGCGTCACCATCCTCCTGGATGACTTCTCCATCTCCCGCAGACACGCCCGGCTGACCGTTGATTCCGGACGGCTCATGGTCGAAGACCTTGCCAGCGCCTCCGGGACCTTCATCGACGGCGAGCGAGCCACCCCGAACGTCCGGTACCTGGTCGACGAAGGCGCCCGGTTACGGTTCGGCGACCTCGAGGCGAGCTACTTCCCACCACCCCCCGCCGAAGCCGCTACCGCCTCAACCGGTGACGATGCCGAAACCTTCTCACCGACCGGGCTGCACGTCGCACTCGTCTCGCCGGCAGTTGCCATCGACCCGGGCAGGCAGGCGACCGCCACCCTGACGGTGACGAACCGCGGCCGCGTCGTCGATACGGTGACGGTCGAGGTGACGGACCTCCCGCCCGAGTGGTACACGATCGAGACCACGCAATCTTCGCTTCTGCCGGGTGCGCACCTGGATGTCCAGGTCACGCTGCACCCGCCGCGACGCCACGATTCGCTGGCCGGCCACTACGACTTCACCGTCCGGGTGAACTCCCAGGAGCACCAGCGCGACGCGATCGCGATTGGCAGCTTCGAAGTCCTGCCGTTCGAGTCGTTCGGCCTCGCTTTCGAAGCGATCCGCAGCGGACGGAACTTCCGCCTCGTGGCCGAAAACCGCGGCAACGAACCGGCGCGTTACGCCCTTGAAGGGCGGGACGACGAGCAGGCGTTCCGCTACCAGTTCGATGCGCCGGTGGTGCAACTGGACCCCGGCCAGAAGCAGGTGGTGGCACTGAGGGTGCGACGCCCGCGCCAGCTGCTCGGCCCGAAGATAGCCCTCCCCTTCGAGGTGGTGGGCACTGCCGCCACGGGCTCGCAAGTCCACGCCCGCGGACAGCTCTCGGTCGACCCACCGCTCCAAAAGTTCCGCATGCCGGCGATGTTCACGCTGGCCGCGCTCGTCCTCGGCGTCACGGCGCTTGGCATCCTCATCCTCACTGATGGCGAAAGCGTCCAGACGGCCGGCGCCGAGGACGAGTACGCCGGCGTCCACCTCTGCGATGAAGAGGACGCCGCGGGGAAGCAGGCCGAAAAGAACGAGGAGGCCGCATCCGCCGCGCCGAACACGTCGGCCACGGTTGCGGGCCTATACGACGGCGGCCGGCCCATCTTCGGCCAGACCGACGCGAACGGGGCGCCCTTTTTCGCCCAGAGCGACCCTCGCTGGGGCTCGGTGGAATATGCGCGATCAACCGAACTCCCGGCCGGGAAGGACTGGTGCGGCACGACGATTTCGCAGTGCGGCTGCGCCATGACCTCCGTCGCCGTGATGCTTGCGCTGTATAACGTCGTCAAACTGCCGGATGGCCAGCCGCTCACGCCGCAGTCGCTCAACGCGTGGTTCAACGGAGACGCGAGGCGCACCGAGCGCGGCTGGGTAAGCCGCGGCTACATCTACGGCGACGTCATCTGGACGGCCGCGAATGAGCTTTCGGGCGAAATCGCGAGGACCAACCCCGGCACGCCCACGGTCCGCTTTGTGCGCACGGGTTCGGGCTCGGAGGACGAGATCCGGGCGGAACTCCGCGCTGGCAGGCCGATCATCCTCGAAGTCCCCGGGCACTGGATCGCAGCCGTGGGCCTCGACGGCGACACCATCCTTATCAACGACCCGTTCTACCGCGACCGGACGACGCTCGATGCCTATAAGGGGAAGGTCCGCAGCTCGGTGCTGTACGAAACGAGCTCCGACCTCAGCGCGGTCGTGCTCACGGCGCCCGCAGACGTGAAGTTCAAGGTTACCGACCGCCAGGGGCGCGTCGTCAGCACCGGCGAAGCGGCCGAAGGTGGTACCGGGGAGCCGGTCAACCAGATCCCCGGGGCATCGTTCAGTGCGCACCGCGCGTGGCGCGACCCCACCTGCATCGAGAAGGCTCCCCCCGCTGACGCGGGCACCAACCAGATCACGCTGCCTGGATCGCGAGACGACTACACGATCGAGATCCTGGGCACCGGCGACCAGACGGGCAGCATCGCCATCCACACCTACGGGCGCGATGGCAGTGGGTCGCTCGCGACGATCGAGGGCCAGGAGGGCACCATCGCGGAACTCGGGTTCGACCCGAACGCCCCCCAGCCAACCATCCGGGTGCCGAACGGCGGCGATGCCACTACCACGCCAACGCCCGACTCCGGCGGCGAGGGCGGCGGCCCTGGCGACGAGACGCCAACGCCGGCTCCGGCTCCCAGCGCCACGCCAACCCCCACCGGGACGCCGTTCGTCGAATCGCGCACGAACATCACCCTGAGCGCCGAGCCGGGCCAGACCCGCGTGGAGACGGCCGACAACACCGGCTTCGAACTCGGCGACCCGATCCGGTTCGCGCCCGGCTTACCGAACGAGGAAGACAACCTCATCGTGGGGTTCGGGTCGTTTCTGCTGGCGACACCGCTGAAGTTCGCGCACGGCCCGGGCGAGCCGATCCTGCGGCTGCCGCGGCCGCCCGGCCAGGGCCCGGGCCTGCCTCCCGGCATCACGCCCCCGGCACAAACCGGGCCTCTGCTCCCGCCGGACACCGTCGGGATGGCCTGTAGCACCATCTACCAGCCATCGCCCAAGCAAGCGACGTTCATCTGCGACCTGCAGGTGACCGGCGATTACACGAACACGCGCTGGTCGCTGAACGGCCAGACGGTGACGGACTTCACCGGTTCGAGTTCGTTCCTGATGGCGTTCAACGACGACACGCCGGCGACCGTCTCGGCGACCGTATGCAACGTGACCATCTGCCGGTCGGTGACGCGGGCCGAGCGGATCGTGTTCCCGGCGAACCTTGGCGGGACGACGTTCACGGGGCCGGGCGGGACGGGCACCGGGGCGCCGCCGGTCGTGACGCCGCCCGCGGGTGGCGCGGTGGCGATAGTGTGCGGCCTCCAATTCAGCGACCCGAATCTGGAAGCCCAGTCCGTTGACTTCAATTGCGAGGCTAATTTCTCTGGCGACTACACCAGCGTCTCCTGGTCCGCCCCAGGCGGTACTCCGGCAAACCAGAGTGGTAAACGCAAGCAATTCACCACGACAGTCCAGAAAGGCGCAAGCACCCCAACGTCGCTCCGGATAACCGCAACCGTGTGCAACTTCGGTACCTGCCGCACATCAGAGCCGACGGTCGTCGGCATCGGGCAGACGATCACGACGCTGGAGTCGAGCCCTGACGGCCAGGTAAACAGCGGCCATCAGTTGACTCTGAT
>JAHDWR010000003.1:26356-35920 GCA_023382755.1 Dehalococcoidia bacterium
CCGGGTCGATGGCGTAGGCGGGATCGTCCCACAGGGTGGTGCGGTGCAGTTCTACGCGAATGCCCAGCCGTTTGGCCCCACCGCCACGCTCTTCACGGTCGGCAAGGTCTCCGTCGCGCAGATCGTCGCGGGAACCGGCGGCCTGGACTTCGGTGATGATCCTGAGGGAGCGGGCAAGGACAATGTATTCTTTGCCCGGTACATCGGAGGCATCAACGCCTTCGGCAGCGACAGTCTGGCACGCATCATCCGCGTGCTGCCACCGGTAAAGGATGGCTGCGACTCGAAAGACGAGGACGAAGACGGTATCGTGGACAACACCTGCCGCAACGTGTTGAACCCGTCAACCGGTTTCGCGGCCGCAGGCAGCTACGCTACGCCCAAGGATCTCGGCGGCGGGACGGTTCTGAAGAGCCTGACCTTGTCCGGAGGTATCCCCGAGGAATCCACACCGACCACGATCATTCTGGGCCCAGGCGAAAGGTTCACGGTTTCGGGGACGGTGGGGCGGACGGATTACTGCCCGGGCTGCATTCGACAGCTCTATATCGGGATCGGCCTGAACGACACAACTGGCACGCCTGCCATCGGCCCTACCTGCCCCGTCAGCGCCATCCTGCCCGAGCACACCGTCGGCACCATACCGTTCACCACCACACTGAACGCCCCGGGGGTTCCCGGGGTGTACTACGTCCGCGCAACCACGACGCTGAGCTACCTGTGCCTCGCTCCGTCGGTCGGACCACCGGAGAATTCGGTCGGGCGGCTGATCGTGCGCGAGCCGGTTCGCTCCAACCTGGAAATCTGGACCGTGCCGGGGAACCTCTGGGACCCCCTCGACCCGAACTCGCAGGACACCTCCGCACCGAAGCAACTGAACGAAATCCCAAGCAACGGCCTGGCACTGCTGCGGGCGATTACCGACCCATCAGTTCCTCACGGGAGGATCGCGTTCTCAACGGTCCCGTCGGCGACGAACGTTAACGACGCTATGCTGACGTTGCCTCCACCGAACGAATCCACCATCGTCCTACTCCAACAAGTGTGTCCGAAGTCCGGGATTCTCGGAAACTCGGTCTGCATCCCCGGGGAGGCGCGGCTGGTGGTGCGGGCCGGATCCGCCGCACCGGGGCAGACGTTCGAGGTTTCGGCTAGCCTGGACACAGACCGGATCACGTTGCCCACAGGATCTGGTGGCGATTTCCAGCCATTCACCATCAGAAGTGCGACGCCCGGCGGCACCAAGACACTCAGCGTGCTGGTTGCGTCCAGTACAACGCTCACGGTCGAGGTCTCCGGGCAGGAGCAGACGGCGGCTGTCGACGTGCCCATCTGTGCGGATCCGCCCGACCAAGCGACTGATTGCACTGAACTCAAGCTCTCGGCAAGAGTCGCCGCGCAGGCCACCCCCCTCAACCTGACCCCGACGTGTGACGCCGACCCGGGCACTGCCACCCCGGCTTGCTCGGTGGTCTTTGAGCGCGCCGAGGGCGCCGTTGGCCAGAATGGAGCCTGTACCGGTACGCCTGCTTCAGACTGGGGAGTCCTCGAAACCGTCGCCACCATCAACGCCGGGGCCGCCGAATTGTTGGTGCAGCCGGGCTTCGGGACCGCAAGCTTCGGCTGCAACGTGTTCCGCGCCCGTTTCGAGCGCGGTGGCACGAATTTCGAGCCGAGCACCTCGAACGTAAGGGTACCGGTGAAGTTCGTGAAGGCGCCGACCGAAGCCGTGACTATCATCGCGCCAACCGGAGAAGCAACCATCGGCGACCCGATCACCATTACGGCAACCGTCGAGGGCTCCAATGGGTATTCGCCCGGAGAGGCCGGGCAGGCCGGAAGGCTGCAGTTCCGCGTCAGACCCAAAACGCCGCAGGGAGAGTTCCAAAGCATCGGAACTCTCGGCGGGGAGCCCCTGACGAATTGCACGGCCCTGGTGTGCACCGTGAGCATAACCGTCACCACTGGCGAAGGCGCGATTCCGGACCACGGCGAGTACGAACTCTCAGCCGTGTTCCCGGGGACAGATCATCTCACGAGCATAACCTCGGCGGCCTACTCGTTCACCCTCGCACCCCAGGACCCGGATATCGACGTGACCCTCCCCAACTCCGGCACCATCACCACCGGTGACTCTCCGGCCGTCGTGCGGGTGGTGCTGACCACCAGCGGACGGGCGAGCCGCCTCGATGACAACTGCCCCTCGAACCAGGGCGGAAGTAGTTGCGGCGACATCGAACTTCTGGGGACGGGCGCCACGACCGCACCATCGGGACCTGTGGTTGAGCTGGGGAACAATACGGGCATTTACGGCCGGGAGTTCTCTGTGAGCGGTCTGGACGCCGGGACCTACTCGATCTCGGCGCGCTACACCGGGAACACCTACTTCAGTTCGGTCACGTCCGCCGCCCAAACCTTGACGATCAACAAGAAGACCGTCGCTGTGACCGTCAGCGCGACATCCCCCATGACGGTGAACGACACGCGGAACCTGGCGGCTTCGGTATCACCAACGGCGGCACCGGGCACGATTCAATTCAAGGTGAACGGGACCGCGCACGGCTCGGCGGTCACACTTGCAAGCGGCACGGCAACTATCCCGTGGACGCCGACGAGTATCGGCACCTTCAATATCACGGCCGAGTACACATCCAGCAACGTCAACTATGCGAGCCAGACCACCTCGAACACCGTCGCCGTCACCGTCAATGCGATCGTCACGTCAGTCACGGTGAGCGCTCCCAGCCCGAGACAGTACGGCGAGGAGACCACGCTCACAGCAACGGTGACGCCATCCACCGCGCCCGGCACGGTCCAATTCAAACTGAACGGCGTCAATTTCGGCAGCCCTGCCTCGGTGAGCAGCGGCACGGCGACGATTCAATGGACGCCCAGTGGGACTGGGACGGTCGCCCTGACAGCGTCATACACGGCGGGCAGCACGAATTATCTGGGTGATCCGGACTCGAACTCGGTCGACATCGTGGTAAACCCCGCGACGGTGACAGTCACAGTCAGCGCGAGTTCGCCCGTCACTCTGAACACCGCACAAACTTTGAACGTGAGCGTGTCGCCCGCGGCTGCTCCAGGGACCGTCCAGTTCAAGGTCAACGGGACGGCTCATGGCGCGGCGCAGCCGCTCAGTTCAGGCACCGCGTCTGTTTCGTGGACGCCCACGTCGACCGGCACGTTCAACATCACAGCGGAGTACACGGCCACGAGCACGAATTACGCGAGTCAGCCCACGTCGAATACGGTGGCGGTGACGGTAAACTCGATCAGCGTGACCGTGGCGGTGACCGCAACCTCCCCTATGACCGTGAACGCTCCCCAGACGCTGAGCGCCAGTGTAGCGCCGAGCGCTCCGCCAGGCACCAATCATATCAAGGTCAACGGGACCGACCAGGGCACCGCTCAGACACTCGTGAGTGGCGCGGCGTCGGTCTCATGGACCCCGACCTCGACGGGAAGCTACAGCATCACGGCGACCTACACGTCGAGCGACGCCGGCTATGCGAGCCAGCCCACCTCCAACACAGTGAACGTCACGGTAAACCCCATTGCCACGACGGTGATCGTCACGGGACCCGCTACGGGCGTGAAAGACACCGCCCTCACGCTCTCCGCGAACGTGGCGCCTTCCGGAGCACCCGGCACGATCAGGTTCTTCGCCGACGGCACCGAGGTTGGCCAGGCGGCCTTTAGCGGCACACAAGTCAGCGTCCAGTGGACGCCAACCACCGCCAAGACCTATACCATCACGGCGACGTTCACATCGACCAGTACCAACTACGCCAACGACCTGACCTCGAACGAGGTGACCATCAACGTCTCGGCGACCTGATCCGTAAAGCTGCGTGCGCGGCCCGGCCCGGCGTTCTATGCTCCGCTGTGCTGTGGCTCCAGTACCCTGTGCCCCGGGTGAAATGACAGCGTGAAGTTCGGTTCGCTCCAGGTGACGACCCCCGATGGGGAGGCGAGGGAATTCCCCATCGACCTCCCCTCCCTTGTCGTGGGCCGCGCCGATGGTAACGGGATCGTTATCGATGACCTCAGCATCTCCCGGCGCCACGCCCGCCTCATCATCGAGTCGGGAAGGCTGCTGGTGGAGGACCTGGGCTCGGCGGCTGGTACGTTCGTTGGCGGCCACCGCATCGACCCGCACACCTCGAACCTGGTCGAAACCGAGCAGCCGATCCGCTTCGGCGATGTCGAGGTGCACTACGTGCCGCCACCTCTCGTTGCGGCCGACTCCGGCGAGGCCGACGCGGAGGGGGCCGGGGGCACCGAGTTCGAGGAAGTCCCTTCGAGCGCCATCCGTGTCTCCATCGTCTCGCCCGCCGCGCCCGTGGAGCCGGGCGGGGCCGTGTTCGCGACCGCTGTCATCCACAACCGCGGTCGCGTGGTCGACCTGGTGCAGCTTTCGGTCACCGGCATCCCGGCGGGCTGGGTTACCTTCAGCCAGAACACCATGGCACTGGTGCCAGGCACGCGAGAGACGGTCACGCTGGTCATCCAGCCACCTCTGAGCCCCGAATCGCTGGCGGGCGAATACGACTTCGGCGTCAGCGTCGCATCCGGCGAGCACGACCGCGAGGCGGTGGCCTTCGGCAAACTGACCGTCCTTCCCTTCGACGCGACCGAGGTCCACCTGCTGCCCATACGCAGCAAACGCAACTTCACGCTGACCGCCCGGAACAACGGCAACGCGCTCGTGACGTACGTGTTGAGCGGCACGGACGACGAGGCGGCCTTCCTCTACGACTTCCAGCAGCCGTCGATTGAGCTGCGCCCCGGCGAAGAGCGCCGGGTGCCGGTGCGGGTGCGGAAGACGAAACGCCAGTGGTTCGGGAGGCCGTCGTTCGTGCCTTTCCGGGTGGTGGCGACCCCAACGACTGGCAAGGCGCCAGCGGTGGAGGCTCTCGGCCAGCTGGCCATCCGGCCGCCCCTGGAGCGCTGGAAGATGCCGACGATCCTGCTGCTCCTTCTCGCCGCAATCGCGGTCGGCGGGTGGCTCTCGTGGGTCCACCGCGACCGGTTGCCATCCTGGGTGCCGTGGGCCGAGGAGAGCGGGGGCAAGGGTGGCGGCGCGGCCGAGGGCGAGGCGGCCTTCGCCGGCGTGCACATGTGTGACAAGTCCGAGGACGACCGTCCAGCGGTGAAACCGCAGGAGCTACCCGGTGGCAGCACGGGCGCGCCCTACTTCGCCCAGAACAACCCTGCCTGGGCCGATGTCGAATACGCGAAGGCGAAAGACCCCGAGTTCGGCCCCGACTGGTGCGGCACAACCATCGAACAGTGCGGTTGCGCCATGACGTCGGTCGCCACGATCATGGCCATCTTCAACATCCTGACGATGCCCGACGGCTCGGAACTCACGCCCGAAGCCGTCAACGCGTGGTTCAACAACGAAGCACGCGAGACAAGCCGGGGATGGGTAAGCCGCGGCTACATCTACGGCGATGTCATTTGGACCGCCGCGAACGAACTCTCGGCCGAGATCGCGCGCGCCCGCCCCGGCAGCACCACCATTCGCTTCGTCCGCTTCGGCACCGGGTCCGATGAAGAGATCCGCGCGGAACTGCAGGCGCAACGGCCCATCATCCTCGAAGTGCCCGGGCACTACATCGCGGCGGTCGGCCTCGATGGCGACAAGATCCTTATCAACGACCCGTACTACGCCGACCGGAAGACGCTCGACGTGTACAAGGGCAAGGTGAAGAGCTCGGTCCTGTTCGAACCGAGCAACAACCTGAGCGGCGTGGTCCTCACGGTGCCGAAGGACCTGCGCGTCCGCGTGGTGAACGTCAAGACGAACCAGGTGGTCGGGACGGTCACCGAGGAACCCGCCAAGACCGACATCGACGGGGCGTGGCTGAGTACGCGGAACGCCTGGCGCGACCCCACCTGCGTGGAGAGCCCGCCACCCCCGGGCGCGGGGACGACGTCGATCTACCTGCCGGGGAACCGCGAGGACTACCGCATCGAGGTGCTCAACCCGGGCGGGGGCGGATCGACGATCGCCATCCACAGCTACGACCAGAACGGCAACGCGGAAGTGACCACCGAAGACGCCACGGGCACGCTCGTGATGTCGATGTCGTACGACCCGGCGAGCGCGGCCGTGCAGACGCAGGTGCTCGCGGGGGCAACGCCCATCGCCGGGACCGGCACGCCGGGAGCCGGAGAGACCGTGACGCTTCCGCCCGGCGGGACGGGCGGCGGGACGGGCGGGACCGGCGACGACGGGACGGGAGCGGTACCTACCCAGGGCTCCGGGACGGTCACCGCCCAGCCGACGCCGACGCCAAAGC
This sequence comes from Dehalococcoidia bacterium, assembly GCA_023382755.1. GTDB lineage: Bacteria > Chloroflexota > Dehalococcoidia > Tepidiformales > Tepidiformaceae > Amarobacter. Next base: position 32,671 of record JAHDWR010000003.1, read on the forward strand.
CATCGGCAACGCCCGTCCCGACGCCCACGCCGGTGGCACCGCAGGCCGTGGCGGTGAAGTGCGACATCGCCTACACACCAACGAACGCGGGCGTGACCTGCACCGGGACCGTAACCGGCACCTACACCACCACTCGCTGGAGCGTGAACGGCCTTCCGGCGCCAGTGCCCCCGGGGTCGACATCATTTGCGACGACGTTCAGCCAGGACACCTCGCTCAGCGTGGAGATGACCGCCTGCAACGTCACGGTCTGCAAGACCGGTTCTGCCGCGGTCGTGGTCGCCTTCCCGACCGCGACGCCGACGCCCTCTCCGACAGGGGCCGCCGGGACGCCCACGCCCACGCCGACGCCGCTGCCAAACGGCCCACCGATGTCCGTGCCGCTGCTCTGCACGTACGCGTGGGAGGCGGGGCAGGCGAAGATCGATTGTTCGACGAGCTTCTCCGAGGGCTACACCGACATCACGTGGACGGCGAGCGATGCCACGCCGGCCACGGTGACCACGTTCGCGAAGACGTTCACGACCTACCGGGCGAGCGCGGGGACGACGACCGTGCAGGCGAAGGTGTGTTACGCGTCGGTCTGCACGAACTCGGCGCCGGTGAACGTGATCGTGGGGGCGGCGCCGCTGGTGCTCGCGACGGTATTGAACATCGTTGGTCCGGAAGGAAACGTCTGCGACTTCATCCCGGTTCAGCTGTACGCGTTCATCGGGAACTGGAACGCGAACACGCCCTATCCGACCGGTTTCATCTCGTTCTACGACCAGAGCAACCTGATCGGTACTGTCCCCGTGTCGTCTGGGGAACCCGAGGCATTCCTCTCGGCGACATTCTCAGAGGGGGACCATTCCGTTTCCGCGAGTTACAGCGGCGACAGCAACTGGGCTTCCGCAAGTTCGGGAACCTCGGGTTTCGCCAGCAGCTATGTCTACTGCCCCTAGTGAGCAATTGAGCACGAACATGTCCCACGCCCGAGACCGCACAGTCCCCATACTCCTCCTACTCGCTGGCGAGATTGAGCGCATGCGCGCGGCCGGCGTGCCCGTGGGCGAGGACGAGCTGCGCGGGCTCTACATCCCCGACGCCGAGGCAGACCGCCTGCTGGGCGAAGAGGCCGAGGACGCAGCCGGGGAGCGGATCGCACTCCTCTCAGCGGCCTGCGGCCTCTCAGCACTCGAAGAGGGCATCGTCCGGCTGTGCCTCGCGGCCGAGACACGCCCAGGCATCGAACGGCTCATCGCCTACGCCCAGGACGACGTTTCCCGGCGGAGACCGCGCGTCGAACTGGCCCTCCGGTTGCTTTCGGACGACCCGCTTGCCGCGCTCGGCGCATTCGACGAGCAGATGCCCCTGCGCCGCCACCGGCTGGTGGAACTGCTCGACGACCCCGGCCAGCCGGCGACCCCGCTCCCATCGAAGACCCTGGTACTGGACGACCGGGTGTTGCGCTTCCTCCTCGGAGGCGATGGCATCGATGCGGCCATTGCCGGTGCTACACGGGTGCACCCCGCCTCCGGACCGCTCCAGCCGGCCACACCCGAAGTCGACCTGGTGGCGCGCCACCCGGCGACATCCCTCACGCCCCCCGTCGTGGCGCTCTGGGGCCCCGACCCGGGTCGAATCCGCGATACCGCCCTGTACATCGCCTCCGCGAGCGGCCTGGGCTGCCTGGTCGAGTTCGACGCCGCGCGGGCGCGGGAGGGGGCGGCCGGGGCCGACGATGTGCTCGCGCGCGCCGGGCGGGAGGCAGCGCTTCAGCACGGCGCCCTGCTGGTCACGGGGCTCGATGCGCTGGAAACCCCGGCGCGCGACCAGCTCATCGCCGCGGCCGAGCGTTCGGCCGCACCATTGACGCTCCTTGCCAGCGAAACCGAAGCCGCGTTCCCCGGGCCCCTGCTCCGCGTCCCGGGTCTCGACTTCGAGTCACGCCTCGAGTTGTGGGCCACCTCGCTCGCGGGCATGGACAACGGGGTCGCCGAAAATGAGGTCGCCGCGCTCGCGGGCAAGTTCAGACTGGGCAAGGACGCGATCACCGCGGCCGTACGGACCGCGCATGGGCGCGCGGTCGCGCGCGACCCCGACCGGCCGTCTGTCGGGCGGGAGGACCTGTATGCGGGGGCGCGGGCGCAGTCGGCCCCGATCCTCAGCACGCTCGCCTCGAAAATAGCCCCGCATTATGTCTGGGACGACATCGTGCTCGAGACTGATCCGCTCGAACAGCTGCGCGAGTTCTGCGGCATGATCGAGCATCGACACCTCGTCTACGACACCTGGGGGTTCGACCGGAAGCTGGCCATGGGCAAGGGCGTGATCGCCCTCTTCGCCGGACAATCGGGGACGGGCAAGACGATGGCCGCCGACGTCATCGCGGGCGAGCTGGGCCTGGAGCTGTACAAGATCGACCTCTCCGGTGTGGTGAGCAAGTACATCGGAGAGACGGAGAAGAACATCGGCGCGATCTTCCGGGACGCCGAATCGTCGAACGCAATCCTGTTCTTCGATGAGGCGGACGCGCTCTTCGGCAAGCGCTCCGAGGTGCGGGATGCCCACGACCGTTATGCGAACATCGAGACCGCGTACCTCCTCCAGCGAATGGAGGAGTACTCCGGGGCAGTCATCCTCTCCACGAACCTGAAGATGAACCTGGACGAGGCGTTCCTGCGGCGCATGCACTTCGTGATCGACTTCCCGATGCCGGAGGAGCCGTACCGCCTGCGGATCTGGAAGTCGACGATCCCGCCGGAACTGCCGCTGGATCCCGGCATCGACCTGGCGTTTCTCGCGCGGCAGTTCAAGATCAGCGGCGGCAACATCCGGAACATCGTGCTCGCGGCTGCCTTCCTGGCGGCCGAAGACGGCGGCCCCATGGGGATGCGGCACCTCATCCGGGCCACGCGGCGAGAGTTCCAGAAGCTTGGCCGCATGGTGACCGAGGCCGAATTCGGCGACCACATCGCGTACCTCCGGTAGTCCCCACGCGATTCTTGCTGGCAGGCGGGGCGATACCCGCTATGATGTGCGCCGGGAGGTCCGCAGAGCATGCCCGACTACCAGCCCGCCGATGCCGAACGTGCGCTCCACCGCCAGCGCACCGAGTCCAACACGGCCGCGCCGCGGCGAAACCCGGCCAGCGGCGCGCACCCGCTCGTTGCCTTGCAGGCCCGCGCCGGAAACCAGGCTGTTGCCCGCATGGTGCAGCGCGCCGCCGAGGAGGATGAGCTGCAGATGAAGCACGACCCCTCCATCC
>JAHDWR010000003.1:36020-43977 GCA_023382755.1 Dehalococcoidia bacterium
GTGCAGCGCGCCGCCGAGGAGGATGAGCTGCAGATGAAGCACGACCCCTCCATCCAGCGCGTGGAGGCGGAAGAGGAAGAGCTGCAGATGAAGCACGACCCCTCCATCCAGCGCGTGGAGGAGGAAGAGGAAGAGCTGCAGATGAAGCACGACCCATCCGTCCAGCGTGCGGCCGAAGAAGAGGAAGAGCTCCAGATGAAGCACGACCCCACGCCGCGGGTCGGCCTGGAGGGCGGCCCGGTTGGGGCCGACATCGCTTCGCGGATCGACTCCCAGCGGGGCGGGGGCTCCGGCCTCAACTCGAGTTTCCGCGCGCAGATGGAGGGCGCGTTCGGTGCCGACTTCGGGGATGTCCGCGTCCACCAGGACGCCCAGGCCGACACGTTGAACCGGCAGATGACGGCTAAGGCCTTTACCACCGGCAACGATATCTTCTTGCGCTCGGACGCCTCCCCCGGCGACAGCCACCTGATGGCGCACGAATTGACCCACGTTGTCCAGCAGCGGTCGGGTGGCAGCCCGGCCGGAGGCGGGATGACGGCTGGTCCCGCAAACGACCCGCAGGAGCACGAGGCCGACCAGGTCGCCTCCGAAGTGCTTTCCGGCGGCGTGCAGCGCGAACTGGAACAGGAAGCCCGGGCCTAGTCCGGCCAGGGACGTGTATCCGTGCTCAACGACGTCGACGAAACGCTGAAACAGTTCCTCATTTCCGACGTGCCGATCGAACGCGGAGAAGTCGACGTCTCGTTCGAACGCCCAACCCGGGAGTGGTCCGGGCGGCTCTCACGCCCGACGCTGAACCTCTTCATGTTCGACATCCGGGAGCGATCCGGGTTCCGGGATGATGCGGCGATGAAGCAGCGCACCGCCATGGGCCTGGTGGCCCAGCACCTGCCCCCCCGGCGCGTGGACCTGAGCTACATGGTGACCGCGTGGGCTCGCGAGCCCGAGGACGAGCACCGGATCCTCGGGCGGGTGCTGGCTTCGCTGTACCGTGGGACGGAAGTCCCGCCCCACCACTTCCAGGGCGAGCTTCGCGACTCGGAGTACCCGTTGCTTGGCCGCATCGCACCGCCGGACCACATCATCAAGCCCGCCGACCTGTGGGGGGTGATGGACAATGAGTTGCGGACCTCGCTGACATGGGTGGTAACGGCTCCGCTGCAGGTCTTTGCCCCGGTCACCGGACCACTGGTGCGGACCGTCGAACTGGAGTTCGGCGAGGCGGGCGAAGAGCCGCGCGAGCGATGGATCCAGGTCGCCGGCTTAGCGCATCGCAAGGGCGATCCGCTCGCGACGGTTGCCGGAGTCCGCGTCTCGGTGGTGGGGACTGCCCACACGGCCCTGACAGGCGCCGATGGGAAGTTCACCTTCGCCGGCGTCCTCGCGGGAGAGCACGCGCTGGCGATCGTGACACCGGACGGGAAAGAGAGGACCCAGGCCATTTCGGTGCCTTCGCCGTCGTACGACATCGAACTGTAACGGCGCGGACGCGCCTGCTGGCTTGAAGTCCGGCCAATTTTTCGCCATGGATTGCACAGTCGGGCGGCGATGCTGCTAATATTGCCGCGCCCACGGGCAACTGCCCGTCAATACGCACCTGAGGAGCCCTGATGGCTACGTCGTACCTAACGCCCGGCGTCTACGTCGAAGAAGTGGACCGGGGGACAAAGCCCATCGAAGGCGTCGGCACCGCCGTGGCCGCCTTCCTTGGAATCGCCGAGAAGGGCCCGGTCGGTAAGGCGACCATGATCGCCAACTGGACGCAGTACGTGGACGTGTTCGGGGGATTTGTCCCCGGCGCGTACCTGGCTCACGCCGTCTTCGGTTACTTCAACAACGGCGGCGGCCTGTGCTACGTCGTGCGGGTCGGCGCGGAGGACACCGGGAGCCCCGCCGCCCCCCAGCCGGTCGCCGAGATCAGCGCGAAAGGCTCGCAGGGGGCCGCCACCATCCGCGCGCTCCCCAAGCCGGATGCGAACGCCGACGGGCTGACCGTCGAAGTGACGGCCGGTGACGATGACAGCTTCACGATCTCCGTGAAGGGCGCCGGCGGAGCCGAGGAGAAGTTCGAAGGCCTGACGCTTGGCAAGGGTGCCAAGAACGCCTTCGATGTCGTGAACAAGCAGTCGACCCTCATCCAGCTCGAGGAAGTGAAAGTCGCCGGCCTCAGCCTGGCCGAGCGCGCCCCCGCACCCGGGACCTATCCGCTGGCGCTGCCATCGGCAACGACCACCGCGGTGGTGCCTGTGACGCCGGCCCAGTACCAGGGCGATGTCACTGAGCGCAGCGGCATCGATGGCCTGGAGGCCGTCGAGGAAATCACGATGGTCCTCGCACCGGACATCATGGCCGCGTACCAGGCCGGCATCCTCGATATGGACGGCGTGAAGGCGGTGCAGCTGGCGATGATCGCCCACTGCGAACGCATGGGCGACCGCGTGGCCATCATCGACACGCCCCCGGACTTGAACGCCCAGCAGGTGAAAGAATGGCGGATGAACACCGCCGGCTACGATTCGAAGTACGCCGCGATGTACTACCCCTGGGTCACCGTGGCCGACCCAACCCCGAACGCGAAGAGCACCACGATCACGATCCCGCCCTCGGGCCACATGGCCGGCATCTGGGCGCGGAACGACAACGAACGCGGCGTGCACAAGGCACCGGCGAACGAAGTCATCCGCGGCGTCATCTCGCTGCCCATCAACCTGACTGGCGCGGAACAGAGCGTGCTCAACCCGAACGGCGTGAACTGCCTGCGGATCTTCGCCGGCCGCGGCATCCGCGTCTGGGGCGCACGCACGCTCTCGAGCGACCCGTCGTGGCGATATCTGAACGTCCGCCGCCTGTTCAACTTCGTCGAGAAGTCGATCGAAGGTGGCACCCAGTGGGCCGTCTTCGAACCGAACGACGCAATGCTGTGGGCGAAGATGCGCCGGGACATCGGCGCGTTCCTGCGGGTGGTGTGGCGCTCGGGAGCGCTCTTCGGCGCCACGCCGGAGCAGGCGTTCTTCGTGAAGTGCGATGCGGAGAACAACCCCCAGGAGACGCGTGACCTGGGCCAGTTGATCGTCGACATCGGCATCGCCCCGGTGAAGCCGGCTGAATTCGTGATCTTCCGCATCAGCCAGTACGCGCCCGAAGCCTAAACGGCCCGGCATTCGATTGACACGAAAGGAATAGACGCGCAATGCCCGCTCGCGAATCAGATCCGCTAACAGGTTTTATGTTCTCCCTCGATGCCGGGGGAAAAGTCACCGGTTTCTTCACGGAGATCTCCGGCCTCGGCTCCGAGACTGAAGTCGTCGAACACAAGGTCGTCGACCCCTCGGGGCGGGACCTGGTCCAGAAGATCCCCGGCCGCCTGAAGTTCACCGATGTCACCCTCAAGCGCGGCGTCACCAAGACCGTCGACATGTGGGACTGGCGGAAGAAGGTCGAGGACGGTGATATCGTCGGCGCCCGGACGAACGCCAGCATCACCATGTTCGACCAGAGCCTCACGCCCGTGGCCAGCTGGGAACTGATCAATGTGTGGCCTTCGAAGATCTCCGGTCCCCAGATGCAGTCCGACTCGACCGCCTACGGCATCGAAGAGATGACGCTCGTGTTCGAGGACATGAAGCGCGTCAAGATGTAGGTTCGGGGCCTACGGCTTCTGAAACCGCACAGAGAGGCAGGGGTCGATGCGGCTCCTGCCTCTTCCAGTCTCGACGGCGCAGGTAATGAACGCACTTCAAACCGAGTTCGAGTTCACGCTTCCGCAGGGGTATGTGGACTCCGCGGGGACCCTCCACCGCGAAGGGCGGATGCGCCTCGCCACGGCCATGGACGAAATCGCGCCACTGCGGGATCCGCGCGTGCGCGAGAACCAGGCCTACCTCGTCATCATCCTGCTCTCGCGCGTGATCACGCGGCTCGGTTCGCTGCCGCAGGTCACGCCCCACGAAATCGAGAACCTCTTCACCGGAGACCTGGCGTTTCTGCAACGGCTCTACCGCCAAATCAACGAGCAAGGGACGAGCCTGGTCCCGGTGACGTGTCCGGAATGCTCAACCCCCATCGATGTGGACATTTCACGCCTGGGGGGATAGCGGGCTACCCTCTCGAACGGCTCAACGAGGAGGTAGCCTATCTCGCCTACCACTTCCATTGGCCACCGGAATCTCTGATGGAATTGGAACACCGGGATAGGCGGCTCTGGGTGGACCAGGTGGCCGACATTAACAGGAGACTGGCCGATGCGGCCCAGGAGGCACACTGATGGTTGACCTTGGATCGACCACCGACCCCTGGATTGGCTTCCACTTCACGGTCGAAATCGCCGGCGTGCAGCAGGCAAAGTTCACCGACTGCTCGGGGCTCGAAGCGAAAGTCGATGTCTTCGAATACCAGGAAGGTGGCGTCAACGACTTCGTCCACAAGCTCCCCGGCAGGCGCAGCTTCTCGAACGTGACGCTGAAGCGCGGAGTGACCTCTTCGACCCACCTCTGGGAGTGGCTGCACCGGCTGGCCACGAAAGCCGCCAAGAGCAGCGAGAAGAAGAACATCTCGATCGTTCTTTATGACAAGAAAGGCACTGAGGTCTTCCGCTGGAACCTCATCAACGCCTACCCGGTGAAGTGGACCGGCCCGACGATGCAGACCGAACAGTCGGCGGTGCTCATCGAGTCGCTCGAACTCGCCTTCCAGGAGTTCACCATTGCGTAGGGATAGCAGGTAGCGATGCAGGACGATGCGGTGCCCCCCGCTGGTCCAACGGAGAGTCCCGCCGAGGACCTGTCGAGTGCGATCCTGGCGCGCGCGACGCGGTACGGCGAGGGGATCCTCGGCGCTGGCGCTGGCGTGAACGAGACCCTCGTGGGCGGCGGGACATGGGGTGGCGGTACCGGAGCAGTGGCCCGCCAGTCCGAAGCGTTCGCCGGCTCGCTGCAGAGCCTCCTGACCTACCGGGGCGCGGCTCCTGCCGACGCATCTCCGGCGCCACCCAGGGCCGCCGAGATGCCGCCGCTCCGGGCAGTCAGCACCCCGGATTTCGAAGTCGAGCGGGAGTCCGCCTCACCCGATCAGCCTCCTGCCGAAGCAGAGCCCACGGAAGAACCGGCGGGCGAAACGGGCACGGGCTCATGGCTGCGGCGCCTGGAGTCGGCCTGGGACATCCTTGAGGCGCGCAACCTGGAGCGCGACACGGCTCCCGCCCTGGAATCTATCGGGATGCCGGTCGAACCCGTGCCGGAGCCGCCCCCGCCACGAGGCACGGGGCGGCGAACGCGCATCCAGGAGGCTCCGGGCTCCGTTTCCCTGCCTGGCGGAAGACCGGCGCCGCCAGGCCCGGCCAGCAGCGCGCCTCCCGGCCCCGCCACACCACCTCCTCCGATTCAGCGCACCCCCGCCCCCGAGGGGGATCGGCACGCCACGCGGCCGCAGGCAACGGGAGAGCCACGGGCGATCCGTCGCAGAAGCGACCCGGCGGCCGGCGAACCAGCCCCGGAAACAGTGCCGGCCCCGGCCGCTGCACCCGCTGCACCCGCTGCACCCGCTGCTGGGACTCTCCCGCCCGCTTCCCCGGGCCGCGCCGGGGCGGAAGACAGACCGGCTGCAGATCCGCCCTCGCCGCAGCCTGACGCGGGGGCCACACCGCCCGCGACCCGCGAGACCGGACCGTCAGCCGCAGCCGGGGCCGAGCCGCCTGCACCAACCTCGCCGAGGACAGGAGCGCCCGCTGCAGTGCCTGCGGGCCCGGACATGGCTCGCCAGGCCGCGGAACCTGCTCCGGCCTCAGGGGCAGCCGGCCCGCAAGCGCCCGCCCGGCCTCCGGTCCGGGCAACCGGGATCGGAGCGGCTGAGACCCCGTCCCCGGGCCTGGCTCCGCCAGCGGCCCCCAGCGGCCAATCCGCGGCCAATCCCCTCGACGACACGCCGTCTGGCGGCGAGACGGCACGGCGAACACCGGAACCTCCGGCAGCCGCTCCGGCAGAAGCCCGGGTCCAGCGGCGGACTGAACCGCAGGCGCCGGCAGCGACTGCCGGCCCGGCCCTGGCCGCATCACCATCCGCACCACCCACTCCCCCTGATGGCCCCGCCGCGGCGCCAGCCACCCTCGGCAGGAAAGAAGCCGCCGAGCCGCCAGTGGCCGGTAGCCCGCCGCCCGCGGCCGTGGCTCGCCCGGAGGCAGCCGCACCTGCGAGCGCCGATCAGCCGCAACGAAGGACATTGCCGGGAGCACCGCACCCCGGCGCGGCACCTTCGAGGGAGCCAGGGCAACGCCCCGCAGGGCGGCAGGAGGCAACCTCCGCACCTCCCCCACCCGAGACGGCCCCCGGGGCTCCAGCTTCCGCCGGAGCGCCGCCATCCGGGCCGTTGCCATCAGCAGTGCCCTCACGCGGGGCGCCGGCGGAAGAGCCTGCCGCGCCGGTGGCGCGGCGGCAGGCCGCGCGCCCGCCAGTACCCGGCGAGCCGGCTCGCCCGGTGGCAGGACCCGGAACGCCACTGCCGCCGCCAGCTGACGTCGGCGCAGCACCGGCGATCCAGCGCCGCGTGGCGGAACCCCGTGGCCCCGAGCCGGATCCAGTCCCCGTTCGGCGGGCCGCGCCGCCCGCACCACCAGCCGCGGCTACAACTCCGGGTCGGGTGACTCCCGAAGCCCCGCCTCCCACGGCAGCGCCCGCGGACATCACCCCGGGACCGCAGACAGCCAGCACCGAAACAGCCCCGGCCGGGCAGACCGCTTCTGACGCGGACCGGCCCGTCCCATCCGCAGACCACCTCCCGGTGCAACGGCGGGCGGCACCGGCACCGGCACCGGCACCGGAGTCCCCCGTCCCCGGAGAGAGCCAGTCCGAGGGGACGGCCGCACCACCTGCCGTCCCCGGCGCGCCTGCAAGCCGAACAGCGGGCCCCGCATCAGCGGTCGAGCCGGCGCGAGCGGATTCCGCGCCGCCCGGCGCGGGCCTGGAAGCACCCGTTGCTCCCGTACACCGGCGCTCGAGCCCGGGTCCACAGGCGCCGCCCCCGGGTCGGCCCGGCCACCGGGAAACCACGGCGCCTACGGCGCCCGAAGGCTCAGCGCCCGAAGGCTCAACGCCCGAAGCCCCGGCTGCCGGGTCGACCGCACTCCCGACACCGGCGGGGACCGGTCGCACTGGCGCCCGGCCGGCGACACCTCCAGGGGGAGCCCAAAGGACCGTCGCCCGGGCCTCTCAGGATCGTGAGCCGGATGCTCACCCGGAGGCAGCGCGCGCGCCGGCTCCCTCCGCCCCTCAGGGGGCGGCACCCGTCCAGCGCCGGGTCGAAGCTACCCCCGCTCCCACGGAGGAGCCGCCCGGGGACGAGCCAACGGGCCCGTCGCGCGGGGCGCCCGAGGCAGCAGCGCCGGCGGGCAGTGCACCAACGGGTCCCGCAGAAACGCCGACTCCTGTCGTGCGGCGCGTCGTTGCTCCGGCCCCGGCCGCGTCTGCTGCTTCGCCTTCGCCGGGCGCACCCCTTCCACCACCGTCGCCGTCATCCCGGCCCGTCGTCGCGGCGGGACCGGCCCCATCGGCCCCATCGGCCACGCCGCCCGCTTCTCCGCCGGACGGCGCCGCGGAAGTGCCGCCGCGAGTCCACCATCCCTCGACCGGCGAGACCACACCCGCCGCGTCCACGACCACCGAAGGGCCATCTCTCACGACACCGGCCGAGACCGCCACAGGGGCGGACCTGCCCGCCCGCGCGGAGTTCCCGTGCCCGCTCACGCTGCGCCGCGAGGGCCGGGCCGAGACTGGTCTTCGCGGGCCGGCTGCCCAGGCGCCACCCTCGCCCGGCGCCCCGCCGCCCAGCTCTTCGGCAGTCCAGCGGTCGCCCTCGGCCGAAGCACCCGGGCCTCCTCGGGCATCAGCATCCGCACTCGATCCGGGCGCGCCGCCAGCGGCACGACGCCAGGCGGCTGGCACCGCGCCCACCGTGGCGCCTCCCG
>JAHDWR010000004.1 GCA_023382755.1 Dehalococcoidia bacterium
GACTCGGCGGATGGCCCCCCGGCAGGCACAGCCGCAGGACGCACACAAACCAGCATGGGCAACCGGCTGACAAAGGTGGTCCAGGTGCCAGGGGTTCGCACCCCCTTTGCTCTTCCACGTCGTCCCTTCTGGAACGAACCAGCGCCCCTCCGCGGGGTGCCGCGTGCTGCCGTCCGCTCCCCTCCGGGGAGAACAGGCAAAGGGAGTAACTCGTCATGTGTGGAATCGTTGGATACGCGGGCGCAGGGCCCGCGATCCCGGTCCTGCTACGCGCGCTGAAGGACCTGGAATACCGCGGCTATGACTCGGCCGGCATCGCCGTCCTCGACCCCGCAAGCACCGGGATCCATATCACGAAGCGCCAGGGAAAGATCAGCAACCTCGAATCGGCACTCCATGGGACAGCGAGTGAGGCGACCACCGGGATCGGGCACACCCGCTGGGCCACCCACGGCAAGCCGAGCGACCAGAACGCGCACCCGCACCTCAGCTGCAACGGCGAGGTCGTGGTCATCCACAACGGCATCGTCGAAAACTATGCGGGGCTCCGGGCCGGCCTCATCGCCGCCGGGCATCGTTTCGAGAGCGAGACCGACACCGAAACGATCGCTCACCTGATGGAGGACCGCCTGAAAGCGGGTGATACCCTCCTCGAGGCGCTGCGCCAGACCGCGCTACGGCTCGAGGGCTCCCAGGCGATCGTGGCCATGGCCGCCAGCGAGCCCGGGACCATGGTCGCCGCCCGCGTGGGTAATGCGGGGGGTGTGGTGATTGGCTATGGAGCTGGCGAAATGATGCTCGCCAGCGACCTCGCCGCCGTCCTTCCCCTGACCCAGGACATCGCCTTCCTCGCCGACCAGCAGTTGGCGCGAGTGGACCGGGCCGGGGCGGACTTCATCGATGCAGCCGGGAATCCGGTCGAAGTCGTCCGGCGGAAGGTGCCTATCGACCCGGTGAGCGCTCTCAAGGGCGAGCACCAGCACTTCATGCTCAAGGAGATCATGGAGCAGCCCGAAGCACTCTCCGACACGATCTGGAGCCTTGGGACGCTTGCCCCGGCCGAACTCTACTTCGACGACCTGGGGCCCGCGCTCGATCGGCTGGCCCAGGTCGAGCGCGTCGTCCTCATCGGTATGGGCACGAGCTTGCACGCGGCGATGCTTGGGCAGCGGTACATCGAAGCCTTTGCCCGCATCCCGGCCGAGACCGACAACGCCAGCGAGTTTCGCTATCGCGACCCCGTGCTGGGCCCGGGCACACTCGTGATCTCCGTCAGCCAGTCGGGCGAGACGGTCGACGTGCTCGAAGCGATGGCCGTGGCGAAGGCGAAGGGAGCGCTGCAGGTGACCATCTGCAACACGGAAGGCGCCCAGACGACGCGCGTGGCGCATGGCACGGTGTACACCCGCGCGGGGCTGGAGCGAGGCGTGGCGAGCACCAAGTGCTTCACGGCATCGGTGGTTGCCCTCTACCTGCTCGCCCTGAAACTGGGGCTGGCCAGGGGGGCCATTGCCCCGGGCGAACTGCAGGAACGCATGCAGGAGGTGGCGCGTGTCCCCGAAGCGGTTGCGAGGGTGCTCAGGCAGGCGCCAATCTACCGGCGCATGGCGAAGCGGTTCGCGACCACGCAACACCTGCTGTTCCTTGGCCGGGGACTCGCCTTCCCGGCGGCGATGGAGGGGGCGCTGAAAATGAAGGAAATCAGCTATATCCATGCGGAAGGCTACGCCGCCGGAGAGATGAAGCACGGGCCCATCGCGCTCATCGATGCCAACTTTCCGACCATCGCCATCGCCACGCGCCATGCGTTGCGATCGAAGATCGTGTCGAATATCGAGCAGGTGCAGGCCCGCGGCGGCGAGGTCACCGCGGTGGTAACAGAGGGTGACGACGAGATTGCCAGACTCGCCGACGCCACGATCGCGGTGCCGGAGGTGTCGGCTTTGCTCGAACCGGTGGTTGCGTCCATCCCCCTGCAGTTGCTCTCGTATTACGTGGCTGTGCAGCGCGGGTGCGATGTCGATCAGCCACGAAATCTGGCAAAGACCGTAACGGTCGAGTAACGGGACCGATGGGGATGGCATGTTCGGACCGAAGGGAGGGGCGCATGTTGCGCCGCAACCGGTCTATAATCGGGCGACCGAAGCCATCGGTCTGCACTATGCGCGGTGCGCGGAGGTATAGGCAGATTGGTTAGCATTACGCGTTCGGTAGTGTGGTTCTCCGAAGTTGGCCGGGAAGATCTCGGCCTCGTCGGCGGCAAAGGCGCCAACCTGGGAGAGCTCACCCGGGCATCCATCCCCGTCCCCCCGGGATTCGTTGTCACGGCTGACACGTACTTCCGCTTCATCGAACAGGCCGGCCTCGAACCGGTCATCAGGAAAGAGCTGTTCAACCTCGACGTCCATGACTCGAAGACCCTGAACGACCGGGCGGCGAACATCCGCCGGCGAATCATCGAAGCGCCCATGCCGCCCCGCCTGGCCGAAGAGATCCGGGAAGCCTACCGGGAACTCGGAGACGGCCCGGTCGCGGTCCGAAGCTCGGCAACCGCCGAGGACCTGCCCGACGCGAGCTTTGCCGGCCAGCAGAGCACCTACCTCAATGTCGTCGGCGCCGACAACGTCGTCCGGGCCGTACAGGCCTGCTGGGCGTCGCTGTTCGAAGGGCGTGCCATCTTCTACCGCGAGGAAGCGGGCTATGACCACATGAAGGTCGGGCTCGCAGTACCCGTTCAGCGCATGGTGCAATCGGAAAAGTCCGGCGTTATGTTTACCGTCGAACCCGTGACCTCCGACGCGTCGCGGATCACGATCGAGGCGGTCTACGGCCTTGGCGAGGGCATCGTCTCCGGCGAGATCTCCCCCGACCTGTACATGGTCCACAAGGAATCCTTGCAGATCCTCGACAAAACGCTGACCCCGCAGGACCAGATGATCGCCCGGGCCGTCGACTCGGATGGGAGCCACGAAGGGGCGAACGCCTGGCTGCCAGTCCCCGAGCACCTGCGCGAAACGCAAAAACTAACGGACGAACAGATCCGCGAACTCGCCCGCATCGGCCGCTCCGTCGAGGACCACTACGGCTCCCACCAGGACATCGAGTGGGCGTACGAGGGCGGGAAGTTCTACCTGACACAGGCGCGCCCGGTGACCACGATGCGGGCCGGCCACGACGAGGAAGACGACATGGGCGACCACGAGGTCGCGCCCGTATTGCTGACCGGCCAGCCTGCCAGCCCTGGCGTGGGCATCGGCGTGGTGCGAGTCGTGCACGATCCGCACGACATCGACATCGTCCAGCCGGGCGATGTGCTGGTCGCCGAGATGACAACGCCCGACTTTGTGCCGGCCATGAAACGCGCTTCGGCCATCATCACCGAGCGCGGCGGTCGAACGTGCCATGCGGCCATCGTGAGCCGGGAACTCGGGATTCCCTGCGTCGTTGGCGCCGGGGGCGCCACGACGGGCCTGGGCGAAGACCGCCTGGTGACGGTCGATGGGTCGGCCGGCAAGGTCTACGAAGGCCGGGCCGAATCGCGGCTGGCCTGGTTCGAACGCCAGAAGGAGCGGTACGCCCGCTCATCCGGGCTGAAGACGACGACCAGGCTGTACGTGAACCTGGCCGAACCGGAACTCGCGGACCGCATCTCGCAGCGGAGTGTCGATGGCGTGGGGCTGCTGCGCGCCGAGTTCATCGTCGCGCAGATTGGCACTCACCCCCGTACCTTCATCCAGGAAGGACACCCGGGGGAGTACACGCGCCAGATCTTCGAAGGGCTGCGCGAGTTCTGCCGGGCGTTCAACCCTCGGCCGGTGGTGTACCGCCTGACCGACTTCAAGACGAATGAATACGCCAACCTGCGGGGCGGCGCGGAATTCGAAGCCAACGAAGAGAACCCGATGATCGGGTACCGGGGCGCCAGCCGGTACATCCGCGAGCCGGACATCTTCCGGCTCGAGGTAGAGGCCATCAAGCAGGTCCGCGCGGAGTTCAAGAACCTCTACGTCATGGTCCCGTTTGTCCGCACGCCCGCCGAGTTGAAAGGCGTGAAGCAGCTCCTGGCCGAGGAGGGGCTGGTGCGCAGCGACGAGTTCAAGCTCTGGATGATGGTTGAGGTCCCCTCGAACGTCATCATCCTCGACAAGTTCATCGACGTCGGGATCGACGGCATTTCGATCGGGTCGAACGACCTGACCCAGCTGGTGCTCGGCATCGACCGGGATAGCGAGGCTCTCGCCGACACCTTCGACGAGCGCGACGATGCGGTGATGGCGGCTATCCAGACTGCCGTGGCGGTGGCGAGGCGCCGGGGCATCACGGTGTCCATTTGCGGTCAGGCGCCGAGCGTCTACCCGGAAGTGACGGAAAAGCTCGTCGAATGGGGCATCACCAGCGTCAGCGTCAGCCCCGACATGCTTGACCGCACACGGGAGATCATCGCGAACGCGGAAGTGAAGCTCGGCCGGGCTCCCGCCGGGTAGTCCGCCGGGAGCCCGGGTGGCTGTTCAGGCGGCCGCGCGTACCGTTTTGGTCTCGGCGGCATCCTGTTCGATTGCCTCGTCCCGGTCGCGCAGGTGGGCGACGTTCGGGCTCAAGACAAAGCGCGCGTACGTATCGGAGTGGCGGAACGCCCGCAGCGCATGGCGCGATTCCCAGGTACAGAAGATGGCATAGCGGCCGCTCGAGGGGATCCGCACGCGTGCGTGCGCGGCGAGGCCATCGAATTCGCTGATGCCCAGGCGCAGCGATTCGACGTAGTAGTGCGCCTGTTGTTCCGTCATACCGGTCACATCGAAGGTGATCGTCTGGATGTACATGTTTCTCCTCCGGGCGGTGCCGTCACTGCCCTGGAGACAGCGTTTCACCCGGGCAGGCCGCGCTCCATCGCCCAGTTCACACTCCGCTCGCGGCTATGAATGGTGGCTCACACTGGCCCCGACATTCCTTGTCCGAAAGCGGCCTAGAATCACGATGTGGACCTGCATGCGGTACGCCGGCGGCTCGAAGGGAATGAACAGCGCCTGAGTCCCTTCGCCGCGCGGAGCTCGACATCCCGCGGCCGCGGCCGCCCCGAGGCCCCTTCGCCTGTCCGCACCGATTTCCAGCGCGACCGCGACCGGATCTTGCACACGAAGGCGTTCCGCCGCCTGAAGCACAAGACGCAGGTTTTTATCGCGCCGGCCCAGGACCACTATGTCACCCGCCTCACGCATACCCTCGAAGTTGCCCAGGTTGCCCGCACCATCACCCGAGCGCTGAATCTGAACGAAGACCTCGCGGAGGCGGCGGCACTCGGGCACGACATCGGACACGGACCCTTCGGGCACGCCGGCGAGGAGGCGCTCGCCGAATGCCTGCCCGAGGGTTTCCGTCACAACTACCAGTCGGTGCGGGTGCTGGACAAACTGGAGAATGGCGGCAAGGGCCTGAACCTGACGTTCGAGGTCCTCGAGGCTATCGAGAAGAGTTCGAAAGCCCGGGAGGATATCTTCGCTGAAGGCTGGGGCGTCCCCGGGACGCTCGAGGGACAGGTGGTGAAGACGGCCGA
The DNA here is from genome assembly GCA_023382755.1 of Dehalococcoidia bacterium. GTDB lineage: Bacteria > Chloroflexota > Dehalococcoidia > Tepidiformales > Tepidiformaceae > Amarobacter. The sequence goes on from JAHDWR010000004.1 coordinate 5,552, forward strand.
CGCCATCGCGTATGTGAATCACGACATCCTCGACGCCATCCGCGCCGGCCTGCTCACGGAGGACGACCTCCCGTCGGCGGCACGAAGCGCGCTCGGGGAGAGCCACGCCGAGCGCCTGAACACCCTCATCTGCGACGCCATCGAGGCGAGTTGGGCCGCGACCGGGGCGGGCAGCGACCCGGTCATCCAGTTCAGCCCTCGCATCCACGCGGCTGCGAACGAGCTGCGGGAGTTCATGTTCCGGCGGGTCTACCTGTACGACTCGACCCGGCAGGAGGCGGAACGCGGAAAGCGGATCGTGCTCTTCCTGTTTCGCCACTTCGTCGCCAACCCCGCTGGGATCTCCACCGACTATTCGCTTCCGGACGACCCCGTCGAACGGCGCGCCGCGGACTACGTGAGCGGCATGACCGACCGCTACGCGATCCGGCTCGCCACGGAGTTGGGGTGCGCGGAGGCCGAGGGGTGGCACGTCTGAACACCCGACGCCGTTACTTGACCAAATCATTATGTAGCGTGCGTGCGGATTGCTGGTAGGTAAGGGCCGCCAGATACTCGGACGTACCCGCCATGAGTGAACGCTACGGACAGTATCCGGACGATGAGCCTGTCATCGGCGCAACGTATCCACCGCCACCCCAGCCGCCGGCTGAAGAGGTGTACATCGGTGCACCCGCCGCCGGCGCCTACCAGGACGAGGACCAGGACTGGGATGGCAGCGACGAGTACGACGACGAATACGATGACTACGAAGAGCCGTACTTCGATTACGACGACCCTCCTCCGGCGCGTCAGCCGATGTTCTACGTGTTCGTCGCCCTGGCCGCCCTGGTCGGTGGCATCGTGGTGTTCCTGCTCTTCAGCATTGTGAGCGGGGGAGACGATGGCGGCAGCGGCGGCTCCACCCGGTTCGAGGTACAGGTCGATTCGCCACCCCGCGACAAACGCGTCAACATCGGTCAGCCCGAGGACGTCATCGTGCAGGCCACGGCTACCGAGCCGATCGTGCGATTCGAACTCTTCGTCGGGGATCGCTCCGTCGACTTTGTCGATGTTTCCGAGACTCCCGAGGACAACCGCTACCGTTCGACACTCCGCCTGCTGCTCGACCAGAAAGGCACCTACGAGTTCTTCGTCCGGGTGACCGCGTCGTCGGGGGCGACCAGGGACTCCGACAAAGTACGCATCATCGCGGTTGAACCCGTGGGTGAGCGGCCGCAAAGCATCAAGGGAACCGTGGTGGCCGATGCGACGCTCCGTGGGGGCCCGGGAGAAGACTTCGCCGAGACCGGGACCCTCAAGGCCGGTGAGGAGATAACCATTGTCGGGAAAAGCCGTTCCCTCGAGTGGTTGCTGGTCGAAGCCGGGGGCCAGGAGCCTCGCTGGGCGCGCAGGAGCGCCATCGACCCGCTCGACACGCTGGACCTCGTCCCAACCCGCGACGTGACGCCCACTCCAGGCCCGACCTCGACCAATACGCCCGAACCCTCGCCTTCGCCGTCGCCCAGCGTGAGCCCTTCACCGAGCCCGAACTCTCCCGACTTCGTGCCGACGAACGCCGTGCTCATCGATGGGGGCGCGGTACTCCGCATTACGGTATCGAACGTCAGCAACAACGCCTACAACGGCCCCGTTGTGGTGGCAGTTGGCGGCGGCGACGTGCCACAGCAGGAACTCGTCGTCGAAGCAGCCATGGCGGCGAATGGAGGCGCCACCACGCTGGAGTTCGAGGTGGACCCCCCGATCACCGTCCAGGGCAAGCGTGCCGTCGTGACGGTCGACCCCAAGGACGCGATCAAGGAGCTGCGCGAGGACAACAACGTGGCGACGTTCGTCCTGTTGCCGCCGCAGGAGTCCCCGGAAATCGTGATCGCCTCCGCCGACGTGCTCGCCGACCGCATCTCCGTTGTCATCCGGAACACCGGGGGCGCATTGAGTGCCACCAACGTGACCGTGCGGGTGACGCTGGAGAGCCAGACCATCAGCAACTCCATCACGATTGCCCTCGCGAAGGACCAGTCATCGCCGGCCATCGAGGTGGCCCGGCCGGCCGGTACGGGGACGGCTACCGTCGAAGTCCTCATCGGTGGGCAGGTCCAGGCATCCACCCAGGTCCAGCTCGGTCCGTGACGTAACCCGGGAGCCTCCGTTCAGACGTCCCGGGGCCGTCGCGGTTGCGTCACCTCATGTCGGTGTCTGCCCGTAGGATGAGTGGCAATGGACGTGGTGGAAGCAGTCAAGCGCCAGGTAGACCTCGCCGAGTATGTGGGCCGGGTGACGCAGCTCCAGAAGTCGGGCCGAAGCCTCAAAGGACTCTGCCCCTTCCACACGGAGAAGACCCCGTCGTTCTACGTGTTCCCCGACAAGGGGACGTGGCGATGCTTCGGAAGCTGCGGCGAAGGCGGCGACCTCTTCTCGTTCGTCCAGAAGCGTGAAAGCCTGGACTTCAAAGCCGCTCTCCGCCTCCTCGCCACGGAAGCCGGCATCCAGCTCACGGCCGAGGACGGACGCCGCCGCAGCCATTCGGAGCGACTCTCGGCCCTGATGTCCGCCGCGGTCGACCACTACGAGCGCTGCCTCGAGTCCGACGAGGGAAGAGCCGCCCGCGAGTACCTCACGGACCGGCGAGGCCTCAAGCCTGCCACCATCCAGGCGTGGCACCTCGGCTGGGCGCCCGAGGGCTGGCGCGGCCTGCGCGACTTCCTGCGCAACCGCGGCTACGAGGACCGCGACATGCTCGAAGCCGGACTGCTGGTGGAGGGCGAGGCCGGGCGCGAACCGTATGACCGGTTCAGGGGCCGCGTGATTGTCCCGATCGCCAACGAGCGCGGCGAGTTCGTGGCCATGGGTGGCCGGGGCCTCCACGGCGAGGAACCGAAGTACCTCAACTCTCCCCAGACCGAGCTGTTCGACAAGGGCCGCACCCTCTTCGGGCTCGACCACACGGCAGGAGGCATTCGCGATTCGGGCACCGTCGTCGTCGTCGAAGGCTACATGGACGTCATCGGGCCCTGGCAGGCAGGGTTCACCAACCTCGTCGCCACCATGGGCACCTCGCTCACCGAGGCGCACGCGCGGCTCCTGCGGCGGTTCGCCCGAAGGATTGTCCTGGCGATGGACCCCGACGCCGCCGGGCTCGCGGCTGCGGAGCGTGCCGGGGGACTCTTCCTGGGCCTCGATACGCCCGAACGAATGGCGCAGGCCGCTCGCTCGGCCGACACGCTGGCGGGTGCCGTCGATGTCGATCTCCGCGTGGCTCCACTGCCCCCGGGGCAAGACCCCGACGAAATCGCGCGCGACGCTCCAGAGACCTGGAGATCGGCGGTCGAGGATTCCTTGCCCTTCGCCGAGTTCCTCCTGAAGCGCATCATGGGCCCCGAGCGGCCGGGCTCACCCATGGAGGCCCGCGCGGTTGTCGATCGGCTCCGTCCGGTGCTCGTGGCCGTGCGGGACCCGGTCGAGCGGGCCATGTATGTCCAGCGCGTCGCGCGACACCTGGGTGTGAGCGAGGAGGCGGTACTGGAACGGGTGCGCGCGTTTTCGCCCGGCCGCCTGCCCCGGCCGGCCGGACGCCCCGCGGAGACTCCGGTGACCGCTGAGGACGTGCTCCTCGCGATCCTCCTGCGCTACCCCCACCTCCGCCTGCAGTACCGGAGCTATCCGGACTCGCTGTTCAGCGGTGCGGTCAATCGGGAAGTCTTCCGCCGCTGGTTGCACAGCGAAGACTTCTCGGTGCCGGCGGAGGACGACCCGGTCGGCGATAGGGCCAGGGCATTGATCGTGCGCCGCCTGCCGCCACTCTCCGACACCGAGGCGCGCCAGGCTGCCGACGAAAAGGTTCGCGAGATCCTGAAGGAGCGCATCATCCAGCACCAGGCCGCGCGGTCGGAGGAACTGGCCGACGCCGAACGCTCGGTCGGGGCGAACCGGCTGGCCGAGATCGCGCTCAACGTTTGGCGCGGCGGCATGCCCGCCGATGAGGACCGGGAGCTAGCCGAAGCGCTCATCGAGGAACTGCAGCTTGGGCTGAGCATCCACCGCCGCGAAGTGCCCCAGGCCTGATAAGTCACTTAGCACGCACTTTTTACAATCGGCATCGAGTCTAAGCAGTGTGGAACATACGTCCACGGTATTGACACCGTCCGTCCACCCCGGTTATTACATACCGGCCGGTCGGCAAACGGCCGGATAAAGCGGGAGGTGCCTATGGCTAGGCTCCGGACGCTCCTCGTAGTTGGTGCCCTGGCGGCGGTGGCGGTCGTTTCGACGGCTGTCCCGGCCCTCACCATCAGCTGGTAACGGGAGCAATCACCAAAGGGAAGGCGGGCCGCAAGGCCCGCTTTCTCTTTGCCTCCGCTGGCGCATGGTTCAGGAGACGGCTTCTTCCGTGGCAACCTGCCCTAAGCGGCGATAGAGCATCTCCGCATCGATGAGCCGGGCAACCGTGCCCGCCAGGCGCATCGCTTCCGCCGGTGCGGCGCCTCCATCGATCGCGGCCTTCCCAAGGACCGCCTGCCGGCGCTGCAGGTAGCTATCGAGCACGGTTCGTGCCGCGGGGTGGTCCGCCGCGGTCCGCCACAGATCGGCGAAGAGCGATGCATGCTCCGTATCGCCGGGAAGGCCGAAGTAGCGCAGCGCGGCGGAAAGTGTGTCCGGTGAGCCCGCCAGGGACTCCGCCACCCGGTCGAGCCTGCGTTCCGCCTGATCCATCAGGCCGTTGAGGACGCCGAAATAGAGGTCGAGCTTGGTAGGAAAGTTCGCGTAAACGGCGCCCTTCGACAGGTCCACCGAGGCGGCAATCGCATCGATCGAGGCGCCATCGTATCCGCGGGTGGCGAATGCCGCCGTAGCAGCCTTCAGCAAAGCGGCGCGGGTCCTAGCCCGCCGCTCTTCCTGGCGCATCCTGATCCTGCCTCCAGGCAGGAAGATAGAGCGGCCGCCTGGTCGCGCCGTGTTCTTCCTCCCGCCACCGTGGGAACGCTGCTTCGAAGGCCTCGACAACCTTTGGGTCGAACTGCGTTCCCGTGCAGCGCAGTATCTCAGCGAGCGCTGCGTCTGGCGACTGGCCCTCACGGTATGGGCGGTCGGAGATGATCGCGTCGTACGTATCGCAGATAGCGAAGATGCGCGCGCCGAGCGGGATGTCTTCTCCCTTGAGCTTGCGCGGGTAGCCATCGCCGTCCCAGCGTTCGTGATGGGCCAGGACGATTTTCGCGGCCGGGCGGAGATAGGGAACCTGGGCGAGGATCCGGTACCCGAGCGCCGGGTGCCTGCGCATGAACTCCCACTCCTCTTCGGTGAGCTTCGCCGGTTTCAGCAGGATCGCATCGGGTACACCGATCTTGCCGACATCGTGCATCAGCGCACCGCGGTACACCGTCAGCAGCTCTTCCTCGTCCTTGATGCCGAGCATCTTCGCGATATCCAGCGAATGCTGCGCGACGCGCACGGAGTGGCCGCGTGTCTCCTGGTCGCGCACGTCAAGTGCCGTCACGAGCGATTCGAGAGTACCCGTGTAGGCGTCCTTCAGTTCGTTCGACATGTCGCGGATTTCCACGAATGCGCTCTGGAGTTGTTCGTTCGAGCGTTCGAGCCGCATGACGTTTTCTCGCGTGCGGTCGACGAACTGGGCGATGGAGTAGCGGCTGAGGAGTAGCGGAAGGGCAAGGACCAGGATCGCTGCGATGCCGAGTTGCCCGTAGACCACCGCGAGTCCGCCCCCGACGACGCCGAGGACCAGGTAGTGCGGCAACAGCCAACCGAAGTTTTCCCGGTAGCTGGCCTTGAGCGAACGTCCCGACGTCAACGCGATAATCGCGGATACCGACCAGGCATCGACCGTGAACAGGATGGCCGCCCCGCTGACGCCCCCGAAGAAGGCCCAGAAGGGGCGTTCGATGGCGTGTTGAGCTCCCGTCATATCAACGGAGGAAAGGAAGACGGCTGCGAGGAACGCCGCGAGGACTTCGTGGCCAAAGTTGAACGCCAGTTTCCGCTTGTTCCGGCTGGCCACGGCATACCCGGTCATGGCGACGCACGCGGCGGCAAGGACACCGCCCGGAGGCCCGAACAGCATCGCGGCGAGGAGCGTGCCTACGAACGAGATCGATACGCGGCCGTCGAAATAGAGGCGGACGGAAAGCCCTTCGCTAAGGGCCGCGAGCAACACCACGGCGCCAAGTGCGAAGGGTTCCTCAATCCGTTCGAGGACGAAGGCGGCCGCGAACGCAACCACGCCGGCAGCGCACATCACGCCGATGAAGGCGCTTTCGCGCGTGTTGGAGCCCGTTCGACTCTTCATTTCACCTTACTTATCGGCGCGCTTCGCGGAATTGACAGCGGGAACGGGCGCCTACGTTGCGATTTGGTGGCAAAACCCGGCGCAACTGCCGCTGCGCCCGGGAGAAAGTGAACGCCAGGAACAGCCAGCCGGACACCCTTCGCGTGGGCCTCCGCAGATTCAGGCGGAGCCCGTGTTGGAGGCCCCCGGCCGTCCTTCCCCGGTATGCCCGGGGACCAAAGTGACAAACGTGACAACTGAGTGACTGCTCAGCGCGTGGGGTCACCTCGGCCCGGGCTGCAACCCGGTAGACTGCCGCGCATGCCGAAACCGCTGACTGGAATCCGTGTCCTGGACTTCACCCGATACCAACAGGGGCCCTTCGCCACCGTGATACTTGCCGACTTCGGGGCAGAGGTGATCAAGGTCGAAGAGCCGGCTGGCGACTATGGCCGCCGCATGTGGCGAGAGCCCGACGGCTTCTCGGCATTCTGGGAAGCGCTCGACCGGGGAAAGAAATCCGTGTGTATCGACCTCAGGACATCCGAGGGCCAAGATCTGGCGCTCCGGCTCGGCGAGGGCTGCGATGTCGTGGTCGAAAACTTCCGTCCGGGGACGATGGAGCGCTGGGGCCTCGGGTACGAAGCGTTCGCCGCAAGGAACCCCCGGATCATCTACGCCCAGGCGACCGGCTGGGGGACGAAAGGCCCGATGGCGGACCTGCCTTCGTTCGACCAGATCTCCCAGGCGTACAGCGGCTTCGCGCAGCACTCCGGCGGCGGGCCCGGCTCGCGCCCGGAGGTCCCGTATCCCGGCATCGCCGACCAGACTGGCGGGATGAACCTGGCCCTCGGGATCATGACTGCCCTCTTTGTGCGCGAACGGACCGGAATCGGCCAGAAGGTCGAGGTGTCGCTCCTGGGCACACAACTGGCGCTCCAGGCTCCCGAGCTGTTGCACTACCTCCACTTCGGCGAAGAGCGGCCGCGCGAGTTCCGGGCCTCGCCCACCGTCGGCCACTACCAGTGCAGCGACGGGAAGTGGGTGATGGTGGTCGGGATCGACCAGAAGTTCTGGCCCCGCCTCCTGGCCGCGCTGGGGCGGACCGAGCTTGCCGATGACCCCCGCTTCGCCCGTGGCTACGGGCGCTGGGTCAACCGGCGAGACCTGGAGCCACTGATCGAAGCGGCATTCGCCTCGGGCACGTCTCAACACTGGCTGGAGCGGCTGCGCGAGGCCGATGTCCCGGCATCGCTCGTCCTTGACTATGCCGCGCTTTCGCGGGAAGAACAGCCGGCCGCCAATGGTTATGTCGTGGAACATGACCATCCCCGGTTTGGGCGGCAACGGATCATCGGGCTGCACATCCAGCTCAGCGAGACTCCCGGCGAACCCGGCGCGCCCGCGCCGCTGCTGGGGGAACACACGCGCGAGACCCTGCTCGCACTGGGACTCACCTCCTCCGAGGTCGAGGCACTCGAACGGCGCGGCGTTGTGGGGTCCGGCGGGACTACGGTGTGAGGTCGCCTGTCGCCGGACCGCGGGCCCCCGCGAAGGCGAACCCGAGAGTAGACAGGGCCGTCCGAATCTCGGCCGCCGTTGTGGATTCCCCGGAACCTGATTGGAGGCGTTCTGCCGCCTGGTCGAGCGCGTGCAGGGCGCCGGGGGCGTCGAAGTCCGCATCCATCGCTTCGCGGAACGCACGCAACACCGGACCATCCGGGGGCGCGGCGCCGGCGTCCTCCCGGGTCGAGACAGCCTTCAACCGGGAATACCGGCCGGCGAGCGCATCGAGGTCGCCCTCGTGGTAGTTCGCATCGGACCTGAGGTGGTTGCTGAGCAGGTAGAGGCGGAGGTGGTCGGGCTCGTAGGTGGCCATGAGGTGCCGGGCGAGGACCAGGTTGCCGAGCGACTTGCTCATCTTGACGCCATCGAGCTGCAGCATGCCGTTATGGAGCCACCATCCGCAGAACGGCTCGACTCCGTAGGCGCACTCCGCCTGGGCGATCTCATTTTCGTGGTGCGGGTAGATCAGGTCGTGCCCGCCGCCGTGGATGTCGATCTGCTGGCCGAGGTGCCGTACCGACATCGCGGTGCACTCGATACTCCAGCCGGGCCGCCCTGGCCCCCAGGGGCTCTCCCATCTGGGGTCGCCCGGGTCGACCTGCTGCCAGAGCAGGAAGTCGAGCGGGCCGCGCTTCTTATGGGCGCGTTTCGACTCCGGGTTCTCGAGCTTGCCGAGTTCCTCGAGCGCGAGACCGTTGAGACGGCCGTAGCGCGCGAACGTCCCGGCTTCGAAGAAGACATCGCCGTCCGCCGCGTACGCGTGTCCGCGCTCGACGAGTCTGGCGGTCGTCTCGATGATCTCCGGGATGTGGTCCGTGGCAAACGGGTAGGCCGATGGTCGCAGCACGTTCAGGCGGTCAAGGTCGTTCCGGAAAATGGCATCGTTCTCATCGCGGATCTCGGGGATGGGACGTCCGCCCTGGCGCTTCGACACCATGATCATGTCGTCGTCGATGTCGGTGACGTTCTGGACGTACTTGACGTCGTAGCCAAGGGACAGGAGGTAGCGGCGGAGCGTATCGAACTGGACATACGAGAAAGCGTGGCCGAGGTGGGTGACGTCGTAGGGGGTGACCCCGCAGACGTACATCGAGACACGGCCGGGCGAAACTGGCCGGAACTCTCGGGTTTCCTGGCCAAGCGACGAAAACAGACGAAGGGACAACGGGCGGCTCCGCGCGAGACTGCATGTAGCGTAGCAGAGGGGTGGGACCCGTGTGGCTGCCGCTGGAGCCCGGCCGAATGGGGAACCAGGGACAGACCCAGGAGGCCCTCCGCAGGCTTCGCTCTCCCTCGCATACTTGGGCCAGCGGCGGCCCCGTGGCGCGCCGAAGAAGGGCCTGCCCATGGCCGCCTCCGAGGTGCGGACACCCGGCAAGATCCGGTTCAGCTATGGATTCGCGTCTGTCGCCGGGAATGCCGTCTCCCAGACGTGGTCGCTCTGGCTTGTCTACTTCTACGCGCCCCCATCCGACGCCACCATCGCGACGCGCGTCTCCGACGCCTGGGGGATCGATGCGCGCGTACTGCTCGGCGTGACCCTCACCGTGGCGCGCCTGATCGAAGCCTTCGACGACCCGCTCATCGGCTACTGGACCGACCGGACGAAGTCGCGGTGGGGCCGGCGGCTGCCATTCATCGTGATCTTCACGCCCTTCTGGGCGTGCCTCTTCGTCTTCTTCTTCCTGCCGCCGGTCGGCCACGCAAGTTTGGTTAACCTGACCTACCTCTTCTTTCTTGCGATGGCGTTCTACATGCTCAGCAACCTCTCCGGCGCCGCGCAGGAAGCGCTCCTGCCAACCATCGCCCGCCACCCGGATGACCGGATCTCGGTGGCGACCTGGCAGCTCGTGTTCGGCGTTGTCGGGGCGATTGTGGGCCTCTCGGTGAGCTCGCTCGTGGTCGAGCAGTTCGGGTTTGCCACGATGGCCATCACGGTCGCGTTCATCGCATTTGCCGTGAGGTACGGCGCGATGATCGTGATCTGGCCGTACGCGCGGGCCGACGCAACCCCGTCCACGCCCGGGTTCCGGCGGGCGGTCCGGGACACGTTTTCGAACCCCCAGTTCCTTGCCTACCTCCCGAGCTTCGTGTTGTTCCAGACCGGGCTGCAGATGCTCACGGCCGTGCTGCCGTTCTACGTCGATACGGTACTCGCCGACTCCACGGTGTTTGGGTTGAAGGGCTCGGAGAACACCGGAGCGTTCACATTCATGCTGACCGCGGCCGTAATCACCGGCATCCTGGCGGCCATCCCGGTGTATCGGCGTCTCGCCCACCGCTTCGGTAAGGCCCGGGCCTACCGGGTGGCCATGCTCTGGTCGGCGGCGGCATTCCCGCTGCTGTTCTTCGCGGGGTTCGTGCCAGCGCTGCCGGCATTGGCCCAGGCGATCGGGGCGATCCTCCTGTGCGGGATGGCCACCGCCGGCGTGTTCCTGTTCCCCAATATCCTCACCGCGGACATCGTGGATTACGACGCGGGGCGGACGCACACCCGCCGCGAAGCGATGTTCTACGGCACCCAGAACATGGTCGAGAAGGCCTCGACCGCCCTTTCGCCCCTGGTCTTCGCGGCGATCCTCCTCGCGGGCGATACAGGCGAAAACCCGCTCGGCATCCGGCTGGTCGGGCCGGTGGCGGGGATGCTCGTGCTCGTAGCCTGGGTGAGCTTCCGGAAGTATTCGCTCGCTCCGGACGTCCCGACTCCCGGCGCTGGCTGATGACCGTCACGCCTCGACGGCGGCGAGCAGCGATTGGATCGTCCCTGCGAACGCCCCAAATTCCTTTGCGCGCGCGGCCGGGTCCCGCGGGGGACGAGCTTCTCTCGACCGCGTATGTCCGAACAGCCGGGTGATGGTCACCCGCTGCACGGCCCGCGGGGGCAGGTTTTGAGCGAGCCGCAGCGTCTCGGTGAACGGGATGAGCCGATCGGAGCGGCCGTGCATGAGCACGAGCGGCAGCCGCAGCTCATCGAGGCCGGTGCTGCTGGCCAGCAACGGGTACCGGTCGACGGCGGCACGCGCCATCTGCCTCGCCAGTTCGGCAGCCGGCTGCCGCGCGGCCGCTTTGTCAGACGAGCGAGGAGCGAGCAGGTCCCAGAGATGGTGCGCACCGGGACTGAGCTGCGCCCGAAGGCTGGCGTTCAGGCTGTCGTAGACGGCCGTGCGTGCCATGGCGCCGTTCTGGCCGGCCGTGCGGACAAGGATGTGCAGCGCCTCGGCGGCTTGCGCCCGGTCAGCTGGCGAGCCGAAGTCGGCTCCCTCCAGCATTGGCAGCAAATTGGCGCCCATGATCCACCGCCCGTACGGCTCCGGGTCATACCGGTAGCGCTGGCCGGCCCACTCATGTTCACCGCCCACCATCGCGGCGAGCGTCCGTTCGATGTCCCAGTATCCGCCCATGGCGGCCACGGCCTTCAGGCGTGCCTGCTCCTCGGCGGCGACACTGAATGCCCAGCGGCCCGCCACGCTGAAGCCGATTAGCCCGATGCGTTGCCGGTCGGCGGCGGTCTGCGCCGCAAGGCCGGAGAGGCCCGCCAGCACCGCCGGCAGCGTCTCCCCGGGGTCCACCTTCAAGTCGCGCCACGCCGAGACCTCAGGGGCGATCGCGTAATGCCCCGCCGCCGCAAGCGACCGCGCCATCCGCCGTAGCGCATCGTGGTGTCGCCCCGGGACCGTTATGCCGTGCAGCAAGACCCACCCGGGCCGGCCCCGGGGCCAGCCGGCGGGCGCGAAGATCGTGGCGTTGCGGCGGTCGTGGCCCGATTCCACCAGGCACTCTCGCTCGTGGGCGAGGTCCTGGCCAGGATGCGCGAAACGCCAGAGGAAGCGGGCAGTGTTGGTTCGGCTGGTCATGGCTCGGCCGCGCGGAGAAGTTGGCGCAAAGCATTGCCGTGGGCGGTGCCGCCTGCAACGGCCGTTCGGCACCGCCCGGCGTGCCCATGCGCTCCCGGAAGTGTGCGGAGGCGGCGATCGCCGGTTACGCTATCGCTCCGCAATGGACACGCCTCCAGGCACGCTCGCCGACCTCCTCGTCATCGACTTCTCGGACTCCGCCGCCGGCGCCTGGTGCTCTCGCATGCTTGCCGACTTCGGCGCGACCGTCATTGTCGTCGAACCTCCAGGGGGGCACCCGCTGCGAAGCGAACCCCCGTTCGACGCGGCGGGCCGGAGCATCGCGGCGGAGTATCTCCTCGCGAACAAGCGGAGCCTGGTCCTGGACCTGGAGACCCGCGACGGGAGGCTGGCGGCGCTCGGCCTCGCCCGGCGCGCTAGCGTCGTCATCAGCAGCTTCGCGCCGGCCGAGCTGGCCAGGCGCGGCCTCGACTATGGCTCAATCGATAGGCCTGACCTGGTCATGGCTCACGTCACCATGCACGGCATGTCGGGCCCGCTCGCCCATGTACCCGGTGACGAGCTCACCGTCGCGGCCCGTTCCGGCTGGGCGTATATCAATGGCGATGCGCATCGCGAACCGCTCCGCCCCTCCGGTCACCAGGTCGCCTTCTGCACGGGCGTGGCGGCCTATGCGGCGGTGGTCGCCGCCATACTTCACCGTGACCGCCGCCGGGGCGAGGGCCAGGAAGTCGATATCGCCGCCCTTGACGTCATGGTCTCGACCTACGCACCCGCACTGCTCCGCGCCCAGTACACCGGAAGCCCCCTCGGGCGGCGCGACAGTGCCGACGTCACGGCCGGACCGGTGCCAGTCGCCGACGGGCATTTCGCGTTGACCATCAGCAGGGCGCATTTCTGGCGGGACGCGATGCAACTCCTCGGCCTGGACGACCTGGCCGAAGACCCCCGCTTCGAATCGTCCTGGAACCGGGCAGCGCTCAAGGATCAGTATGTCGACCGCGTCCAGCATGCCATGTCGGGGTGGCGGAAGCGGGACCTCTTCGATGAGCTCGCGGCCCGCCGGGTCGTTGCCGGCCCTGTGCTGACCATGGCCGAGCTGGCTGATAACGAGCACCTGAGGGAACGGGCCTTCTGGTCCGAGCTTCCCGGGAGCGATGGCTCTGCGCGTTTCCCCGGCCCGGCGTTCCGGATGTCCGGCTCGCCCTGGCGCCTTCGTTCGGGCGCGCCAGCGCTTGGGGAGCTTGTTGGCGAGGTAGCCCCGCCATGAGTGGGCCTCTCCTGGGCTACCGCGGCGTGGTGCTGACCCAGGCCTGGGCCGGGGCGTTTTGCACCGAACTCCTCGGGCTCATGGGCGCCGACATCATCCAGGTGGAGGTGCGCAAGCGCCCGGATAGCTGGCGTGGCAGCTACGACGCGCCACTCCCTACTCGCCTCGGGGAGGTCGAAGCCGCCCGGCACCCCTGGAACTGCAACCCGCTCTACAACTCCGTGAACCTCAACAAAAGGTGCGTGACGCTCGACTTGCAGGCCGATGGCGGGATGGCGACGTTCCGGAAGCTCCTGCGTCACGCGGACTTCGTGGCCGAAAACTTCTCGCCCCGCGTCCTCGGCAACCTCGGCATCGGTTACGAACAGATGACCGCGATCAATCCCGGGGTCATCCTCTGCAGCCTCTCGGCCTACGGTCACAGCGGCCCGTGGGAGAATGTGCCGGGCATCGGCGGGACCATCGAGCCAACATCCGGCATGTCGGCGCTTCTGGGTTACCCGGACGGGCCGCCCCTCAATTCGGGCCAGATGTACCCGGATGCCGTCGCCGGCCTGAACGCGGTGGCAGCCATCGTGACCGCTCTCCGGCACCGTGAGCGCACCGGCCGCGGACAGTACATCGACCTTTCCATGCAAGAGGCCAACCTCGCGTTCGTTGGCGACGCTGCACTCGAGTACTTGCGCACGGGGCGGGAGCGCACGCGCGCGGGAAACCGCCACCCGGCCTACGCCCCGCACGGCATCTACCCGTCCGCAGGGGTCGACCGCTGGGTCGCGATCTCCTGTCACGACGACCAGAGGTGGACGCAGCTCGCCACGATCCTGGCGATCCCGTCCGATGTGGTGGCCGCGCGAGCGTCGATCGCGGCGAGGAAGGCGGACGAAGGCATGCTGGACGCCGTGATTGCGGCGGCAACACGCTCGTGGGAGCGGGATGCGCTCGTCCAACGGCTCCTCGATGCGGGCATTTGCGCGGCGCCCGTACTCGACGGGCTGGAAGTCGCCGCGGACCCGGGGCTCAGGGAGCGGGGTGTCGTGGTCGAGGTCGAACATCCAGAGGCTGGCAGTTGGCCGCAGGCCGCGGCGCCCTGGCGTTTCTCCAGGAGTGGGATGGCCCCGGTGCGGCCCGCTCCCCTCCTGGGACAACACAGTTTCGAAGTCTTTTCGGAACTCCTTGGAATGACGCGGGACGAGTACGAAACACTGGTGGACACGGGCGTCTCGGGGACCGGCCCGCCCGGATAGGAGCACACTGTATGGCAGGCTACACGCAGATCCGCTATGAGCTGAACGACCACATCGGGGTCATCTCACTCGCTCGCCCGTCGGTCCGCAATGCGCAGAGTCGCATCCTGATCGAGGAGCTGGATGACGCCTTCGGCAATGCCGGGGCCGACCCCTCCGTGCGCGTGATTGTGCTTCGTGGCGATGGCGACCACTTTTCAGGTGGCCACGACCTCGGCAGTCCCGAGGAGCTCGCGGACCGGCAGGCCCGGCCCGCAGAGGAGGGGCTCCGGGGACGGTACACGCGGTCGTGGGACCTGAACATCGCGCCAACGCTCCGCTGGCGGAACGTACCGAAGCCAACCATTGCCGCAGTGCAGGGCTACTGCATCTTTGCCGGCTGGATGATCGCCTCGGCCTGCGATGTCGTCGTCGCAGCCGACGACGCACTCTTCCTGCCCACGAACTTCCAGTACTTCTCGGTGCCGTGGGACCTCCACCCGCGCAAGGCCAAAGCCATCCTGTTCGAAAGCAGGCTGATCGACGCCCGGGAGGCCGAGGCGCTGGACTTCGTCAGCTGGGTGGTACCCCGGGAGCGGCTGGACGCGGAAGTCCTGGACTACGCCGCGCGCGTCGCGGAAAACGACCCGTTCCAGCTTCGGATGATCAAGCTGGCCATCAACCAGGCCCAGGAAGCCCAGGGGTTCACGGGACACCTGTACGGCGCCCACGCGCTCCACATGCTCTCTTCCACTGGAGAAAGCGACCCGGGCTATGTGCTGCAAAAGCCCGACGGAAGGCGCCGGCCGATGGTCCAGCGCGCGTTCGAGAACTATGAGCGCCGGCTGGCGAAGCGCGACGGCGCCGGGGCCGACCCCGGCTGATCGGACGGCGAAGGGGGCGCCCAGCGGGCACCCCCTTCGCGAAGTCGACCACATCCCGCTGACGATCAGGCAGCGCTGGCAGCCGCCTCAACCGCCTTCTTCGCGGCTTCGAACAGGCCGCTCGCCCGGATGAGCGGCAGCCCGGACTCTTCGACCAGCTTCTCACCCTCCGCCAGGTTCGTGCCGATCAGCCGCATGACCACCGGGACATCGATCTTCATTTGCCTGTGCGCATCGATGACGCCCTGGGCGATGATGTCGACCCGGGCCATCCCACCGAAAATGTTCACCAGGATCGCCTTGACCGACGGGTCTTCGAGGATCACCTGCAGCGCGCTGACCACCCGCTGGGGGTCGTTCACGGTGCCGATGTCGAGGAAGTTGGCCGGCTCGCCGCCCGCCAGCTTAATGGTGTCCATCGTCGCCATGGCAAGGCCGGCGCCGTTCACGACACAGCCGATATTGCCATCGAGCTTGATGAAGTTCGCAACCCCGAGTTCTTGCGCCTTGATTTCGAGCGGGTCTTCCTCGTCCTTGTCGCGCAGCGCTTCCAGGTCCTTGTGGCGGAAGAGGGCATTGTCGTCGATGGTCAATTTCGCATCGACCGCAACAACGCGGCCATCGGCGGTGAGGGCGAGCGGGTTGATTTCGACGAGGCTGGCGTCGGTCGCCATGAGCGTCTTGTAGAGGCCCTCGGCCACCTTCGCGAACTGGTCTGCCTGGGTGCCAGCGAACCCGAGCCGGGCGGCCAGCAGACGGCCGACGTACGGTTCGAAACCGGCGGTTGGGTTGACCGGCACGCGGACGATTGCGTCGGGGTTGTTGTGGGCGACCACCTCGATCTCCTGGCCACCCTCGGCCGAGGCCATGATGAGCGCGGAGCCCTGCATGCCATCGATGATGGCGGCGAGGTAGTACTCCTTCGCGATATCGGTCTGTTCGGCGACCAGGACGTGCTTGACGAGCTTGCCTTCCGGGCCGGTCTGGATCGAGACGAGGTGCTTCCCGAGGATGGCTGCCGCTGCCTGTTCGGCCTCTTCGGGCGTATCGGCGAGGCGGACGCCGCCGACACGTTCGCCCTTCACCTGGCCCGAATGGTTGGCGGGGTCGGTGGTGAGCTTCTGGAACATGGCCGCGGTCTCGTTCTCGGCCACCAGGCGGCCTTTGCCGCGCCCACCGGCGTGGATTTGTGCTTTGACGACGACCTTGCCGCCGAGTTCGGTGGCGATGGCCCTGGCTTCGGCCGGGGTGGAGGCGACGCGGCCGCGCGTCGTGGCCACACCGTTCTGGGCCAGGAGGTCTCGCGCCTGGTATTCGTGCAGTTTCATGGGGAGCTCCGGAAGAGGTTGCGCGCGCGATCGTAGCGCCGGGCGGCGCTAGCCGATAGGGAAGTTGGCGGAGAGGGGGAGATTCGAACTCCCGGTGACTTGAGCCACGGCCGTTTTCAAGACGGCTGCATTAAACCACTCTGCCACCTCTCCACCTCCGATTCTCGAATGTGGCGATGGCCCCGGCAAGGTGCGCATCGCGTTTGGTCACGCGTCTACAGGGACGTGTGCCGCCTTAGCACTCTTGACACACGAGTGCTAAGGCGGCCACCATACTTAGCAATCAGCCCAATCGCGGCCGACTGTTCGAGGTGACTCTTGCCCACGTACGAGTACCACTGCCCTGGCTGCAAAGCCACCTACGAGCTCCGCCAGGGTTTCGATGCCGAAACGACACACATCTGCGAGGAGTGCGGCAAGAGCACGGCCAAGCGTGTGCTCCATGCTCCCCCCGTCGTTTTCAAAGGCAGTGGCTGGTATGTCACCGATAGCCGCAACAAGTCGTCGGCGATAAGCGACACGACCAGCGAGCCGCAGCCGGACAGCGCCCCGGCCGGGACAGCAGCGCCACCGGCTTCCAACCCCGCGCCAATGCCATCGTCGGAAACCCCGGCCGCTTCGTGAACCGCTTCACACAGACGCTCTGACCCGAAGGCTGTTCGGGCGCCGGGCTCGCGCCTATACTCCTCGCCATATGGCCCGCCCTGCTCAGCCTCGCCGGGCAGCCGAACGAGCGGAGAACGCGAACGGCACCCGGCATCGCATCCTCGATGCCGCCCGCGAACTCTTCGCCAACCACGGCTACGCTGGCACGTCAGTCCGCATGATCGCGCGTCACTGCGGTATCTCGGACCCCGCGATCCACTACCACTTCCGCTCGAAGTCCGAGATTTACCAGGCGCTCCTCGTCGAGCCGGATTACGACACCACACCGCCGGCCGGCGGTGCCGACCGGCAGGCCGTTGCTGCCTTCATGGAGCAACGGTTCTGGTGGTGGGCCCAGGACGCCGGGTTCATCCGTTTGCTGCTGCGCGAGCAACTGCTCGGACGGCCCGAGCCAATCCGCTACCTCGTAGAATCGGAACGGCGCTATCTGGCCGAACTCACCGAAGTTGCACGGTCCGCCTTCGGTGAGGGAGCGTCCACCGTCGCCGACCTCAGCTGGCATCTCCTGGCGGGCGCACTCTGGGATGTGGTGCTGGCCTATGGCGCCGATGCTCCGGACATCATCCGGCAGGACTACTTCCGGGTACGTATCCGGCGGCTCATCGAGATCGCCCTGGATGCGGGTGAGCGGTACGGCCCATGAAGGCACAGCCGGGGGAGATCGACGGACTCCCGCCCCACCCGCACCGGGGGCGCGACGAAACGCGGTCGCGCATTTTGCGTGCCGCCCTCGAACTCTTCGCGCGCGACGGCTTCGATACCACCACAGTGAAGTCCATTGCCGCCCGCTGTGGGGTCACCGACGCGGCGATCTTCTACTACTTCCCCAGCAAGCGGCACCTCCTCGATGCGCTCTGGCAGGTCCCGGCGGGCCGCAACATCCGCGCCCTGCAGCCAGCCGCACAAATGACCGAAGAACACCTCAGGGAACTCACCGACGAAACACTGAACTTCATCGCTGACAACCACGAGGTCATGCGCTTGATGAGCTGCGAGGCGCTCGCCGGCGACGACACCGCCTCCGCTCTCCAGCAAGAGTCACGGGCCGTATGGCGGCGAACGATCCATGCACACTTCACCGCCGCCTTCGATGCCGACACGGCCGATGTCGCGACCGATGCCCTGCACGCGCTCATCCACGGCGTCACCA
The DNA here is from genome assembly GCA_023382755.1 of Dehalococcoidia bacterium. Taxonomy (GTDB): domain Bacteria; phylum Chloroflexota; class Dehalococcoidia; order Tepidiformales; family Tepidiformaceae; genus Amarobacter. The sequence goes on from JAHDWR010000004.1 coordinate 23,776, forward strand.
TGCGAGCGATCATGGAATCGGGAGACGGGATGGGTGGCCTCTGCCGCCATCCCGGCTTTCGCGATCGGCTCTTCCAGCGCGCCCGGCTCGTCGTGCCGCTCACGCCCCCCAACTGCGCCTCCTGATGCGCGTCGTCGTGCAGCGCGTCCGCTCGGCATCGGTCGAAGTCGCCGGTGCGCGCGTGGCAGCGATTGGGCCCGGGCTCGTGGTGCTCGCCGGCATTGCCCTCGATGACACGCTCGAGTCGGTGGACCGCATGGCCGGAAAGGTCGCGGGCCTGCGCGTCTTCGAGGACGACCTGGGGCGGATGAACCGCTCTCCGCTCGAGGCGGGCGCCGAGGTGTTGTGCATCAGCCAGTTCACACTGCTCGGCGATGTGCGCCGTGGTCGGCGGCCGTCGTTCGACCGTGCGGCGCCGGGCCCGACCGCGCTGCCCCTCTACGAGCACTTTTGCGAGGCGATCGAAAGCACCGGCCTGCGTTGCGCGCGTGGTGTGTTCGGCGCCGAGATGGCGGTCAGCCTCGTGAATGACGGACCCGTGACCCTGGTGATCGACTCTGTCGACCTCGATCAGCCCCGCCGCGCTTGACCGCAATGCAGGGCGAGCCGCAACGTTCATCCACACCCCGCACCTGGAGCCCGCACATGCGCATGAGCAAGCTGATGCTGAAGACGCTCCGCGAACCGCCGTCCGAGGCGGAACTCGCGAGCCACAAACTCCTGCTTCGCGCCGGGCTTGTCACGCCGTTCGCCGCTGGCTTGTACTCGTTCACACCCGTTGGCTGGCGTGTTCTGCGCCGCATCGAGGCAATCATCCGCGAGGAGATGGACCTGAGCGGCGCCCAGGAGGTCCACCTCCCGGCCCTCAACCCCATCGAAATGTGGGAGCAGACAGGGCGGGCCGAGGCCATGGGACAGACCTTGTTCCGGCTCGCCGACCGTAAGGAACGCGGCTTCGTCCTGGGCCCTACGCACGAAGAAGGCATGAGCCTTCTCGCCTCCCGGCACATCCAGAGTTACCGCGACCTGCCGGTCACCCTCTACCAGATTCAGACGAAGTTCCGCGATGAGCCGCGCCCCCGGGGCGGGCTCGTCCGCCTCCGCGAATTCACCATGAAGGATGCATACAGCTTCGACACGGGCTGGGACACGCTCGATGCAAGTTACGACGCCGCCTTCGATGCCTACGTCCGCATCTTCCGCCGCGCGGGCGTACCGGTGATTCCAGTGGCCGCCGACTCCGGGGCCATCGGCGGGAAGGACAGCCAGGAGTTCGTCTTCCTGACCGATGACGGGGAGGATGAGGTGCTGCTCTGTCCCGGCTGTGGATACGCGGCCAACGCCGAGAAGGCAGAGTTCACGCCGCCGCCGGCTGTCGGGGGCGAACCATTGCCGATGGAACGCGTGCATACGCCTGGCCAGCGCACCATCGCCGACCTCGCGCGTTTCCTGGCCATCGAGCCGCGCCAGACGGTCAAGGCCGTCTTTTACAAGGCCGATGGAAAGCCCGTGTTCGTCGCCATCCGGGGAGACCTGGACGTGAACGAGGTGAAGCTGAAGAACGCCCTCAAAGCGAAGGACGTCGAGCCCATGGACGAGGCGATGGTCCGCGCACTCGGGCTGGTGGCGGGGTCGGCGTCGGCGGTGGGGTTGAAGGGGATGCCCATCGTCGCCGACCCGAGCGCCGTCCAAGCGCCGAACCTGGCCGCCGGGGCGAATGAGGCCGACTACCACCTCGTGAACACGAACCATGGACGCGACTGGACCGCGGACGTGGTCGCTGAAGTCGCGCTTGCCCGCCGCGGAGACGCTTGCGCCACCTGCGGCACCGCACTCGATGTGCGCCGGGGGATGGAGATGGGCCATGTCTTCAAACTCGGGACCATCTACTCCGAAGCTATTGGCGTGCACTACCTGGACGAGTCGGGAGACCGGAAGCCCTGCGTGATGGGGTGCTACGGCATCGGCGTCGAGCGGATGCTCGCGGCCGTCATCGAAGCGAACCACGACGACAATGGCATCACCTGGCCCCCGGACGTCAGCCCCTATGACGTGCATATCGTAGCCCTCAACCTGGACCAGCCGGCGGTCACTGAGACACTCGCCAGGCTCGAAGGACGGCTCGGTGAGCAGCGGCTCTCGCTCCTCATTGACGACCGCGAGGACTCCGCGGGGATCAAGTTCAAGGATGCCGACCTCCTGGGCATGCCCGTCCGGATTACGGTGAGCCCGCGCGCGCTGGAAAAGGGCGGCGTCGAGCTTCGCGACCGGCGTTCGGGCGAAACGCGGGTGGTCTCGTTGGACGCTGTGGCCGCGGAGGCGCGGGCAATACTCGACCGGGCCTGAGGCCCGCAGCACCGTCCCCCGTATACTGGAGTCACCTTCGCGTCCCATCGGGCGCCCATGCCTTCTCCGGAGGTTTCGATGTCTGACCGGAACGCTACCCAACCGAGCCTCTTCTCGCCCGAGGCGCTGACGCAGCTTTCGCGCGCGGTGCATGCGTGGGAGGAGGGGCCGCTGGCGAAGACGTTGCAGCGCCAGCCCGAGCGCGATGAGTCGTTCGCGACGAGTTCCCAGCCGGTGGAGCGGCTTTACACGCCGCTCGATATCGCCGGGTTCGATTACCTGCGCGATCTCGGCTTTCCGGGGGAATACCCGTTCACCCGCGGGGTTCAGCCCACCATGTACCGTGGGCGCCACTGGACGATGCGCCAGTACGCCGGCTTCGGCACTGCCGAAGAGTCGAACCAGAAGTTCCGCTACCTGCTGAGCCAGGGCCAGACGGGCCTCTCCGTCGCGTTCGACCTGCCCAGCCAGCTGGGCTATGACTCGGATGACCCGATGGCCATCGCCGAGGTCGGCCAGGTCGGCGTCGCGATCGACTCGCTCTACGACATGGAAACGCTCTTCGACGGAATCCCCATGGACCGGGTGTCCACGAGCATGACCATAAACGCTCCAGCGGCCGTGATGCTGGCGATGTACGTGGTCGCCGGGGAGAAACAGGGCGTGAGCGCCGAAAAGCTCAACGGCACGGTCCAGAACGACGTGTTGAAGGAGTATGTCGCCCGGGGCACGTACATCTTCCCGCCCGGGCCGAGCGTGAGGCTGGCGGCCGATATCATGGCGTACTGCGCCAGGAATGTCCCGCAGTGGAACACCATCAGCGTGAGCGGGTATCACATCCGTGACGCGGGCGCGACCGCCGCCCAGGAGATCGGCTTTTCGTTCGCCAACGCCCGCGCCTACATGGATGCCGCCCTCGAGCGCGGGCTCGCGGTGGATGAGTTCGCCCCGCGCATCAGCTGGATCTTCAACACCCACAACAACTTCTTCGAGGAGATCGCGAAGTACCGTGCCCTGCGGCGTCTCTGGGCGCGCCTCCTGAAGGAGCAGTACGGCGCGCAGGATGCTCGCTCGATGATGCTGCGCACGCATACGCAGACCGGCGGGAGCACACTGGTGGCGCAGCAGCCCGAGAACAACATCGTGCGCGCGGCCATCCAGTCGCTGGCGGCGGTCATCGGCGGTGTCCAGAGCATCGCGCTGAGCTGCTTCGATGAAGCCCTTGCGCTGCCGACCGACGAGGCCCAGCGCATCGCCTTGCGCACCCAGCAGATCATCGCCCACGAAACCGGCGTCGCCGACACGGTTGACCCGCTCGCCGGTAGCTACTTCATCGAACACCTGACGAACGCGCTGGAGCGCCAGGCGGAAGAGTTCATGGACCAGATCGCGAAGATGGGGGGCTCCGTGGCCGCCATCGAATCGGGCTGGATGCAGACCCAGATCGCCGAAGCGAGCTGGCGGTTCCAGCGCGACGTCGACGCCGGCCGCGAGATAGTGGTCGGCGTGAACGAGTACCAGGATGGCGGCCAGCAGCGTCCATCCATCTTCTCGGTCGATAAGCGGCTCGTGGAGCACCAGCTCAAGCGGCTGGCGCACCACCGGCAGGAACGCGATGGCGCCGCTGTCGCGGCGACGCTGGAAACGTTGAAAGACACCTGCCGCGGGGACGGAAACCTGATGCCCCCGATCATCGAGTGCGTCCGGTCCTACGCCACCCTCGGCGAGATCTGCGGGGCGATGCGCGAAGTCTTCGGTGAATACCAGGCGCCGACCGTCATCTAGAGGCGAGCCGCGGCCGCGCTCGCGGGACCGGGTCGGCGAGGGCTATGCTGCCCCGGCAGTACTTCGAGTGTTTGGGAGGTAGCCCTGGACATCCAGCGGGTTCGGTTGGTCCTTCGCCCATGGCTCCTGCCCGGGAAACCGGTGCTCAACGCCCTGCGACGGTGGCGGCGGCGCGTGGTCTACCTCCGCGATGGCATCGAGGGCATCGCAATGGAACTGCGGCGGACCACCGACTGCGCTCCACTCCTGCGAGAGTATGGCGCGGCGGTGGGCGAGCGGGCGACGATCCATGGCCCGCTCCACGTGATGAACGCCGCGGGCGACTTCTCGAACCTGACCATTGGGCACGATGTCTACATCGGTACCGACGTCCTGGTTGACCTGGCCGACCGGGTGACCATTGGAGATTATGTCTCGCTCGGGATGCGCTCGAACCTGATCACGAGCTTCGATGTCGGTGCCGGCCCCCTGAAGGCGCGCCGGCCGCGGAAGCAGGGGGCCATCGCGATTGGCGCAGCCACCTACATCGGCACCAGCGTAACCGTGCTCCACGGCGTCACGATCGGGGAGCAGGCGACGATTGGTGCGCATTGCCTGATCCGCAAGGACGTTCCGCCCGGCGCGACCATGATCTCGGAGCAGGCGCGGGAATTCGAGGCGGGCGACAGGGCCTAGGGGCGGCCGCGCAGGAGGTCTTCGAACGCGGAGATGATGGCCCGCGCGGTTTCGCGGCTTTCGGCGCGCCCGAGGAGCAGGACGGACAGGGCCTCGACAGCCTCCGCCAACTCCGGGTCGGATGCCCGCAGCGCCTCGTGCGCTGCTTCGGGCGATGGCGCGGCTCCCCAGTGCGGGCGTACCGCCTCCGTGACGAGCGCTCCACCCAGCACTTCCACGCGGCGCTCGGCAGGGATGCCGGCCGCATCGAGGATGCCGCAGACCAGCGCGCTCAGCTGGTCGACCGATACGTCCGGCGCGCCGGTGAGCATCCTGGCGAGTGCGCCGGCGCGTGCCTGTCCATGGCGAGTTGTGTGTTCCATGGCTGCCCCGAAAGTCGTTCCGGCTCTCATCCTAGCACCATCCGAACAAGGGATATAGTCCTTTAGCAATTGCGCACCGAACGGGTTCCATACCCGGATGGTACGCCCCGATCGCGACAAATCGTGTCGCGATTAGAGGCCCAGGAGTGCGTGCAGGTCTTGCTTCGCATCGAAGATCCCCTGCCATGCGTCCCCACGCTCGCGCAGGAGCTCGGGGACCGTCGCCATGGTGAACTGCCGCGGGCTGCTGGACGCCACCTCGGGCCAACGCAGTGGCATCGAGACCGGAGCCCCGGGCTTTGCGCGCGGCGAAAAGGCCACCGCAAGGTTCTTGTGCCGCGCGTTCTGGTTCGCGTCCAGGAACACCTTCCCCGTGCGGCGGCCGGTCGACCATTCCATCGTCACGTCCTTCGGCCTGCGCGAAAGCAACTCGAGGCAAATGGTGTTCGCCGCCGCCCGCACGATGCTGAAGTCGAACTGCCGCACGAGCGGGATGAAGACGTGGAGGCCGGTCGCGCCAGAGGTCTTGATGAATCCGGTGAGCCCGAGCGAATCCAGGATCTCCTTGAGGTGGAGCGCGACCTCGGCAGTCCGCCCGAATGCTGCTTCGTTTGGCTGTGGCTCGTCTCCCGGGCGCTCCGTGCCCGCATAGATGTAGGGGTCGAGGTCGAAGAGCATGAAGTCGGGGTAGTTGAGCACCGACTCTTCCAGCCGGGCTGCCGACCCCGTGAATGTGGCGGGCAGCCGGGCTCCATCCGGTGCGGAGACGATGCGGGAAAGCGTGGCGTGCCATTCGAGGTCGGCGACCTGGCAGAGCCAGAGCAAGGTCGGCAGGTTGTTGCAGAGGAGTGCCTGCTGGTCTCGCGACTCGCCGTCGGAGTACATCTCGACGGTCTCGACGAACGGAGGGAGGTCGGACTCCCAATGCTTCTGGTAGAACTTTGGGCCTTCGATGCCATCGGGGAAGCGCAGGAGCGTCAGCGGTCGGTCGGCAATGTGGTGCCGGAGGAACGGGAAGACCTCGGCGGCGTAGCGGAGGAGGTCGCGCTTCGTGTATGCCCGGGGCGAACCCGGGGCGGGCCAGAGGACTTTGTCCAGGTTGGTGAGCGGGATGCTCCAGCCCGGGCCCTCGATGGCCCCCCGCTGCTTCAGGCGATCGAGCTGGGCGCTGACACCGGCCTCGTCCGGCCGGGCCGTGCTGGATGCCGGGACCGCGGAAGCGACGCGCCCGGAGTCATCGACCAGACCCTTGAACACGGGCGCGCGCAGCACTCCGGCGGATGTCCGGTTCGCGTACTCGACCAGGAGGCGGAGCCGAGGCTCCACCCAGTGTGCGGAGCGGTCGTCGGGGGTTGGCCCGGAGAACGGCGAGTCCGTGTGGGGGATGGCATCGAGCTGCGCGCGGATCGACGCGGCTTCGGCATCGGTGAATCCGCCGCCCACCTTGCCCCGGTACTGGAGCTGCCCATCGGCCCACTCGCCGATGATGAGCCCGCCGAAGCTTCCCCGGCGGTGGCCCGTGCCCGCGGTCCAGCCCCCGATGGCGAAGGTGTCACGGTCCAGCGCCTTGCGTTTCAACCAGGCGGTGCTTCGCCTGGCCGCTTCGTAGCGGCTGTCATCGCGCTTGGCGATGATGCCCTCGAACCCGGCCCCTACGGCTGCTTCGAAGGCATCATCCTGCGAGGCCGGGATCGTGGTTACCTGTGAAAGCCGGGCCGTGGGCAACAACACCCGCGCGAGGACCTCCCGCCGGTCGCGGAGCGGGACGCGCTCCAGGCTGAAACCGTCCAGGTGGACGATGTCGAAGACGAAGAACACCACCGGGATATCCCGTTCGGCGGCGGCGATGTCTGCCGGGTCCTGGAGGTTCATCCGCTGCTGGAGCAGTTCGAACGACGGCCTGCCGCTCGGGTCTATGGCGACGATCTCGCCATCGAGGGCCGCGTTCGCAGCCGGCTGCAAGCGAAGGGACGAGACGATACCGGGATATCCAGCGGTGATGTCGTGCCCTCCGCGGGACCGCAGTTCCACCGCCGCACCGTCGAGGTACGCGATGGCGCGGATGCCGTCGAGTTTCGGCTCGAACGAATACCCGGAGTCAGCCGGGATCGGGGCCGCGGCCGCCAGCATGGGGCCGATGTGACCGAGCGCGGCGGGCCGGGCTCCCGGCAGGCTCGCCGGACTGAAGGACCAGTCCCTGGTTGGCCCGGAGATAGCCCCTCCCGCCGCTCGAAGGTCGGCAAGCGTGCTGCCCGATGCCACGGAATGCTCGTCTTCGAGCAGGCCGTCCGCCTCCTGGATGGCCGCGTCGCGGTGCTTCAGCATCAGCCATTGGCTGCCATCGTCCTTCGTGCGGACCAGCGCCCACGAACCTTTGAGCTTCTTCCCCCTGAAGGTGAGCGACACTTTTCCCGAGGCGATCTCGCGGCGAAGTTGGGCCTCGGCCCCTGCCCGGTCACCCCAGAACACGTGGCCCTTGTCGTCCGGCGAGAACGTGCCTGCATCCCAGATGAGGCTGGGGCCGGCGCCGTACTCCCCCTTCGGGATGACGCCTTCGAAACCCGCATACTCAAGCGGATGGTCTTCGGTGCGGGCAGCGAAACGTCGCTCCGCGGGGTCCGCGGACGGGCCTTTCGGCAAGGCCCAGCACTTCAGCCCGCCGTCGAGTTCGAGGCGGATGTCGTAGTGGAGGCGCGAGGCCGCGTGCTTATGGACCACGAACCGGAGCGGCCCGGCAGCCTCCGGCGCCATGGCGCCGTCCGGTTCGGGAGTGCGGCGGAAGTCGCGTTTTCGGCGGTACTCGTCCAGCCCGTCGGCAGGCATCGTCAGGGTGCGACGGGTGTCTTTTTCCGGCCGCGAACGGCTGGTTGCGCCGTGAGTTCGGGTTCGGGAGCCGCCGCCTTGCGCTTCTTCGCTGCCTCCACGCTCGCCTTGAGCGCAGCCATCAGGTCAACCGCCGGGCTTGCCGCGGCGGGTTCGGCCGGCGCCACGTACTCGTGCCCCTCGAGTTTCGCCTCGATGATGGACATCAGTGCGTCGCGATACTCGTCGCGGTAGGCCGCGGGATCGAACGGTTCGTGGAGCAGGTCGATGAGGGCGTAGGCGACCTTCATCTCGGCATCGGAGACGGCCAGTTCCTGCGGCTCAGACTCGGGCTTGCGGATCTCGTCGGCAAAGTAGAGGGTTTCGAGGACGAGGCCGCCGTCTTTGGGGCGCAGCGCGCAAAGGCGCTCCTTGGTGCGGATGGCGATCTTGGCCACCGCGCTCAGCCGTTTCTCCTCAAGCGCCTTCACGAGCAGGGCAAACGGCTTGCGCCCGAGTTCTTCGGGTTCAACGTAGTAGCCCTTCTCGTAGTAGATCGGGTCGATCTCGTGGGCATCGACGAACGCTGTCAGCGAGATCGTATGCTTGCTGGGGATCGGCAGCTTCTCCAGGTCCGACTCGTCGATCAGGACGAAGCGATCCTTGCCGTACTCGTACCCTTTCACGATCTCGTCGGGTTCAAGGTCCTTTCCGTCGGTGGAGCAGCGTTTGACCAGCCGGATCGGACTGTTGTCGGCAGCGTGCAGCTGCCGGAACGTGATGTCCTGGCTTTCTGTGGCGGTGAAGAGGCGGACCGGGATGCTGACCATCCCGAAGCTGATTGTGCCTCGCCAGATAGCGCGTGCCATTGGGGCCTCCGTCGCGCGGGGGTGCGCGGCCCGGTGGTGAGTCCGGGCTTGACAATATAGCAGACCGAGCGTGAAGGCATGCGCGCGTCGTGCGACCGGCCCGGGCATCGAGCCATCCGCGATGTGGTGTAATGCGGTCGGACAGAAGGAGCCGCACGTGGCCGATACCATCCATCCGGACCATCGCATCTTCGTGAGCTACATCGACAAGTCCCGCGAGTACTACGCCGCCCAGGGATACACCAACCCCTACCGGTGGGCTTACCACCAGGACGCGCCGTTCGCGCCGCTCCGAAAACCGCTCGCCACAGCGCGCATCGGGCTCGTCACCACCGCCAGCATCGTCGAGAGCGAGGTCGAACCCGCGCCGTTCACGCTCCCGAAAGTGGTGTTTTCGGCGCCCACCGATCCGCCGCCCGGACGCCTCTACACGCAGCACCGGTCGTGGGACAAGGTCGCGACCCACACGGACGACCTGGACTCGTACCTCCCGATCCACCGCCTCCAGGAGGCCGCTGCCGCGGGCAGGATCGGGTCGCTTTCGCCCCGGTACTACGGGCTGCCGACCGAGTACAGCCAGCGCAAGACCAACGAGGTTGACGCTCCGGAGCTGCTGAGGCTGTGCCGGGAGGACGGCGTTGACGCGGTACTCCTCGTCGCCCTCTGACCGGTCTGTCACCAGACCGTGAGTCTGGCAGCCCGGCATCTCGAACAGGCGGGAGTCCCGACGGTCGTGCTCGGTTCGGCACGGGACATCGTCGAGCAGTGCGGCGTGCCACGGTTCCTCTTCACCGATTTCCCGCTCGGGAACCCATGCGGAGCTCCCTACGATCTCCCGATGCAGTCGGCCATCGTGGCCATGGCATTCGACCTGCTCGAGTCCGCCCGGGCCCCGCGGACGACCGTCCAGACGCCGTTCCGATGGCACACGGACGCGTGGCGAACACAATTCATGCACGTGGAAGGCCAGGACCCCGAGGAGCTACTGCGCCTCGGAGAGGAACGGCGGGCGCAGCAGGCGGCCAGCCGCGCCCCGTGACTCCGCGCCACGAAGTCAGGCGCTCTCGTCCTTTTGCTCCACGGCGGCACTCAACTCCTCGAGGGCGACCGTGACCTGCTGGAACACCGTCCCGACGGGGTAATTGCCAAGCCCATCCTGCACGCCGGCCGGGACACCCGTGAGGAGTTCGATCGCCTCTTCGGCGCGGTCCGCGGCCCAGATGTGGAACCGCCCTTCGCGGACAGCGTCCACCACATCGGGACGCAGCGTCAGGTGCACAACGTTCGGCGCCGGGATCACCACGCCCTGGGTGCCCGTAAGCCCCCGGGCCGCGCAGACATCGAAGAACCCCTCGACCTTCTCAGTCACGCCTCCGACCGCCTGGATGCGTCCGAACTGGTCGACCGAGCCGGTCACAGCGATGTCCTGGCGAATCGGCAAGCCCGCCAGGGCGCAAAGGATGACGATGAGCTCCGCGCAGGACGCACTGTCGCCCTCTACTTCGTCGTAGCTCTGCTCGAACGTGAGGCTGGCGGTGAACGTGAGCGGCCGTTCGCGGCCGAATGTACCGGTCAGGTAGCCGTTGAGGACCAGCACACCCTTGCTGTGGATGGCGCCGCTGCGCTCGACCTCCCGTTCGATGGCGATGACTCCACGGCGGCCCACGCCGGTCTGGCAGCTGATCCGCATTGGCGTGCCGAACGCGTGTGCGCCCACCTGGTACACCGCGAGCCCGTTGACCTGGCCGGCCACCAGGCCCTCAGTCTCCACGCGCCGGACGCCTTCGATGATCATCTCCCGAAGACGATCGGGGATCATGCTCGCCCGCCCCCGCCGGCCTTCGAGGGCGCTCAGGACGTGCGCGAGGTCGATCGTGGCGGAGCCATTGCTCGATGCGAGGTGGGCTGCCTCCTGGCACAGGTCGCTGATTTCGCCGAAACGCGTGCTCAGCCGGTCCTGCCGGCCCGCGAGGCGCGTGCTGAACCGCAGGAGTTCCGCGAGCGCATCACGCGTGTACGGCCGCATCCCGCATTCGTCGGCAATGCGCCGGACGAACTGGACCTGCGCGCCAATCCCTTCGGAGTCCAAGGGTGCGTCCGGCTCGAAATCGGCACGCACCTTAAAGAGCCGGCCGAACTCGGGGTCGAGCATTTCGACCAGCGCCATCGTCAACGGCTCACCGATGAGGACCACCTTCCCCGCGAACGGTACCCCCTCGGGGCTGAGGTTCACGGCCGGCATCGGCGTCAACAGATCGCCGATGCCCTCCACGCGGAGCTCGCGCGTCTTCAGGGTACGTTTCAGCATCAGCCATGCCCGCGGGTCGAACAGCACGTCTTCGAGCTGGAGGAGGAGGTAGCCGCCGTTCGCCCTGTGGAGCGCGCCCGGCCGGATGTGGCTGAAGTCCGTCGTCAACGACCCGAAATGCGCTTCGTAGTCGATCCGCCCCAGGAGGTTGTGATAGGTCGGGTTGCGCTCTTCCACCACGGGCGCGCCCTGGCCCCCCTCGGATTGCGACACCAGCAGGTTCACGCCATAGCGGCGCAGGAGCGCCTCTCGTTCGGCCGTGACCTCGGCGATGAGGTGGGCTGGCAACTGGCTGAGGGCGACCTGGGTGAGCTGCTTCAGCTGGGCCAGGTTCGCCATGATGTCATCCTGGATAGACTTCAGGTGAGCCCCAAGGTCATACGGACCGTAGCGTTCGGTCAGCTCTTCGATGATGTGGGCGACGACGAACCTCGCCACATCCTCGTCCAGCCGGGTTACCGCCTCGCGTGCGGACGCGTCGATCTTGCGGAGGTCGCGCATGGCTTGCTCGATCAGGCCCTCGACAAACTCGCCGCGCTTTTCGATCTGCTCGCGCAGGTCCTGCGGCAGGCCCGACAGCACCTCCGGGGTGAGCGGCCGGCCGTCGCGCCCGAGCGGCACCATCACGAAGCCCATCGGCGTCAAGTTGACGGCGAAGCCCTGGCTGGAGGCCGCGCGCTGCATGTCGTCGACGGTTTTTTCCCGCGCCTTGTCGAGTGGCTCCAGGACCTCCTTTACTCGCTCCTGGTAGGAGTCGCTTTCGAATGCCTGCGGGATCTCCTTCCGGCACGCTTCGGCAAGGCGGGCGAGGTCGCGCTGCAACCGCGCACCGAGCCCCGCGGGGAGCGCGGCCGCCCGGGGATGCGCCGGGTCGGTGAAGTTGTGCAGGTACACCCAGTCCCGGCCCCTTGGCGCGCCGGCCGCCGCCGCGTTGACGAGCTGGTGGGCGGCGGTGGTCCGGCCCGATCCCGGCAGCCCGGAGATGGCCACGTTATAGCCCTCAGCGGCGATCCCGAGCCCGAAGGCTATCGCCTCCTGAGCGCGATCCTGGCCTGTCAGGCGATCGAGCGGCGCCACGCCGGCGGTCGATTCGGGGAGCAGCGCAAGGTCGAGAGCCGCCCTGAGCCGCTCGTGATGCAGTTCCACCGCTTGGCCGCCCTGGCGGGGTTCGACTGACTCCATTGGTCCCTCCCAGGTTGAACCGCGCTGAACCGGGCGCGCCCAAAGGATAGCGCGGCGACGGCGGCTGGGGGCGAAACGGGGTTGACACGTCCGGGAAATCTGATTATTGTGAATAGCAACTCACTTCTCACTGCGGTCCGATGCGACAACGAGCACCCAAGCGACCCGCCGCCGAACGCAAGCGACTCATCCTCGAAAGCGCCCAGAGCGTGTTCGCCGAATCAGGCTACGCCAACTCCGGCACCGAGCAGGTCGCGCGCGCGGCGGGTGTATCGGCGTCGGCCCTCTACCGCTACTTTCCCAGCAAGCGCGAACTCTACCTGGCGACCCTCCGCAACGCCGGCCCGCGGCTACAGGCGCTCTGGGCGGAACGGGCGCAGCGCTCCTCCGACCCGCTCGAAGCCATCCGCCTGCTCGGGCAGGAGTACTACGACCACCTCCAGGGCCGGTCATCCTATGCCCGCCTCTGGTTTCAGGCCCTTGGCGATGCCGACGACCCCGACGTGCGCGACGCCATCTCCGCGAACTTCACGGGCATGGTCGACGTCATCGCCGGGCTGATCGCCACGGCGCAGGCTCGCGGCCTCGCGCGCAAAGACATCGACCCGCGCATCGCTGCGTGGCACTTCATGGCAATCGGCTTCACGTTCGACCTCGTTCACCACCTCGCGCTCGACGGTGAGCTGGACCGCGCGCGGGTCGAAGCGTGGGGCCACCTGTACATCGATTCCCTTCGCGAGGCACCCCATGCACCTTCGAACGACGAAAGCATCCCTGCACAAGGACGAGCGCTGCCTGTGCGGCAACCTGGTCGCGCGGATCGCCCCGGGAGGGGTGGAGATCCTCTGCCGCAGGTGCCGGCGAGTACACCAGATCCCGTGGGAGAGGCCCACGGAGGAGGCGCCGATGGCTGACGCCCGCATGCGCCGCTAACCAGCACCTGGAGGCCAGAGGTCGTGAACCCAGAGCCCGGAAGGACCGCACTCCTCGCGGTCTGCCCGGGCTCTTCGCATTTCCACACAACACTCAGGAGGGATGGATGGACAGCTCGCAACTCGACCCGAAAACCCGGGAGGACATGATCCGCCGGGCCTGGTATGCCCACGACGCCCGCTGGTTCGCGGCGGTGGCCGCCGAGTACGGGATGGAGGTGGCGAACCGCCTCAACCGGGCCGCGGTCCGAGCGGTGGGCCAGATAGAGGCGGGGCGCCTGGCGCGCGCGCTCGGCAAGCAGCGCGCTGAAAGTGTGGAGGAGTTCCTCGAATTCCTGCAGAGCGGCCTCGACCTCTACGTTGCGCCGCCGTTGATGGAAATGGAGCTCCGCAAAATCGATGAGCGGAGCTACGAAGTCACCGTGAACGACTGTTTCGTCCACACCAACATCGCGAAGGCAGGGATCACCGGCACGTATGAGTGCGCGGTCTGGGACCGCGTCCAGGGATATCACGAAGCACTCGGACAGTCGCTCGAGCAGGGGCAGCTGCCAGCAACAACCTGCGTGAGAGCGCGCGGCCAGGAGTGCCGCCGGGTCCTCACCATCAAATAACCAGGAGTAAGACGTTGGACCACGATTCGACCAAACAGTACGAGCCACTCCGCCAGGCGGTCCGGCATTACGTTACCGAGGAGGTGATCCCGCTTGAGCGCGAACACGGGCTCACCTGGAACGTCGCTCCGCCGAAGGACCTTCGACGCAAGGTTCGCCTCCGCGCGAAGGAGCTGGGACTGTACGCCCCGGAGATGCCTGAGGCGGTTGGCGGGGCGGGGCTGCCCTTCCTGGGGCGGTGCATCATGGAGATGGAACTCCACTCCCACGACACCGTCTTCTTCGAGGATGTGCTCGGGGGCGGGGGTGGCCCGACACCCATCCTCCTCGCCGGCACCCAGGCCCAGCAGGACCGCTTCCTCGCCCCCCTGATGGCGGGCGAGACCACCACCTGCTTTGCGCTCTCGGAACCGGACGCGGGCTCCGACGCGAGCAACCTCCGCACGCGGGCAGTCCCCGCCGAGGGTGGATTCATCGTCGATGGCACCAAGAACATCGTGAGCAACGGTCCCCACGCCGACTTCGGGATTGTCTTCGCGATGGCGATGGGCGCGGACGGCCCGGCCGGCGTGACGGCCTTGCTGATCGACAGCGCAACCCCGGGCTACGACAACTCCCGCAACCACACCTGCATGGGCTTCACGGGCTTCCAGGGAGAGATCGCGTTGACCGATGTCCGCGTCGGCGCGGACGCGGTGCTGGGCGAGGTCGGCAAGGGCTTTGCCCTGGCCATGGACTGGATCAACGCGAACCGCATCCGGACGGCCGCCATGGCGACGGGCATCGCCCGGCGTGCCCTGGCGCGGAGTTCGGCATACGCGATGCAACGCACGCAGTTTGGCGCGCCGATCGCCAGCTTCCAGGCGATCCAGCTCAAACTGGCCGATATGGCCACAGAGCTCTATGCGGCCGAGTCAATCGTCGAGCGGTCGGCGTGGATGAAGGACCAGGGACAGGACATCCGGAAGGTCTCCGCGATGACCAAGCTCTACGCTTCGGAGCTGGTGAACCGGCATGCCTACGAAGCAGTCCAGATCCATGGCGGGGTGGGCTGCCTGGAAGAGACGGGCATCGAGCGAATCTACCGGATGGTGCGCATCCTCACGATCCTGGAGGGCACGTC
>JAHDWR010000005.1:0-16423 GCA_023382755.1 Dehalococcoidia bacterium
TAGACGACCTCCGAGTCGCGGCCACTCCGGTACTTGAGGCCGGAGAGCCAGAGCGCGATGGCCGGAAACCCCGTGGCTGTGAGGTAGATGAGCCCGACGGCGATGGCGAACAGCCACGCCTGATCGGTCGCACCGCCGACGACGTGGAGGGCGAAGGCCGCCGCGAAGGCGGCGAACGTGAGGCCCAGGCCCCTGGCGATCTGCATCAGGGCGAGGATAGCATCCCCGGGGTGAGGGAGCGGATAAGCGCGGTACCAACGACCGCGGCGGTCTCCGTGCGGAGAATGTGCGGGCCGAAGGATGTGGGGATGCCGCCACGGCGGGCGAGCGTGGCGGTCTCGGCCTCGGAGAAGCCCCCTTCCGGGCCGACGACGAGCGCAATGTGGCCTCGCGCCGGGAGGAGCCGAGCCACCTCGCGCGGGGGCTTGCCCGTGGGCGCCCCGAAGACGAGCGCGCCCCGGTAGGTCTCGATGATGCGGGCCAGGGGCGCCGGCGCTTCCAGGACTGGCACGAAGAGGCGGCCGGACTGTTCGGCAGCTTCGATGACGATGCGCTGCCAGCGGGCGAGTTTGGTTTCTGAGGGGGTGTCGCCGCGCTGGGCGAACTCGGTGACGATGGGGCGGATCACGTCGGTGCCGGCTTCGACGCACTTTTCCAGCGCCCACTCGAAGCGGCCGGGACGGACGAGCGCGCACCAGGTTTCGAGGACGACCGCGGGCGGGGCCTCCTGGCGGACGAGCTCGCCGACTTCGGCGACCACGCCCGCCTTCGTGACGCTGGCGACGGTGGCCGACCACTCGTGGCCGTCGCCCGGGAGCAAGAGCAGGGGATCTCCGGGCCGGATGCGGAGGACGGTGGCCAGGTGGCGGCCGGCTTCGCCGTCGATGGTGATGACGCCGTGGGCGAGCCTGCCGGGGAGATAGACGCGCGGAACGTGGCTCACCCGGGAAGCTTAGCAGCCGTCAGGCAGGGCCTTCGCTCTGGCGTTTGAGGCCTTCGGCTTCGAGGCGGAGGTTTTCGCTGATGCCTTTGGCGAGGAAGGGTTTGAAGAGGGTTGCGGCGATGCCGCGCACTTCGAGGCTGAGGGTGACCTTCGCGCCGGAGTCCGTGGGTTCGATGACGTGGCCGGCGGTGGTGGCGGCGCCACGGACCTTCGTGCCCCAGGTGAAGGACTTCGGGGGGAGGGATTCGGAGACGGTCCAGGTTGATTCGGGCGTGCCTTTGGCGTGGACCCTGGCGGTGGTGCCGTGGGCGAGGGGGCCCTCGGTCACTTTCTTCACGGTGAGGACGGACGGCGTCCATTCGGGCCAGCGGTCGATATCGGATATGACGTCCCAGACGCGGTCGGGGCTGGCGTTGATGTGGATGGAATGTTCCCAGCGGGGCAATGGGGTCCTCCTGAGGTTGAAGCCGGCGGCGCCGGGGATTCGGGGGCCGTGTGTACGATGCTGCGTGGCGGCGCAAGGGCGATCAGTGAACTGGCGCACAGTCCGGGGGGATTTCGGGGGAGGAGGGAGGAGGGCCCACCGGGCGCGGTTCGGATGGGTGGTGTGGTGGTTGGGCGTGGGCTGCCGCGGGGCGATGCGGGTGGGAGTCGAGTGCCGCTTCCTGCCGGGCGAGGTTCCGGATTGGGGTGGTTCGGGCGTGAATCGTGAATCGGCCAGGCGCACTCGGACTTCGTCGTTCGAACTCCTCCCCGGTTCGGGGCCGGGTTGGGTGCGGCGTTGGGGTGCCCCTCCCGGGGCTTAGCGGGGGCGGAGCCCCGCGACTCCGGCCTTTCCTCTTTCCTCTTTTCTCTTTGCTCTCCGTACAATCGCCCGCATGCCTTCCTCCCCCCTTCCCCGCCGCCATATCGCCCGCCGCACTTCGGTCTTCAATGAGTCGGTCATCCGCGAGATGACGCGGCTGGCGATGATGCACGGGGCGATGAACCTGGCACAGGGGTTCCCCGATTTCCCGGCGCCGGACTTCATCAAGCAGGCGGCTATCGATGCCATCCGGGCCGATATCAACCAGTACGCGATCACGTGGGGGTCGCCGCGGTTGCGCAAGGCCATCGCGGCGAAGACGAAGCGGTTCTACGGTCTCGACCTGGACCCCGACCGCGAGGTCACGGTCACCTGTGGCGCGACCGAGGCGATGATGTGCGCGATGCTCGCGGTCGTCGAAGAGGGCGACGAGGTCATCGTCTTCGAGCCGTTTTACGAGAACTACGTACCCGATGCGGCGATGAGCGGGGCGCGGCTGGTGTTCGTTACGCTGCACGGCGAGGACTTCGCGATCGACCCGGGGGAGTTGCGGGCTGCGTTCTCGTCGCGGACGCGGGCGATCATCGTGAACACGCCGAACAACCCGAGCGGGAAGGTGTTCACGCGGGCGGAACTGGAGCTGGTGGCGGGGTTATGCCGGGAGTTCGACACGCTCTGCATCACGGACGAGATCTACGAGCACATCGTGTACGACGCGAACGTGCACGTGCCGATCGCGACGCTGCCGGGGATGTACGAGCGGACGATCACGATATCGGGGCTATCGAAGACGTTCAGCGTGACGGGCTGGCGGCTGGGGTACCTGATCGCGCCGGCGGAGCTGACGGACGCGCTGCGGAAGGTGCACGATTTCCTGACGGTGGGGGCGCCGGCGCCATTGCAGGAGGCGGCGGCGGTGGCGATGGAGCAGGCAGACGCGTACTACCCGGAGCTGGCGGAGATGTACACGCGGAAGCGGGGGATCTTGCTGCGGGCGCTGCGTGAGGCGGGGTTCGCGTGCCACCAGCCGCAGGGGGCGTACTACATCATGGCGGACTTTTCGGGGCTGGGGTTCGAAGGCGACGACACGGCGTTCGCGCATCACCTGATCGAGCAGGTTGGGGTGGCGCCGGTTCCGGGTTCGAGTTTCTACCACGGGGATGCGGGGAACCGGCTGGTGCGGTTCACGTTCTCGAAGTCGGAGGAGACGCTGGAGGAGGCGTCGCGGAGGCTCATGGGGAGGAGGTAGAGAGGAAAGAGGAAAGAGGGATTGTCGATTGTCGATTGACGATTGACGCCGGGGTGGAGGGGCGAAGTGCACGGGGGGCCGGGGTACTCGCGGCTTGTGGCTCATGGCTCGTGGCTATCCTCTAGGGGAGGGGCGATTGATAATCGCGTTCGAAATCGAGGGTTGCGGGTCTTCGTTCGGAGGAGAACGCCATACCGATTCGTTCGGGGTGAAATTCGGATGACACAGGCAGTGAGTGCGCCGGGGAGGCTCGAGCGGAGGAAAGCGCGGACGCGGGCGGCGATTGTGGCGGCGGCGACGCGGCTGTTCCATGAGAAGGGGTACGAGGAGACGTCGATCCAGCAAATCGCGGAGATGGCGGACACCGGGGTGGGGACGCTCTACGGGTATTTCGCCTCGAAGGACGAGATCCTGCGGGAGGTCCTGCACCGGGCGCGGAACGAGGCGCTGGGGAAGTACCTGGCGACGATCGACGAACGGACGCCGTCGATCGACCGGGTGTGCCGGGCGCTGGACTCGCTGGCGGCGTATCTGCGGAACAACCGGCGGATCCTGGTGGCGGTGTTCCAGGTGGCGGCACGAAACCGGCCGGTGGACGAGGAGCAGGCGGCGTGGCTGTACAACCAGTATTCGGAGCTGCTGACGGACGGGATTGCGCGAGGAGAGCTGCGGGCGGTGCCGGTGGACGCGACGGTGCGGATGCTGGTGACGACGTACATGACGGCGTCGCTGGGGATTGGGGCGTGGTACGGGCGGGAGGATGACCAGGCGCTGGCGGGGGAGCTGGAGACGCTGACGCGGGCGCTGCTGGAGCCAAGGTAAGGGAAGGGCAGCGGCGGGGGGCACAACCTCGGAATGGGGGACCGGGGCCGTCTCACCTGCCCACCCGCCGCGAACGACGGCGGCCGGCACCACAGAAACCGGCGGCCGTCTGGCCTACCAAAAGGTAGGGCCTCCGGGAGGTATCTCCCGACGGCAGTATGGCCCGAATCCAGTGGTCGAACGGACCCTTCGGGGCGACTTCGGGGGTTTTTCCGAAGGAGCGGTGTTTATTCGGGCGTGGAGGGGCCTGGTGGGCGGGGTTGTTCGGCCTCGCGGAGGGCAGCTTCGAAGCGGTCGCGGGGGATGAGGAGGATGAGGAGGCCGACGGCGGCGATGACGATCGCGATGTCGTCGGCCTGGCCGAGCACGGGGATGAAGTCGGGGACGAGGTCGAGCGGGGAGACGAGGTAGGCGACCAGGGCGAGCAGGACAAGCCTGGGGGCGCGGCCGATGGCGCGGTCGCGGAGGAGGGCGCGGCCGGCGCGGATGCGGCCGGAGGTGGAGAGCGCGAGGACGCGGCGCCCGCGTTCGGAGCGGCGCAGGGCGAGGTAGGAGCCGGCGGCCGTGAGTGCGAGGAGCACGAGGGCGGTGGCGATCCATGCGTACCAGGGCATGGGAAGATGGTATCGCGGTGGCGGGGCTGCGGGTGCTGGCCGGGAGCGCTACGATCGGGGGACTACGGGGGGACGCAGCAGTTGAGCAACCGGACACGACCAGACCGCGACCGCATCAGGGCGGCGGTCATCGAGATGCTGAGTGCCATTGGCGATGACCCGGCGCGGGAGGGCCTCCTGGAGACGCCGCGGCGGATTTCGGACATGTACGTGGAGATCTTCGAGGGGCTGGGGGCCGACCCCCGGGAGCACCTGAAGGTCGGTTTCGAAGTGGCGCACGATGAGATGGTGATCTTGCGGAACATCCCGTTCTACAGCATGTGCGAGCACCACTTCCTGCCATTCCACGGGGAGGCGCACGTCGGGTACATCCCGGACGGGCGGGTGGTGGGGGTCAGCAAGCTGGCGCGGGTGGTGGAGGGTTATGCGCGGCGGCCGCAGATCCAGGAGCAACTGACGAGCCAGATCGCGGAGGCGATCATGGAGGTGCTCAAGCCGGATGGGGTGGGTGTGGTAATCGAGGCGGAGCACCTGTGCATGACGATGCGGGGGGTGCGGAAGCCGGGCTCGCGGATGATCACGAGCGCGATGCGGGGGGACTTCAGGGATTCGCATGTGACGCGGGCGGAGTTCCTGAGCCTGCTGCAGGGGAAAGGTTAGGCGCCCCCGGGCGGGTGTAGGATTGAGTCTGGAGGTCGACCATGGCGCAGCCACGAGTAATTGAGACCGGCCGGGAAGATGAGCCGGTGCTGGTGAAGGAGGGGGTGGCGGTCGCGGAGTACCTGGCCAGGCCGGAGACGACGACAGCTCACAACCTGATCGAGGGGCGGCTCTACATGTCACCAACACCGATATTCCAGCACCAAAAGCTCGTCGGGCTGTTCTTCCGTGCGCTCGACGACTTTGCGCGCGCCAACGGTGGCGAGGCGTTCATATCGCCGATGGACTGCCACCTGCCGGACGGTTCGGTGTTGCAGCCGGACGTGGGATACGTGTCGGCGGAACGCGCCGGCATCATCGACCGGTGGGTGATGGGCGCGCCGGACCTGGTGGTGGAGGTGCTCTCGCCGGGGACGCGGCGGTTCGACCGGGTGCAGAAGCTGCGCGCGCACGAGAAGAACGGCGTGCGCGAGGCCTGGCTGGTGGACCCGGACAGCCAGACGGTGATCGTGTTCACGGGCGAGGAGAACGCATGGCGGAAGGAGCAATCGGCGCTGTTCGGCGACCCGATTCCGTCGACGCTGGCGCCCCTGGGAAGCGCGGCCCTCGAACAGTACGCATGACGGAGCCGGGTATCGAGACATCGCCGCTGTACGTGCGGGTTGGCGGGCGGGAGACAGTGTCGGCCATCGTGGAGGCGTTCTACCGGCGGGTGGAGGGCGACGAACACCTGCGGCCGGTGTACCCGGAAGACCTGGAACCGGGGAAGGAGAAGCTGAAGCTCTTCTTCGAGGAATGGCTGGGTGGAACGCGCGCGTACAGTTCGAAGTACGGACACCCGCGGCTGCGGCGGCGGCACTTCCCCTTTGTGATCGATGAGAAGGCGGCGGGGCGGTGGTTGCGGCACATGCGGCAGGCCTGGCAGGAAGCGGGGGTGGACGGGAGTATCCAGGCGGCGGTCTTCGAGAGCCTGGGGCCGCTTGCGCGTCACATGGTGAACGCGGACGAGGATGTCCCGCGGGGACCGCTCGGGGACGCATTCCTGCAGTGAGGGTGGCTTTCATGCTCCGGGGGCTCGCGTAGAATCCGCGGCCATGGACGATGGAGTGCTCGCGGGGGTCCGCGTGCTGGAGATCGGCGGCGGAGTGCCGGCGGCGTTCGCCACGCGCTGGATGGCCGGGTTTGGGGCTGACGTGGTGCGCACGGAGAGCGCACGGGAGCAGCTCACCGTTGATGAAGCGGTCTACCTTCTCGCCGGGAAGCGCCGCGTGCGGACGGATGCGGGAACGGTGGGGCGCCTTGCGCGGGCGGCGGACATCGTGGTCGAGGACCGGAAGCCCGGGACGATGGCGCGGGTGGGTCTCGACCCGGAGACGCTCCGGAGCCAGAAGCCAGCGCTGACGGTGGTGTCGATCACGCCGTACGGGCAGACGGGGCCCTATGCTGAATTTGAGGCAACCAACATCACGGCCTTTGCCATGGGCGGGATTATGTCGTTGACCGGGATGCACCAGCGGGAGCCGCTGGTAACGGGCGGCGGCCAGGCACTGTACCTCGGCGGTCTGAACGCGTTTGGGGCAGCGGTGACGTCATACCTCGGCTCGCTGATCCAGGGGGAGGGCGACTGGATCGACATTTCGCTGCAGGAGTGCATGGCGGGGATGCTGGAGCTGTACGGCCCGCGGGGCGCATACGAAGGCGTGGCCAGCGTGCGGAGCGGGAACCACGTGCGCGCGGCGTGGGGCCTGTATCCGTGCGCGGACGGGTTCGCGGGGGTGTGCGCGCTTGAGCGGCAAATCCCGGCACTATTCGCGGTGATCGGCGACCCGGAACTCGAGGAGGAGCGGTTCCGCAACCCGCTCGAACGGCCGAACCACGATGACGAACTCCAGGCGAAGCTCTACGCGTGGTTCGGTGAGCGGACGAAGGCTGAGATCCTCGAGCTGGGGGCGCGCTACAAGGTGCCGTTCGGGGCGGTGCAGACGCCGAATGACCTGCTGGCGAACGAAACGCTTCGCGAACGGGGGTTCTTCGACGAGGTGGCCACGGCGAACGGCACGGCCCGAGTCCCGGGGCGGCCCTTCCTCGGCCTGCCCTGGAAGGCGGGAGCGCTGCACGAGCCGGGCGCCAACACGGCGATGGTGGTCCGCGACTGGCTGGGGGAGGAGCGATGAAGCGGCTACCGCTCGAAGGGATACGGGTGGCGGACCTGACCATGATGTGGGCGGGTCCGTACGCGACACGGGTACTGGCGGAGATGGGGGCGGAGGTCATCAAGATCGAGTCGCCGAAGGCGTGGGACAACATCCGGACGTTGATCCCGCAGCCGGGGGTGGCGGACCCGTGGAACAGCTCGTACTACTTCAATGATTACAACCGGGACAAGAAGTCGCTGACGCTGGACCTGGCGGACGCGCGCGGGAAGGCGGCGTTCCTGCGGCTGGTGCCGCACTGCGATGTGGTGATGGAGAACTACCGGGCAGAGGTGCTGGACAACCTCGGGCTGGGGTACGAGGTGCTGCGGCAGGCTCGCGGAGACATCATCCTGGTGAGCATGGCCGGGTATGGAAAGACGGGGCCCGAGCGGGACCATGTCGGGTTCGGGCCAATCATCGAGCAGATGAGCGGGCTCGCCTCGATGACGGGCTACGGCGACGATGGGATGCCGTTCAAGACGGGGATTTCTTACGGGGACCCGGTTGCGGGGCAGGCCGCGGTTGCGGCGGTGGTACTGGCACTCATCCGGCGCAGGAAGACCGGCGAGGGCGCGTTTATCGACCTCGCCCAGCGTGAAGTGATGTCGACGATGATCGGCGAGGCGTTCGTGGCGGCCTCGTTGCGGGGGGAGCGGCCAGCCCACCGGGGAAACCGCAACTCACGGTACTTCGCGCAGGGCGTGTACCGGTGCGCGGGCGAGGAACAGTGGGTGGCGCTGACGGTGCGGGACGCTGCCGACTGGGAGCGGCTGTGCGCGGCGACGGGGCTCGTGGAGCACCTGGGGGCGATGTCGAGCGAGGCGAGAAATGAGGAGATCGACCGGCGGATTGCGGGCTGGTGTGCCTGGCGCGAGCCGCAGGAAGTGTTCGAGATGGTGACGCGGGCCGGCGTGCCGGCGGGACGGGTGCTGGACACGAAGACGATCCACGAGGATCGGCACCTGGAGGAGCGGGGATACTGGGTGGAGATGCCCCATCCGCGGATGCACGCATGGAAGCAGCCGCGGAGCGCGTGGCAGCTCACCGAGGCGCAGCCCGGGCCCCGGCGCCACGCACCGCTGTTCGGCGAGCACAACCGGGAGATACTCGGGGGCTTGCTCGGCATGCGGCCGGAGGAGATCGACGAATTGGAAGCCGCCGGTGTCATCGGCGATACGCCGGCGAACCCGGGCGTGGGGTAGGGCGAGCGAATCGCGGCAGAGCGAGCGCCTCGCTACACTGGAGGACTATGTTCGATTCACTGACCGACAAGCTGCAGGGGGCCTTCCGGAAGTTCGGCGCGCGCGGGATTGTGACCGAGGAAGACCTCGATCAGGCGCTGCGCGAAGTGCGGATGGCGATGCTCGAGGCGGATGTGAACTTCAAGGTTGTGCGGGAGTTCACGACGCGGGTGAAGGAGAAGGCACTGGGAGCGCAGGTGCTGCGCAGCCTGACGCCGGCGCAGCAGGTGATCGACATCGTCCACGGGGAGCTGGTGGAGATCCTCGGAGGTGAGGCGCCGAAGCTGGAGACGGCGTCGCGGCCGCCAACGGTGATCATGCTCGTGGGCCTGCAGGGTTCGGGGAAGACGACGAGCATTTCGAAGCTGGCGAACCTGTTGAAGAAGCAGGGCCAGCGGCCGCTGGTGGTGGCGTGCGACGTGTACCGGCCGGCAGCGGTGGACCAGCTCGTGACGCTGGCGAAAGCGCTGGACATCCCGTTCCACGAGGAAGGGACCACGTCGAAGCCTTCGGTAATCGCCGCGAACGGCCTGGAGAAGGCGAAACGGATGAACGCGACGCACGTGCTGGTGGACACGGCGGGCCGGCTGCACATCGACGAAGAGATGATGAAGGAAGTGGCGGACCTCCGGGCGCAGCTTCAGCCGCAGGAGGTGCTGTTCGTCGCTGACGCGATGGCGGGGCAGGATGCGGTGACGGCGGCGAAGGAGTTCCACGACAAGGTGGGGACGACGGGGCTGATCCTGACCAAGATGGACGGCGACGCGCGCGGCGGGGCGGCGTTGAGCATCCGCTCGGTGACGGGAGTACCGGTGAAGTTCATCGGCATGGGGGAGAAGGCCGATGCGCTGGAGGCGTTTCACCCGGACCGGCTGGCGGGCCGAATCCTGGGGATGGGGGACATGCTTTCGCTCATCGAGAGGGCCAAGGAGACGATGGGCGACGAGGACACGGACCGCTTCAGCGAGAAGATGAAGAAAGGGACGTTCGACCTCCAGGACTTCGTGGAGCAGTTGCGGAAGGTGCGGAAGATGGGGCCGCTGGGGCAGCTGGTGGGTATGTTGCCGGGCTTCAACAAGATCAAGATGCAGCTGGACGTGGACAACATCGACGACCGGTTCTTCAACCAGGCGGAGGCGATCGTGCTTTCGATGACGAAGTGGGAACGGCGCCACCCGGACAAGATCGACGGGAAGCGGCGGAAGCGCATTGCGCGGGGGAGCGGGACGGACGCGAGCCAGGTGAACCAGCTTTTGAAGCAGTTCTTCGAGGCGCGGAAGATCGCCAAGACGCTGAGCACGGGGAAGATGCCGATGTTCCGGTAGGCGGGCGCAGAGGCGTCCAGGATGCATCCGGCCGGAGCGGACGGCGTGGCCGGCGACGATCACCGGGACTGCATATAACGGGCGGATGTTGTACGGTAGCGGGAATTGCGTAGTCCGTCCGCCGAGCGCGGGCGTGTGTTTGGAGAAGACATGATTCGGATTCGACTGAAGCGCATCGGGAAGAAGCGCCATCCTTTCTACCGCCTGGTTGTGGCGGACAAGCCCGATCGGCGCGATGGGCGCTTTATCGAGACGCTCGGTTCGTATGACCCGCACGCCGACCCTCCGGTGGTGAAGCTGGACGGGGAGAAGGCGAAGGAGTGGATTGGCAAGGGGGCGCAGCCTTCGGAGGCGGCGGAGAAGATCCTAGTGCGGGCGGGAGTGATCGAGAAGAAGGTCGTCCGGGTGGCGGCGGCGCCGGCGGCGAAGACGAAGACGGCTGCCGCACCGGCGGCGACGGCCAGTGCGAAGCCGGCGAAGGCCGAAGCGCCCGCAGCGGCTGTCGACAAAGAGGCTCCGGCGGCCGCTGCTGAAGAAGCCGTCCCGGCGGCCGAAGCCGAAGCCGCGACGGAGGAATAGCCCATGGCCAGCATGATGGCCGAAATCGTTGAGTACCTGGCGAAGGCGCTGGTGGACAACCCGGACGAGGTCCGGGTGACGGAGACGGGTGACCGCGACCGGGTGGCAGTCCGGCTGGATGTCGGAGAAGACGACTGGGGCAAGGTGATCGGCAAGGGCGGGCGGATCGCGAGCTCGATGCGGGCGCTGGTGAAGGTCGCGGCAGTCCGGGAGGATGTGCGCGTGAACCTGGAGATCGGCGACTGAGCGGCGAGCAGGAGAACGACGGACAGGCCGCGGCGAGTGCACCGCGGCGGCGGGCACCACGCCCGACGAACCTGGTAACGACACCGAAGGAACCGCGCCCGGGCTTCACGGCCGTCGGGCGCGTTTTGCGCCCCCACGCGCTGCGGGGAGAGGTGCGGGTGGCGGCGTTTTCGGCGACGGCGCGGAACCTGCAGCGCGGGCGGCCGGTGTACCTCGGCGGCGTTCGGCGGACGGTGGAGCAGGCGCGGCCAGACCAGGACCAGTGGATCCTGAAGCTGAGCGGGTTGACCGGCCGGACGGCGGCGGACGCGTTCCGGGGCGAGTTGATCGAGGCGGCGGACAACGACGTGCTGCGGGACGACGATGACTCGTATTTCGTGCACGAGCTAATCGGCCTGCGGGTGGTGACAGAGGACGGACGGGAGCTGGGGAGGGTGGTTGAGGTGATCACGACGGGGGCGAACGACGTGTACGTAGCGGCGGGGGAGGGGGGCGAGGTGCTGGTCCCGGCGATCGGCGAGGTAGTCCAGCGAATCGATGTATCGGCGGGAGTGATAGCTATTACACCTTTGCCGGGCATGCTGGACGAATCGAGATAAACGATTGAAACGGTCTATAGCTGGGACTACACTGCGCGAGGCTGGTGGCGGGGTAATTAGCCTCTAGCCAACAAACGGACACCTGAATGATCGAGGGGTAGTTGCATCATGTCCAAGGCTGAGGCTCTCCAGATGGTTGCTGACTGTATCCATCACTGGGTCCTGGACCCACCGCGAGGGGAACTCACCCCGGGCAAGTGCAAGAAGTGCGGGAAGGAACGGGAGTTCACAGGCGAGACGAGCTATCGGATCGGGCGGGGTTCGTCCCACCGGTCGTAGGCGCCGTTCACGGTTGACCCATTTGCGGACCGCTCCCTACGATGGAGCGGTCCGTTGCATGTGGGGACGTAGCTCATCTGGGAGAGCGCAGCGTTCGCATCGCTGAGGTAAGGGGTTCGAGTCCCCTCGTCTCCACCAACCACATCACGCTGGCCTCCGCCGAAGGGCGGGGGTTTTCGTTTGCCCGCGGCGCGGAGGCTACTGGGCGGTGAAGTCGAGGCGCTTGCCGTTGACCTCGACGGCGTAGTGTTCGCGGGGGACGAAATCAGTACCGAGTTCGATGACAGACTCGACAAAGCGGTAGAGGGTATCGCAGGCGACATCGGGGTCGTCGGGGGCGATGTTGGTGACGCGGATGACCAGAGTGTTGGCGCGCCAGCCGTCGGGTTCGGCCTTGTCGAACTGGTGGCAGCCGGAGGGGAGGCCGGAGGTGATCTTGATGGCGTACTGGGGCGGGAAGCTCTCGCGGATGATGAGCTCGAGGTTGTCGATGGGGGCCAGTTCGACCTTCGTGCGGTAGGTGGGAGATGGCGAGGGGATGGGGCGGGGGTCGCGGTTGCTGCAGGCGGCGGCGAGGAAGGCGACGGCGGCAAGCGCCAGGGCGAGGGGCAGGAGGAGGAGTCCCGGGCGGTGGGGCATGGAGCTAAGGATAGCCGAGGAAGGGGAGGGTGGCCGGCTGGGAGTGAGCGCGGGGTGCTGTGTGTCGCACCTCACATGACGGCTTCACATGGCGGGGCGAGAGGACTACAGTGCCGGACACGGAGGGTTCCGAGGAGGTGCGACCATGCCTGACGAGAAGACGCGGACTGTGGTGCTGCCACTGCGGGGCGATGAGGAACCGCGCGAGGGAGTGGGGTTGTGCCTTTCGGGCGGGGGGTACCGGGCGATGCTGTTTCACCTGGGTGCGCTGTGGCGGCTGAACGAGCTGGGATACCTCCCGAGGTTGACGCGCGTATCGAGCGTATCGGGGGGGTCGATCACGGCGGGAGTGCTGGGGCTGAAGTGGAAGGACCTCATCTTCGAGGAAGGTGTGGCGACGAACTTCGGGATAGTGGTGGACCCGTTGCTGGAGATGGCGGGGCGCAACGTGCATCTGCCGGCGATCCTGAAGGGCCTGTTCAGCCGGGGAAACGCGGCGGACCAGGTGGCGAAAGCGTACGGGAAGCACCTGTACGGCCGTGCGACGCTCCAGGATCTGCCGCGGGACGGAGATGGGCCGCGGTTTGTGTTCAACGCGGGGAACCTGCAGTCGGGGGCGCTGTTCCGGTTCTCGCGGCCGTACCTGGCGGACTACCGGGTCGGGATGGTGAAGGACCCGGAGACCTCGCTGGCGATGGCGGTGGCAGCATCGTCGGCGTTCCCGCCGTTCCTTTCGCCGGCGCGGCTGAAGTTCAGGGCCGACCAGTGGGAGGACAGCACGGAGGGCGCGGACCTGACCGAGGGCAAGTTCCGGAGCGACCTGCGGCTGACGGACGGGGGCGTGTACGACAACCTGGGGATCGAAACGGTATGGAAGAAGTACCGGACGGTGCTGGTGAGCGACGCGGGCGGGAAGACCGGGGCGCAAGCAGAGCCACCGGTGGACTGGCTGCGGCAGACACGGCGCGTGCTCGACGTGATCGACAACCAGGTGCGCAGCCTGCGGAAGCGGCAGGTCATCGAGTCGTTCGAGGCGAACGAGCGAGCGGGTACTTACTGGGGGATCCGGACGCAGATAGGGGACTACGAGTTGCCCACGGCGTGGAGGTGCGACCCCAAACGGACGATGGAGCTAGCGCGGGTGAAGACGGGATTGGCGAAGCTGGACCGCGGGACGCAGGAGCGACTGGTGAACTGGGGCTACGCGGTGAGCGATGCGGCGATGCGGCGGTGGGTGGTACCGGGTGCGAAGCCGCCGGGAGGGCTGCCGTTTCCGGGGGCGGAAATCTAGCGGGAGGTTGGCGGCCGGAGGGCGTTCATGGCGCCATGGGGGGGCCGATGCTACATTTCGGACGGCGCACCCGGCCGAGGCAGGCCGGATTGTACGTGCCGTCCACACCCCCACACCCGTAGCAATTCGCGGGTTTTGAGAGGCTCCCCACGATGACCGAGCAGCTGACCGCCGAGCAGAAGCTTGCGCAACTTGTCGAACTGAAAGAGAAGGTCGCCCAGGGCGGCGGGCCAAAGCGGATCGAGGCACAACACGGGCGGGGGAAGCTGACCGCGCGCGAGCGGATCGACCTGCTGCTGGACCCGGGCACGTTCGACGAGCTGGACATGCTGGTGCGGGCGCGCGGCGGCGACAACACGCCGGGCGAGGCGGTGGTCACCGGTTGGGGCAAGGTGGAAGGGCGGCCGGTGTACGTGTTCGCGTACGACTTCACGCTGGTGGGCGGTTCGCTGAGCGAGGCGGTTGCCGAGAAGATCCTGAAGGTGATGGACCTTTCGATGACGACAGGAGCGCCGATCGTGGGGATCATCGACTCGGGCGGGGCGCGGATCCAGGACGGGCCGGAGAGCCTCCGCGGGTTCGGCGAGATCTTCGCGATGAACACGCTGGCGAGCGGGGTTGTGCCGCAGCTGAGCGTGATCATGGGGCCTTCGGCGGGGGGCGGGGCATACAGCCCGGCGCTGACCGACTTCATCTTCATGACCGAGGGCAGCGGGCAGATGTATATCACCGGGCCGGACGTGATCCGGGCGGTGACGGGCGAAGAAGTGACGCACGACGAGTTGGGTGGGGCCCACGCGCACGCATCGCGGTCGGGGGTGGCGCACTTCGCGATCGCGGGTGAAGAAGCGACGATGGCGGAGGTGCGGCGGCTGCTGGCGTTCCTGCCTTCGAACAATGCCGAAGACCCGCCCGTGGCATCGTCGGGGGACGACCCGGACCGCGCGGACGAGGACCTGCTCTCGATCGTGCCAGCTGAACCGAACCGGCCCTACGACGTGCGGGAAGTGATCGACCGGCTTGTCGACGACGGCGACTTCATGGAAGTGCACGAGCTCTTCGCCACCAACATGGTCGTGGGGTTCGGGCGGATGGGCGGCCGGCCGGTGGGGTTCGTGGCGAACCAGCCCGCCCAGCTGGCCGGTTCTCTGGACATCAACGCGAGCCGGAAAGCATCGCGGTTCGTGCGGTTCTGCGACGCCTTCAACATCCCGCTGGTGACGCTGGTGGACACGCCCGGGTTCCTGCCCGGGCTGGGGCAGGAATACGGGGGGATCATCACGCACGGGGCAAAGCTGTTGTACGCGTACAGCGAGGCGACCGTGCCGAAGATCGCGGTGATCCTGCGCAAGAGCTATGGCGGGGCATACCTGGTGATGTCGAGCAAGCACCTGCGGGGCGACGTGAACTATGCGTGGCCGACGGCGGAGATCGCGGTTGCGGGCCCGGATGCGGCAGCGAACGTGGTGTACCGGGAGGAGATTGCGAACGCGGCCGACCCCGAGGCGCGGCGGAAGGAACTGATCGAGGAGTACCGGGCGAAGTTCGCGAACCCGTACATCCCGGCGGGGCGCGGGTTTATCGACGACGTGATCGACCCACGGCAGACGCGTTCGAAGATCATCCGGGCGCTCGAGATGCTGCAGAACAAAGCAGACCGCAACCCGCCGAAGAAGCACGGGAACATCCCGCTGTAACGCGGGGCGAGTGCGGCGCGGTTCACCGACGGTGCGGCAGGCGCGGGTTACGATGCACGGCCGGAGGTACACGTGGAATACGAAGTGCGGAGCATAGCCGACGCGGAGTTCGAGGAGTTCCGGCGGTGCCAGGCGCTGGCATTCGGGAACGAATTCAACGCGGAGCACCTGGAAGCGGGCAGGCAGATCTTCGAGGCGGATCGGAGCCTGGCGGTGTTCGACCACGGCCAGATCGTGGGGACGGCGGGGATCTTCAGCTACGAGATGACGGTCCCGGGCGGGGTATCGGTGCCGACGGCGGGGGTCACGATGGTGTCGGTGAAGCCGACGCACCGGCGGCGGGGGATCCTGAGTGGACTGATGAGGCGGCAGCTCTCCGAGGTGCGGGCGCGGGGAGAGGCGGTCGCGATCCTGTGGGCATCCGAGGCAGTGATTTACGGGCGATTCGGCTACGGCGTGGCCACGCAGCAGGAGATCTTGCGCATTCCCCACGAGTACCGGGGGCTGCGCGATGACAGTGTGCTGGCGCCCGGGCGAGTGCGGCTGATCACGGAGGACGAAGCGCGCGTGGCGCTGCCGCGGGCACATGGGGGGATGCGGCTGATGACGCCCGGGGCGGTGGGCCGATCGGAGAAGTGGTGGGAGGTGCGTATCTTCCGGGACCACCCGGACTACCGGGGTGGGTTCGGTTCGAACAACTACCTGGTGTACGAAGAGGACGGCGTGGTGCGGGGATACCTGGTCTACCGGCGCAAGGGGGACTTCCAGGACTGGATCCCGGCGGGGACGGTACTGGTGACAGAGTGCTTCGCCGAGCATGTGCGGGCGTACGCGGGGCTGTGGCGGTATGTGCTGGGGCTGGACCTGGTGAAGATGGTGGAGTACGGCAACGCCGGCATGGACGAACCGCTGCTCTGGATGCTGGAAGATGCGCGCCGGACCGAGCGGAAGCGGCTAGACGGAATCTGGCTGCGGATTGTGGACATCGAGAAGGCGTTGAGCGCGCGGCACTACGGGGGGGAAGGCCGGATCGTGTTCGAAGTCCGCGACAACTTCCTTAATGGCACCGGCGGGCGGTTCGAGCTCGAGGCGAGCCCCGAGGGAGGGGTGTGCCGGCGCACGGACACGGCCCCGGAGATGGTCCTGGGGCCGGAGGAGCTGGCGAACCTGTACCTCGGGGGCGGGAGTGTTGGAGGGTTGGCGCGGGCGGGGCGGGTCCAGGGAGACGCCCGGGCGCTG
>JAHDWR010000005.1:16433-38681 GCA_023382755.1 Dehalococcoidia bacterium
CGTGTTGCCCCACTGCCAGGAGCACTTCTAGCACTTCGTCGTCCCCCAACCCCCTCTCCCGGCTTCGCGGGAGAGGGGGAGCGACCTCGGCGTTGCCCACCACCAGCGATGGCCGGGGCGTTGACCGAGTACGAGGTGCATAGGGCGGCCGAGGGAAGGAACGCGGGGACTCCCCTATCCAAGGGTGTCGCATTCGAGTGGACACTCTCGGGAGACACTTCCCAGCCGGAGAGCACCATGGCCGAGACAGGACACGGAAAGACGGAACGCGGACGCATCGACGTGCTCGACGCGGTAGAGGCGTTGCCACCGCTGCCGGCAGTTGCCTTGCGGGTGATGGAGGTAGCGCAGAACCCGAAGTCCTCGGCGAGCGACCTGGCGCTGGTGGTGTCATCGGACCCGGGGCTGAGCGGGCGGCTGTTGCGGGTGGTGAATTCGGCCGCCTACCGGCGAACGCGAGAGATCACGTCGGTGCAGGAAGCGCTGGTGACGATCGGGTTTGTGCAGGCGCGGAACATGGCGATCAGCGGAGCGATTGCAGGGGCGTATGCGCCGGACGCGCTGAACGCACTGTTCCGGATCGAGACGTTCTGGCGCCATTCGATCGCGGTGGCGTTCAAGGCCGCGGAGCTGGCGGGCCGGGGCAGGCGGCTGGATGTGCCGAGCGCATTCACCGCGGGGATCCTGCACAACATGGGGCGGCTGGCGATGTTCTATGCCGACCCGGCGGGGCTGGACCAGGCAGTGGCCGAGGCGATGAAGCGGGATGTCACCTTGGAGCAGGTGGAGCTGGAGCTACTGGGGTTCGACCACGCGGATGTGGGCGGACGGCTGGCGACGCGGTGGAACCTGCCCGAGGCGATCCGGACGGCGATTGCGAACCATCACGAGGACATGGACGACGAGAGCAGCCTGGCCGGCTGCGTGGCCGCGGCAGACCGGTATGTGTGCGCAAACGGGCTGTTGCCGGGGTACGTGGTCCCGCCGAAGCCAGGCGAGACGCGGGCGACAGCGGCGGACTATGGGCACCTGGCGAAGCAGGTCGATGCCTTGATGGAGCTGGTGACGGGGACGCCTGTCGGGGTGGCCGCATAGCGGGGAGGCGGGAGCGTGGGCTATTGCTGCTTACTATAGCTCGGGCTCGAGGTATTCACAGGAACGGTGTCTCACAGTAGTCTGTTGCGCCTGGGGCACTTGCCCGGAAGCAGGGGAGACATGGGGATTTTGGGCGCGACGGACAACATCGCCAGCATTGTTTTGGCCCAGGCGGCGACGGTACATCACAACCTCTCGGTGCCGGTGCTGTACGAGCACGCGGTGCGGCGGCACGAAGGGAAGCTGCTCCAGGGCGGGACGTTCGCGGTGTTCAGCGGGGAGAGGACGGGGCGGAGCCCGAAGGACAAATACGTCGTGCGGACGCCGGAGATCTCAGAGCACGTGTGGTGGGGGCAGCACAACCAGCCGATCAGCGTGGATATCTTCGAAAGGCTGCGGGCGAAGGCCGTCGCGTACCTGAGGGACCGCGAGATCTACGTGCAGGACACGGTGGTTGCGCAGGACCCGCACCACCGGAAGACGGTACGGGTTATCACGGAGCAGGCGTACCACTCGCTGTTCGCGCGGACCATGTTCATCCCTTCGGAGCCGAAACCGGTGGACCACCGGCCCGATATCACGATCCTGCACTGCCCGTTCCTGCAGGTGGATGGCGGGGAAGACGGCGTGCGTAGCGACGCGGTGGTGGCGCTGAACCTGACGGAAGGGATCATCCTGATCGCCGGGACGGCGTATGCGGGGGAGATGAAGAAGTCGGTGTTCACGGCGATGAACTACTACCTGCCGCTGGACGGTGTGCTCTCGCTGCATTCGGCGGCGAACGTGGACCCGCGGACGGGGAAGTCGGCGCTGTTCTTCGGGCTTTCGGGCACGGGGAAGACGACGCTCAGCACGGACCCGGAGCGGCTGCTGATCGGGGACGACGAGCACGCGTGGACGCAGCACGGGATCTTCAACATCGAGGGCGGGTGTTACGCCAAGACGATCCGGCTTTCGAAGGAAGCGGAGCCGGACATCTTCGAGCAGACGAGCGAGTTCGGGACGATCCTGGAGAACGTGATCTTCGACGAAGAGACGCGGGAAGTGGACCTGGACGACGACTCGGTGACGGAGAACACGCGGGGGAGCTACCCGCTGGGATCGCTGCGGAATGTGTACGCAGACGAGGTGGCGCCGCACCCGGCGCACGTGATCCTGCTGACGGCTGACGCGTTCGGCGCGATGCCGCCGATTGCGCGGCTGACGCCAGAGCAGGCGCTGTACCACTTCCTGAGCGGGTATACGTGCAAGCTCGCGGGGACGGAGATGGGCCTGACGGACCCGGAGACGACGTTCAGCCCCTGCTACGGGGCGCCGTTCATGGCCCTGAACCCGACGGTGTATGCGGAACTGCTGGAGCAGCGGCTGAGGATGACCGGCGCCGAGACGTGGCTGATCAACACGGGCTGGACGGGCGGGAAGTACGGCGTGGGGAAGCGGATCGCGATCCAGGAGACGCGCAAGATGGTACGGGCGGTTCTGAACGACGGTTTGCGCGGGGTGGAGTTCCGGCGGGACCCGCTGTTCGGGTTCGATGTGCCGTTGACGGCGCCGGGCGTGGACAGCCGTTTGCTGACGCCGCGGGAGATGTGGAGCGACGCGGAAGAGTATGACCGGGTGTATGCGGGGCTGGCGGAGAAGTTCAGAGCGAACTTCGCGCAGTTCCGGGGCCTGGTCCGGCCGGAGGTGGCGCAGGCGGGGCCGTAGGTTCGACCCAACCGGGGGGCGAACGTAGAATCGGAGGCACCACCGCGCCGTTCGAAGGAGTGACCGCGTGACCGCGAAGTACCTGAGCCAGTTGCGCCGCGAAGGCGCCATCGCCGAGATCGCGAAGGTGAAGTTCCCGTTCCCGGGGGCGGAACATCCTGACTTCGAAACGATCGTGAACGTCCCAAAGGGGAGGATGGCGGTCGGAGAGGAAGGCGGCAAGGACCTGTTTCCCGACATCGTGGTGGTGCGGCGGCCGGGGCAGTGGCTGTTGATGATGGCCGAGGTAGAGACACCGGACACGCTGACGGACGACACGGCGCTGAACGACTGGCTGCCGATGTCGAAGGTTGGGGACCTGTTCGTGTATGTGCCGACGGGACACGTGCCGGAGACGAAGGCGCTGTTGAAGAAGCACAAGATCAAGGTCGCGGGCATCCGGACGTGGCGGTTCCGGCCCGTGTGGGGACTGGACGTGGTGGAGGCGTAGGAACG
The DNA here is from genome assembly GCA_023382755.1 of Dehalococcoidia bacterium. Taxonomy (GTDB): domain Bacteria; phylum Chloroflexota; class Dehalococcoidia; order Tepidiformales; family Tepidiformaceae; genus Amarobacter. Next base: position 19,731 of record JAHDWR010000005.1, read on the forward strand.
TCAGCGGCGCCGGGGCCTATTCGTAGCGGAGGGCATCGCCAGGGCGAAGGCGCGAGGCGCGCCGGAGGGGCGGGATGACGACGAACCAGGCTAAAGCAAGGGTGAGGACGAGGGCGATGGGCGGGTACCACAGGGGATAGCTGTAGGGGATCGACCCGAAGTCGAAGAGCGCGGCGACGATCAGGACCAGCATTTTGCCGATGAGCCAGCCGGCAGGGACGGCGAGGAGCCATCCGGCGGTGGCGACGGCGAGGGCTTCGGCGCGGAAGATGCGGGTGATATCGCGGGAGCTCGCGCCGATGCAGCGAAGGATGCCGACTTCGCGCGTGCGCTCGATGACGTTCATGGTCATCATGTTGACGAGGCCGATGAGGCCGATGGCGACGATGGGGATGCCCATGACGGCGAGGACGCCGACGAGGGTGCGGTTGCTGGCGAGGTTGGCTTCCTTTTCGACATAGCGGATTTCGGTGGAGACGGGGTAGCCGGCGGCTTCGAGGGTGTCTTCGGCGCGGGCGGCGAGGCGGTCGATGGAGGCTTTGTCGCGACCTTCGGAGACGAGCCAGTAGGCGTTGGTGTCGGCGCGGCCGAGGATGTCCTGGAAGGTTTCGAAGGGGAGGAAGAAGGACTGGGCGTTGTTCATGAGGCGGGAGTCGATGCCGACGATAGTGAGTTCGACATCGCCGCGGGCGGAGCCGGCAGTCAGGGTATCGCCGACGCCGACGCCGTGGGCGCTTGCGAGGGCGCGGCCGATGACGGCGACGCGGGCGCGGGAGACGCCATCCGCGGGTTCGAGCCAGCGTCCGGAGACGAGGTCGGGCTCGTAGAGCTGGACCTCGGTGCTGATGCCCCAGGTTTCGTATTGCTTACCGGCGACCATGAGGTTGTTGTAGAGGAGGGGCTGGGCTGCGGAGACCCCGTCGAGATCGTGGAGCAGATCGCCGGCAGCGGCATCGAGGGGGACGTTGGAGCTCTGGGCGACGATGAGGTCCCACTTGAGGGTGTCCCAGGTGCGGCCGGTGATGTCGGCGATGGTGATGCCGAGGGCGAGGAAGCCGAGGGCGACGCTGGCGGCGAGGCCGACCTGGACCATGGTGGCGAGGGCGCGCGTTTTGCGGCGGATGATGTTGCGCACGCCCATGCTGGCCGTGGCGGGGAGGGGCATGGCGCGGAGCACGCGGGCGGCACCTGCCGGGGGCGCGGCGGTGGAGGCATTGAGGCCTTCGTGGACGGGCAAACGGGTGGCGCGCAGGATGGCCGGGACGGCAGCGGCCGAGGTGCCTAGGATGCCGGCGAGCAAGCTGATGACGACGATGGGCCAGACGATTCCCCAGCGGGGCGTGACGCCGAGGAACTCGCCGCCGACGAAGCGGGCGAGCAGATTGCTGAAGGGGATGCCGATGGTGACGCCCAGGACCGAACCGGCGATGGCCAGCAACGCGACAGTGCGCAGGAAGGAAAAGCCGATCTGGCGCGGCCGGCCACCGATGGCCTTCATGATGGCGATCTCGCGGCGCTGTTCGGCGACCATGGTGGTCATGGTGTTGGAGACGAGGGCGACTGCGGAGATGAGCGCCAGGATGGCGCCGACGTAGAACAGGGTGCTGAAGTTGTTGAAGACATCCTGACCGGGCCAGGTACCGGCTTCCCGCGTATCGGGAAGGTTCGTGAAGATGACCTCAGGGTGGTGTTCGTTCAGCCATGCCTGGACAGCCGCGGTGACCTCGAGGGCGCGTTCGGGGTCGGCGACGCGGAACTCGAGGGAATTGACGCCGCGCCCGCCGGCGATGCCGTTTACGGTGGCCTGTTGGGCGTAGAGGACAACGGAGCCTTCGAGGGCGAACTGGGAGAACTCGAGTGTGCGGCCGACTCCGGTGAGGGTGAGGGGATGGAGGCGGCCGGAGTTGTCTTCAACCTGGATGGCGGTGGCGGCGCCGGGCTTGAGGCGGCCGCTGCGGCCATTCTCGGCATCGCTGAGGGCTTCTCCGGCGGCGGGGAGCGAGCCCTGCACGAGGTCCACGACATTGACCTGCTGGGCCTCGAAATCCTCGACCCCGACGAGGACGACATCTTCGCGCCGATCGCCGATGCGGGCCTGGGTGAAGAACGCGGTGCGCACTTCGACGGACTCGACGCCGGGGAGCGCGCGGAGGGCCTGGATATCCGCATCGTCGAGCTGGATGTCCTCGGTACGGACACGGACATCGTGGAGGCGGTCGTGCTGGATGCGGGAGTCCATGGCGCGGTCCATGAGCGCCGGCAGGGCGAACATGGCGAGGCTGGCGACGGCAGCGGCGATGGTGGCGACGGTGAAGAGCGACCTCGCACGGCGGCGAGAGATGTCCTCCCAGGATTTGCGGTAGAGGACGCTCATCGGGCTACCCATCACTCGCGATCATGCCGTCGCGGATCGCGATGCGGCGGTGCGCGCGGGCGGCCAGGTCACGGTCGTGGGTGACGTAGACGACGGTGACGCCGCGCTGATTGAGGCTCGTCAGGAGGTCGAAGACGCGGTTGGCGGCTTCGGAATCAAGGTTGCCGGTGGGCTCATCGCCAACGAGGAGGACGGGGTCGCAGGCGAGGGCGCGGGCGATGGCGACCCGTTGCTGCTCGCCACCGGAGAGTTCGGACGGGAGGTGGTCGGCGCGGTCTGCGAGCCCCACGAGTTCGAGGTTGCGGCGGGCGCGTCCGGTGCGCTCGGCGCCGCGATAGAGACGAGCGAGTTCCATGGGGAGGAGCGCGTTTTCGAGGGCGGTGAGGGTGGGGAGGAGTTGGAAGAACTGGAATACGATACCGACGCGGCGGCCGCGCCAGGCGGCGAGCTTCTCTTCGCTGAGGGTATCGATGCGCTGGCCGTCGACGGTGACGGTGCCGGCGGTGGGGCGGTCGATGCCGGTGATGAGGTTGAGGATGGTGGACTTACCGCTCCCCGAGGGGCCGACGATGGAGACCATGTCGCCCTGATTGATGGAGAGGTCGACCCCGCGAAGCGCGGTATGGGAGAGGCGGCCGGTGCGGTAGACCTTTTCGGTGCGGACGAGCTGGATGAGTGGGGAGGGCTCGAGTGGAACAAGCGGCTGCGCGGTGGTGGGAGTCGTCACAGGAAGGTCGTCCTCCGGCGTTGGTGGGAGTTGCCCAAACGTGGCGGGTCTCTCCGCAGTCTAAGGGCGGAGCGGGCAACGGAAGTCACTCGAACGAGTGAGATCCGGGGTCATCGTTCGGCAGGGCGAGATGGCAGGAGCGGAGTCGGCGCGTTAGGCTGCGGGCTGTGATTGCGACGATAGTGACCTTTCGGCACGGACCCGAGACGTATGAGCGCGAACAGCTGGAGGCGGTCTCGCGTTCGACAGCGCCGAAGTACCGGGGGCTGGCAGGGCTCATCGCGAAGACGTACTGGTACGACGACGAGCGGCGGGAGCATGGCGGGTTCTACGTGTGGGAAACGCGCGAGGCGGCAGAGGCGGTGCATACGCCCGAGCATGTGGCGCGTTTGGAGACGCTCTACGGCGTGAGGCCGGAAGTGAGGTACATCGACGCGCCAATCTTCGTGAACAACGGGTAGTATGGCGATGGTGAACATTTTTTTCGACGTGGACCACACGCTGGTATTCATCGACCAGCACACCAACGCGCTGCGGCCGGGAGCGCACGAAGCGATGCGCCGTTTGAAGGCTGCCAGGCACGGGGTGTTCGTGTGGTCGGCTTCGGGGCTGGCGCACGTGGAGCGGGTGGTGCACCTGCATGGGCTGGGCGAGTGGGTGGACGGGATGTTCGACAAGGATCCGCGCGTGCAGCCCTACCCGGACTTCATCATCGATGACGACTGGTACCTGGTGGAGAAGTACGGGGGCCACTGCGTGAGCCAGTACAAGGCGATCAACCCGGAGGACCGGGAGTTCGAGGACGCGCTCTTCAAGCTGGCCGAACTGGGGCATCTGTAGCGGGTGGCGGATAGCGGTTAGGGGACAGGGTGGCGCGTGGGTTGTTTGTGGAACCGTTTTACGGGGGGAGCCACCGGGCGTTCCTGGATGGGCTGGAGCGGCATGGGGAGCATGAGTTCGAGCTGCTGACCCTGCCGGAGGGGGAGTGGCGGCGACGGATGCGGCGGGGCGCGCAGGAACTGGCGGCGCGCGTGGATGAGGCGAAAGGGAGATTCGACTTCGTGGTGGTGAGCGACATGCTGGACCTGCCCGTGTTCCTGGCGTTGACGCGGCCGCGGTTCGAGCAGGTGCCGGTGATGGCGTACTTCCACGAAAACCAGTTCACCTATCCGCGGCTGCGGGGGACGAAGTTCAACTCGTGGTTCGGGCAGGTGAACTACCTGACGGCGCTGGCGGCGGACGTGGTGGCGTTCAACTCGGCGTTCCACCGGGAGGACTTCGTGGGGGCGTTGCGGACGCTCGCGGGGCAGCCGAACAACTGGCTGGTACCGGAGGCGATCGAGTCGATCGAGCGGAAGAGCACGGTCTTGCCGGTGGGGGTGGAGCTGGGGTGGATCGGGGAGCTGGCGCGCGAACGCGTTGAAGACGGGCCGCGAACGATCCTGTGGAACCACCGGTGGGAGTTCGACAAGGCGCCAGAGATGTTCGCCCGGGTGGTGTGCGGGCTGGCGGAGGAGGCGGTGCCGTTCCGGCTGATCATCGCGGGGGAGCCCGGCGACAACCCGAGCGAGGCGATGTGGCGGGTGCGGGATGCGCTCGGAGAGCGGGTGGTGCACTTCGGGTATGCGGAGTCGCGGGGGATGTATGGGCGGCTGCTGTGGGAGAGCGACATCGTCATCAGCACAACGCGGCACGAGTTCTTCGGGGTGGGGATGGTGGAGGCGATGGCGGCGGGCTGTGTGCCAATCGCGCCGCGGCGTTACAACTACCCGGCGCTTGTGCCGGAGGACCTGCACGAGCAACTGCTCTTCGAGACGGAAGAGGAGCTCACGGACAGGCTGCGGGTGCTGCTGAGGGGGCCGTTGCCGGACCAGCGGCTGATGATGGATGCGGCGGCGCGGTACGGGTGGGACCGTGTGGGCCCGGAGTGGGCGGAAGCGCTGGACGCGCTGGCAGGGCGACAGGAAACACCCCGCGGTTAGAATGGGTTGATGGCGACGCAAAGCCGAGCCGGCGCACTGGACTGGCGGGCATGGCTGGGACGGGCGCGGCAACAACTCCCCTGGTTCATCAGCCGGCCAGTCGGCGTAGTGGTACGGACGTTCCAGTTCTATTCGGCGGACAACTGCAGTATCTATGCGGCGGCGATCGCGTACTACGCGATCTTCTCGCTGGTGCCGCTGGCACTCTTGACGCTCTCGATCTTCGGCGTGTTCGTGAGCCGCGAGGAGATCGTGGACTTCGTGTTCGAGCAGTTCGCGCTCCAGGACACGGCGGCGGTCCGCGAGGATGTCGACCGGATCGTCGGGCAGGCGGGCGAATTCAGCCTGGCCGGGCTGTCGTTCGGCGCGATCGGCCTGTTCTGGTCGGGGAGCGGGATATTCTCGGCGTTGCGCCGGGGGTTGAACGCGACGACGCACATGCCCCGGGGGCGGGCGTTCTGGCGGAGCAAGCTCCTGGACCTGGCGCTGGTGCCGAGCGTGGGGCTGCTGGTCGTGGTATCGATTGGCCTGACGGCGGTCAGCCGGTTGGCGGTCGACCGTGCGGGGGACCTGGGCGTGATCGAGATCAACACGAGCACGGCGACGAGCCTACTGGGTGTGCTGCTGCCGACACTGGTGTCGTTCCCGACGTTCGTGCTGATGTACCGGTTCGTGCCATCGCACCGGGTGGGGTGGCGGGAAGCGGTGGTCAGCGCGAGTTTCGCGACGATCGTGTTCGAGGCGTTCAAGAATGCGATTGCGCTGGTGTTCAGCTTCACGGCATTCACGCAGGACCAGGCGATCTATGCGGGTATCGGGACGGCGCTGGTGATCCTGTTCGTGGTGTTCCTGGCGGGGTCGATCATCCTGCTGGGGGCGGAGTTCGGGCGGGCGGCGATGCGGGGCGACGAGACGGCACTGGAGAGCGCGAGGGCGGAGGCACTGGAGAGCGCCAGGGCGGAGGCGGTGGAGAGTGCCCGGTCGGAGGGCGGGGACGAGGCCGAAACTTTAACAACAAGAAAGTAGCTAAAGTAGGGAAAGCGCGATAGACTGGGCGGGTGCAAGGTACACGCGAACGGATCCTGGAGTATGTCTGTGAGCACCGCGGGGCGCGGGCGGAGCAGCTGGCGGAGCGATTCGGCATCACGGCGGCGGCGGTGCGGCGCCACCTGGACAACCTGCGGGCGGATGGGCTGGTCGAAGCGAGGGCCGTGAAGCAGGCGACGGGACGGCCATATCACGCGTACTTCCCGACGGACAAGGCGACACAGACGATGCCGCCGGCGTATGCCAACTTGCTGGAGCGGATGTTGCGAAGCCTTGGCGAACAGGACGAGGTGATCGCGACGGTGATGTCGAGCGTGGCGGAATCGCTGGCATCGCGGCACCGGGGGGAGATCCCGGATAGCGCGGCAATCGAGGAAGTGATTGCGCAGGTGACGGCGAGCCTGAAGACGGAAGGGATCCTGGAGGCATGGCGGTCGGAGGCGGACGGCTTCCACCTGGTGAACAGCTCGTGCCCGTATCACAAGGCGGCGGAGATATCGACGCTGCCGTGTGAATCGGACCGGAAAGCGATCGAGCTCCTTTTGGGGCAGGACGTCGAACAGCTCAATCGGATTGTCGATGGAGCGCCACTGTGTGAATACCTGGTCCGTGGCGGAAGCGGCCAGCGGCAGATCATCGAACTTGGATAAGGGGAACGCAGCTATGACAGCTCTGCTGGAGATCACGGACCTTCGGGCCAACATTGGCGAGAAGGAGATCCTGAAGGGCCTTTCGCTGACCATCAGCAAGGGCGAAGTGCACGCGATCATGGGGCCGAACGGTTCGGGAAAGAGCACGCTGGCGAACGTGCTGATGGGGAACCCGAGCTACCACGTCACGGGCGGGGACGTGAAGTTCAAGGGGCAATCGATCCTGGAGATGGCCCCGGACGAGCGGGCGCGGCTGGGGCTGTTCCTGGCGTTCCAGTACCCGGTGGCCATCCCCGGGGTAACGCTGGTGAACTTCATGCGGCAGGCGGTGAACGCGGTCCGGGGCCAGGAAGTGCCGATCCGGGAGTTCCGGGAGTCGCTGTTCAAGAAGATGGACCTCTTGAAGGTAGACCAGGACTTCGCGCGGCGTTATGTGAATGACGGCTTCAGCGGCGGCGAAAAGAAGCGGGCCGAGATGCTGCAGATGGCGATGCTGGAGCCGGCGATGGCGGTGCTGGACGAGACGGACTCGGGGCTGGACATCGACGCGCTGCGGACGGTGGCGGAGGGCGTGAACGCGCTGATGAACCCGGAGATGGGGCTGCTGCTGATCACGCACTACCAGCGCCTGTTGAACTACATCAAGCCGCAGTTCGTGCATGTGCTGGTTGAGGGCCGGATTGTCCGTTCGGGCGGGCCGGAACTGGCGGAGCACCTCGAGGCAGCGGGATACGACGAATTCGAAGCCGCAGCCGCGGCGACCGCCTGAAGGGGGTAGCGATGACGACCGCACCAGAATCCATTGTTTCTGACTACAAGTACGGGTTTTTCGACAAGGAAGAGGCCCTGTTCAAGGCGAACAAGGGCCTGAACGCCGACATCGTGAACATGATCTCGGATATGAAGGACGAGCCGCAGTGGATGCGGGAGTTCCGGCTGCGATCGCTGGAGCTGTTCTATCAGCGGGAAGACCCGGCGTGGGGGAGCGAAGTGCTGAAGGAGCTGGACTTCGACAGCATCCACTACTTCGTGCGGGCGACGGACCGGGACGAGCGATCGTGGGACGACGTGCCGGAGTACATCCGGAACACGTTCGACAAGCTGGGCATTCCCGAGGCGGAGAAGAAGTACCTGGCGGGCGTTGGCGCGCAGTACGACTCGGAGGTGGTGTACCACAACATCCGGGAGGACCTGGAGAAGCTGGGCGTGATCTTCCTCGGCACCGACCAGGCGCTGAAGGAGCACGAGGACATCTTCAAGGAGTACTTCGGGACGATCGTGCCGCCGGGGGATAACCGGTACGCAGCGCTGAACAGCGCTGTGTGGAGCGGCGGGTCGTTCATTTACGTGCCCAAGGGCGTGAAGGTGGACATCCCGCTGCAGGCGTACTTCCGGATCAACACGCAGAACATGGGGCAGTTTGAGCGGACGCTGATCATCGCGGACGAGGGCAGCCAGATTCATTATGTCGAGGGCTGCACGGCCCCGATCTACAGCTCGGACTCGCTGCACAGCGCGGTGGTGGAAATCATCGTGAAGAAGAACGCGCGGGTGCGGTACACGACCATCCAGAACTGGTCGAACAACGTGTTCAACCTGGTGACGAAGCGAGCGGCGGCGTACGAGAACGCGGTGATGGAGTGGGTGGACGGGAACCTGGGGTCGAAGCTGACGACCAAGTTCCCGAGCGTGTACCTGATGGAGCCGGGGGCACACGCCGAGATCCTCTCGCTGGCCTTCGCGGGCAAAGGGCAGCACCAGGACGCGGGCGGCAAGGTCATCCACGCGGCATCGAACACGACATCGACGATCATCTCGAAGTCGCTGAGCAAGGATGGCGGGCGGACGAGCTATCGCGGGCTGCTGAAGGTGTACGAGGGCTGCGAGAACGTGAAGGCGAACGTGCGTTGCGACGCGCTGCTGCTGGACGAGAACTCGCGGTCGGACACGTACCCGACGATGGAGATCGACGCGCCGGACGTGAGCATCCAGCACGAGGCGTACGTCTCGAAGCTGGGAGAGGACCAGCTCTTCTACCTGATGAGCCGGGGCATGAGCGAAGAGGCGGCGGCGAAGATGATCGTGAACGGCTTTGTCGAGCCGATCGTGAAAGAGCTGCCGATGGAATACGCGGTCGAACTGAACCGGCTCATCGAACTCCAGATGGAAGGTGCGGTCGGATAGCCCGGCCGCGGAATCGGAAGGGCTGAATCGTGGGCCGGGCAGGTATCGAGCAGTTGCTGTACGCGTTTGACCGTTCGCTGGAAGGCGACCCGGCGACTCCGGGGCGCAACTGGCACGCGCTGATGGTGAACGTCGGCTCGACCGACCCTGCCGACTGGAACTGGGCGCCGGAAGGTGGGCACCGCACGGTTGCCCAGTTCCTGGAGGAGCTTGGCGGCGCGATCCGCGTGTATGCGAGCCAGGGGTTCGGCGACAGGTCGCAGCACTGGAACGCGCCCGGTTCGGTGCCGGCGCCGGCAGCCGGCGCGGCTCCCGAGGACTGGATCGAGTGGGTACGCGAGGGCAACCGGATCTTCCGTGCCTGCATCGAGGGGCTGACCGACGACGAGCAGCTGTTCGAGCGGCGGCTGAGCCCGCAAGGGGAACTGCAAGAAACGCGGTGGCTCATCGCCACCATGATCGAACACAACCTCTATCACTCGGGTGAGATTAATCACATTCGAGCGCTGCGCCAGGGAGATGATTACTAGTGACAGCGCAACGGGTGACAGAGGGAAGAGGAAGAGGTAGCGAATGACTGCGGTGGTAGAACAGCGACTCGACTTTGCGGCCGCGAGCCAGGCGGCGGGACGCGAGTGGAACGACGCGCCGTGGCAGGCGGCCCTGCGGGCGCGGGGCGCGAAGCTGGCGAATGAACTCGACTGGCCGGATTCGCGGGCGGAGCGGCCGTGGAAGTATTACGAAGCAGCGCGCATCGGGCTGACCCCGGAGACACCGCTCGCGGACGTAGACGTGACGATCGCCGGGGACGCCGGGGGCTATGCGCAGCGCTTCGGCGAGGCGAGGGGCGCGGCGGCCGAGACGATCGCCCGGCACGCGGGCACGATGGTGCTGCCCGAGACGGACCGCCTGACGGCGCTGCACTATGCGCTATTGCGCGACGGTGTGCTGGTGAACGTGCCCGCGAACGCCGAGGTTGCGGAGCCGATCCGGCTGGTGCGAACCGTGGCGAAGCCGGGTGTGAGCACGCCGCACACGCTCATCGTGACGGGCGCGAACAGCCGGGTGACGGTGGTGCAGGAGTACACATCGAACGACGAGGCGATCGTGGCGCTGCCGGTGGCGGAGATCCTGCCGGGGCCCGGAGCGGAAGTTTCGTACTACTGCGTCCACAACTGGGGGACGCGGACGAAGGTGTTCGCGCACCAGCGGTTCCTGGGGGCCGAAAACGGCGCCGCGTTCCGGAACCTGCACCTGGTGCTGGGCGGCGAAGTGGTGAAGGGTCACCTGGAATCGACGCTGGAGGCGCGCGGCACGGCGAGCGAACTGCTCGGTGTGGCATTCGGGACGGGCGATTCGCACGGGGACTTTTACACGCTGCAGGACCACATCGGGCCGGACACGCGGAGCGACCTGCTCTACAAGTCGGCGCTGCGCGACTCGTCGCGGGCGATCTACTACGGCCAGACGCGGGTGGGGCTCGGCGCGAAGAACGCGGACGCGAACCAGGAGAACCGGAACCTGCTGCTGAGCAAGACGGCGCGGGCCGATAGCGACCCGGTGCTGGAGATCCTGACGAGCAACATCATCCGGGCATCGCACGGGGCGACGGCGGGGCCGGTGGACCAGGAGCAGCTGTACTACATGCAGGCGCGCGGCATCAGCCACCGGGACGCCGAGGCGATGCTGGTACGCGCATTCCTGGAGGCGGTGTTGGGCCGGGTGCCGAACGAAGCGGCGCGCGAAGCACTGAGCACGAAGCTCGAAGCGAAACTGGAGCAGGCCTGATGGCGTGGGTGCAGGTTGGGAATGAGGACGATGTGGCGGCAGGCGAAGCCGCGGTGGTGGAGGCCGGCGGGAAGCGGCTGGCGCTCTGCAACACGGGCGACGGACTGTACGTTATCGACGACGTGTGCACGCACGATGGGGGCCCGCTCGACCAGGGGAAGCTCGATGGGAAGCAGATCGAGTGCCCGCGGCATGGCGCGCGGTTCGATGTGACGACGGGGAAAGCGCTCTGCCTGCCGGCGGTGCGGCCGGTGCGGACGTACCCCGTGCGGGTGCACAACGGTACCGTGGAAGTTGAGGTCTGAGGACGATGCGAGCCGCAGGAAGAGGTCCGGCTGTGATCGACCCGCGAGAGATCCGCAAGGACTTCCCGATCCTGGAGCAGCAGGTGAACGGGCGGCCGCTGGTGTACCTGGATAACGCGGCGACGACGCAGAAGCCGCGCCAGGTGATCGACGCGCTGGTCCGGTACTACGAGACTTCGAACGCGAACATCCATCGCGGCATCCATACGCTGGCGACGCGTGCGACGGAGCAGTACGAGGCTGTGCGGGGAAAGACCGCGGTGTTCCTGAAGGCGTCGCACCCGGAGGACATCGTGTTCACGCGGAACACGACGGAGGCGCTGAACCTGGTGGCACGGGCGTGGGGCGACGCGAACCTTCGCGAGGGCGACGAGATTGTGCTGACGCTGATGGAGCACCACTCGAACATCGTGCCGTGGCAGCAACTGACCCGGCGGACGGGGGCGGTGTTGCGGTATGCGGGGATCACGCCCGAGGGGAAGCTCGACCTGGATGAAGTGCGCGGGCTCATTGGGCCGCGCACGAAGGTAGTGAGCGTGGTGCACATGTCGAACGTGCTCGGGACTATCAACCCTGTGGCGGAAATCGGGGAGATGGCGCGGCAGGCCGGGGCACTGATGGTGGTGGATGGGGCGCAGAGCGCGCCGCACCTGCCGGTAGACGTTGAGGCGCTGGGGTGTGATTTCTTCGCGTTTTCGGCGCACAAGATGCTGGGGCCGACGGGCGTTGGGGTGCTGTGGGCGCGGCGCGGGCTCTTCGAATCGATGGAGCCGTTCCTGGGCGGGGGTGACATGATCGCGCTGGTGCGGCAGGACGAATCGACCTGGGCGGAGGTGCCGAACAAGTTCGAGGCGGGGACGCCGAACATTGCGGACGTCATCGCGTTCGGGGCGGCGATCGAGTACCTGGAAGCGCTGGGGATGGACGCGGTACGGGCGCACGAGGTGGCCCTGACGGCGTATGCGATGGAGCAGCTTTCGAGCATCGAGGGGCTGAAGATGCACGGGCCGGAACGCGCGGAGGAGCGCGGAGGCGTGGTGAGCTTTGCGATGAACCTGGCGCACCCGCACGACATTGCGACCATCGCGGACGGGTACGGGGTGGCGATCCGGGCGGGGCACCACTGCGCGCAGCTGTTGATGCGGCACCTGGGGGTGGCTGCGACTAGCCGGGCAAGCTTTAGTATCTATAACGACAAAGACGATATCGAGGCGCTGGCGGAGGCGCTGGAACACGTAAACCGGGTGTTTGGTGATGGCAGCAGCAGAGCCGCAATTTGACGACCTGTACCGGGAGATCATCCTGGACCACTACCGGCGGCCCCGGAACCGGGGAGAGCTGGCCGCGCCATCGCAGCGCGTGGAAGGGGTGAACCCGGTCTGCGGCGACGAGATCCACCTGGACCTGGAGATCGGCGATGACACGATCCGGGATGTGAGCTACTGGGGGCACGGCTGCTCGATCAGCCAATCGAGTGCCTCGATGCTGACGGAGCGGCTGAAGGGCTGCTCGATTGAAGAAGCCGAGCGGGTAATGGGGAAGGTGCGCGCGATGCTGATGGACGGCGCGATACCGGACGACGAAATCGGCGACCTCCAGGCGCTGGAGGGCGTAGCCAGGCTGCCGGTGCGCGTGAAGTGCGCGCTCCTATGCTGGAATGTGCTTAAGGAAGGGCTCCAGCAGGCCACCACAGCTGCCTGAGGAGGCGAGAAATGACCGAAACGACGACCGTGCCGACGTATGACGATCTGATGGCGAAGCTGCGGGAAGTGAACGACCCGGAGATCAACCTGAGCATCGTGGACCTGGGGCTGGTGTATGACGTGCAGTACGAAGACGGCGATGTGCTGGTGACGATGACCCTGACGAGCCCGGGCTGTCCGCTTGGCCCGGTGATCCGGGGCGAGGCGTATGCCAAGCTGCGGGAAGTACCCGGGGTGAAGGACGTGGATGTCCAGATCGTCTGGAGCCCGCCGTGGGACCCGCGGACGATGGCGAGCGACGACGTGAAGATGCAGCTGGGGATCTGGTAGAGCGGGGCCGGCCCCCTGGACTTTAGAACGGAAGGAACGGGAACACCATCCGGGAGATCAGGTGGAGGGCTATCACCCAGGCGGGTGGTTCGTCGTCGGTGGCGTGCTCATCGACGGTGGATGCGGCCAGGCCCTGGTGTGGAGCCAGCTGGTAGACCGCGACGATCTCGCCGATATCGAACCAGGTGCCGCGGCAGAGAGCGCACTGGTCGAGGACGACGCCCTGCTTCTCGAAGCGCTCCATGGGGCTGCCGCAGGCGGGACAGTTGAGCGCCGGGAGGGACTTGCCGCACGAGCGGCAGGTGTCGTCGGGCTTGAGGCGGCCGTGACAGGCCCGGCAGCGGCGGGGGGCCATTGCCTGTTCGAGGGCGGGGTGGCCGGAGCCGGGGTCAGCCACACCGCGGGAGAGCGAATCGCCGACCGCCCAGAAGCCGTAGCAGCGTGTGCAGAACCGGAGCGGGTCGATCGTCTGGAGTTCGAACCGCCGGAAGGCGGACATTTCCGGGCGATCGGCGCAGTAGGGACAGCGGGGCTGGGGGTCGGGCTGGGGGCGGCGGGCCGCGTAACGCCGGAGGTCGGCGAAGATCGCATCGGTGTCGCGTTCCCACGTGCCTGAGGCGGCGCGGGCGCGGGCGTCCGCCAGCCAGCGGTCATCGGCGGTAGTGGTCACACATTGAGAATCGGCTGGAGTGCGGGAAGCGCACAGCGGAGGAGCCTCTGCAGGCCCGCGTGTAGACTGAGTAGGAGATGAGCTGCGAACAGGAGACCGCGGGACTGCTACGCCGCGCGGGGCACAAGATGACCCCGCAGCGGCTGATGATCGTGCGCGTTCTGCGGCACGCGGAGGGGCATGTGAGCGCGGCACACATCGCCGAACAGGTGCGCGCGGCCTACCCGTTCGTCGACGTGAGCACGGTGTACCGGACGCTGGACGTGTTGAAACGGATGCGGCTGGCGACATCGACGGACATGGGTTCGGGCGATGTGCTGTTCGAGTGGGCGCCGGAGCAGCCGCATCATCACCTGGTGTGTTCGAGCTGCGGGCACGTGGTGGAGGTCGGGCACGAGTACCTCGCGCGGCTGGAGACATCGTTGGTGGAGGACTTCGGGTTCGCGGCGGACATGCACCACTTTGCGATCTTCGGGCTGTGCCGGGAGTGCCAGATGGCCGAGAGCACCGATGCCGACGCGTCGTGAGCTGATCGCGGCGCTGGAGCGGGCGGTGGGCAGGGAGTATGTGCTCTGGCGGGCGGAAGACCTGGCGGTGTACGAGTTCGACGGGACCATAGAGAAGTCGATGCCGCACGCGGTGGTGCTGCCGGGGACCAGCGAAGAGGTGGCAGCGGCGGTGCGGGCATGCGCCCGTCTGGGCGTGCCCATCACGCCGCGCGGCGCCGGGACGGGTCTGAGCGGCGGATCGGTGCCGGCGAAACGGGGGGTGGTGATCGGGACCGGGCGAATGCGGCGGATCCTGGAGATCGACCCTGTGGACCGCGTGGCGGTGGTGGAGCCGGGTGTGCCCAACCTGGACGTCTCGAAGGCGGCGGCGCCTTTCGGGCTGTTCTACGCGCCGGACCCGAGTTCTCAGCAGGCGTGCAGCATCGGCGGGAACGTGGCGGAGAACGCGGGTGGACCGCATTGCCTGGCGCTGGGCGTGACACAGAACCACGTGATCGGGATGGAGATAGTGACGGCGGGGGGCGAGGTCGTGTGGCTTGGCGGGCGGGTGGCCGACTCGTTCGGGTACGACCTGCGGGGCGCCTTCATCGGGAGCGAGGGGACGCTGGGGATCGTGACGAAGGTGGTGTTGCGGCTCTTGCCGGTGCCGGCGAGCGTGATCACGCTGCTGGCCGCGTTCGACACGGTAGAAGAGGCGAGCGAGACGGTTTCGAGCATCATCGGGGGCGGGATCATCCCGGCGGCGATGGAGATGATGGACAGGCTCTGCCTGCAGGCGGCGGAAGCGGGGTTCCAGTGCGGCTACCCGCCGGACGCCGGCGCCGTGCTTCTGGTGGAACTGGACGGGCTGCCCGAGGCCATCGAACCGGAGGCGGCGCGGGTGCGGGCGGAGTGCCTGGAGCGCGGGGCGGTGGACGTGCGGGTGGCGAGCAGCGACCGCGAACGCGCGCTGTTGTGGAAAGGGCGGAAGAACGCGATCCCGGCGCTGGGGCGGCTGGCCCCGAACTACTACATCGTCGACGGTGTGGTGCCGCGATCGAAGCTCGTGGACGTGATGCAGGTGGTGGGCGACGTATCGGAGCGGACCGGGATCCCGATTGCGAACGTGTTCCACGCGGGGGACGGGAACCTGCACCCGCTGGTGCTGTTCGACGAGCGCGTTCCGGGGATGACGGAGCGCGTACTCGACGCGGCGGCCCAGATTATGCGGGCATGCGTGGATGCGGGCGGGGCGCTGAGCGGGGAGCACGGGATCGGCGCGGAGAAGCGGCAGTTCATGCCGTGGCTGTACGGCGAGACGGACATCGAGAACATGGAGCGGCTGCGGGGCGCGTTTGGAAACACGGGGCAGTTCAACCCGTGCAAGCTGCTGCCGGCCGGGACCGGCTGCGGGGAGATGGCGCACCAGGCGGCGGCGGTGCGGGCGGCGGGGCCCGACGCGTATGTCTGACGGTGGAGGAGGGAGGAGAGAGGAGGGAGGAGCCGCGGGTGGCGCCCTCGTGCGTGGGAGGACGGCCGAGCGGGTTGTAACGCCTGCGACCATGACGGAATTGCAGGCCCTGGCTCGGGAGCGAGACGGGCGGACGCTGGTGCCCGTGGGTGGTGGGACGCGGATGGACCTGGGGTATGCGCCGGAGCAGCCGTTCACGGTGGTGGAGCTGGGGGCGGCGCTTTCGGGTGAGCTGGAGCATTCGCCGGAGGACCTGACGCTGGTCGCGCCGGCGGGAATGACGCTCGCGGAGGTGAACCGGCGGCTGGCGGTGCACCGGCAGTTCGTGCCCCTGGACGCGCCACTGCCGGAGCGGGCGACGCTGGGCGGGACGCTCGCCGTGGGGACGGGCGGCCCGTTGCAGTCGCGCTACGGGCTGCCGCGTGACCTGGTGCTGGGGATGACGGTCCTGCGGGCGGATGGGGAACTGGTGAAGGCTGGCGGGCGGGTGGTGAAGAACGTGACCGGGTATGACCTGATGCGCCTGTGGTGCGGGTCGCTGGGGACGCTGGGGATCATTACGGAGGTGGCGCTGCGGGTGCTGCCACTGGCGGAGAGCGTGGACCTGGAGGTGGAGGTGCCCGACGTTGAATCGGGGATCGCGCTGGCGCGGGCGCTCTCGGCGGCGGATACGAGGCCGGAGGTGGTGGAGGTCATCGGGGGGCGGGACGGATGGGTGTTGCTGATCAGGGCGGCGGGACGCGCGGAGGCGGCGGTGCGGCGGGTGTGCGGGGGGCGGCCGGTGCACGCGGGCGGGCTCGAGCGGTACCCACTGGCCCGGGATGCGGGTTTCCGGGATGGCGATGTACTGGCCGTGCGGGCGGCGACGACGGCGGGACAGGTGGGAGACGTGGCGCGGAAGCTCGTGGCGCTGAAACCTGACGTGATGACCGTCCGGCCGGTGACCGGGGCGGTGCGTGCGGCGTGGGTTCGGGCAGCCGCCCCATCCGCGCGGGAGGTGGCGGCGGTGGTGGAGCCGCTGCGCGGGTGGCTGGCGGGGGCGGGCGGGGCCGTGGTGGTGGAGCGGATGCCGGAGAGCTACGGGTTGCTGGTCGACCCGTGGGGGGAGGCGCCGGGATCGTCGAGCCTGATGCGGAACGTGAAGGCGGCGTACGACCCGGACGGACGGTTCAACCGGGGGAGGTTCGTTGGTGGCATCTGAGGGGCTGTGGCCGGTGCCGGGCGAGGCACCCACGACGGAGGACCTGAGCCGGTGCGTGCACTGCGGCCTGTGCCTGAGCAGTTGCCCGACGTACCTGGTGACGGGACTGGAGGTGGAGTCGCCGCGGGGGCGGATCCACTTCGCGAAGTTGATCGACGAAGGGCGGAGCGGGTTGACACCGGCGATCGCGCGGCACTGGGACCTGTGTCTGCAATGCCGGGCGTGCGAAGCGGTATGTCCCAGCGGCGTGGCGTACGGGCGCATCCAGGAACACGCGCGGGCGCAGCTTTCGGGGGCGGCGGGCGGACGGGTGGAGCGCAGGTTGCGACGGCTGATGCTGCGGAACGTGATCGCGCGGCCGCGGGTGCTGGCCACCGCGATGGCGCCGGCGCGGTGGTATTCGGGCTCGCGGGTGCGGGGGGCCGTACGGCGGGTGCGCGTACTGGGGCTGATGGGGCGTCTCGGGGCCGGAGAGCGACAATTGCCAGCGCGGGTGGGCAAGCCGTTCCGGCCGGGAGGACTGCTGGCGCAGCCGGTGGAGGCGCGGGAGCGGGCGCTGCTGTTCAGCGGGTGCGTCATGGGCGAACTGTTCGGGGAGGTGCACCGGGCGACGGGGCGGGTGCTGGCGCGGGCGGGTGTGGCTGTCGAAGCACCGGGAGGGCAGGAATGTTGCGGCGCCCTGCACGCGCACGACGGGGACCTGGAGTTCGCGCGGAAGCTGGCGCGCAGGAACATTGCGGCGTTCGAGGGTAGCGACCTGCCGATCGTGGTGAACTCGGCGGGGTGCGGAGCGGCGATGAAGGAGTATGGCGACCTGCTTTCGGGCGACGTGAAGTGGGCGGCGCGGGCGACGGCTTTCGCGGCACGGGTGAAGGACCCAGGCGAGTACCTTGCGGAGGTTGGCGCGGGCGGCCCTGGGCGGCTGACGGCGCGCGTGGCGTACCAGGATGCGTGTCACCTGGCGCACGCGCAGGGGATTCGGGAGCAGCCGCGCGAGCTGTTGCGGGGGATCGCCGGGTGCGAACTGGTAGAAACCCCTGGCGCGGACGTGTGTTGTGGGGCGGCCGGGATCTACAGCCTGGTTCAACCGGAGATGTCGGCGCGGCTGCGTTCGCGGAAGGCTGAGCAGTTCCGGGAGGCGCGGCCGGACATCGTGGTGACGGCCAACCCTGGATGCCAGATGCAGTACAACGCGGCTGTCGCGGAGGCGGGGATCGATGCGCGGGTGATGCACCTGATGGAGGTGCTGGACGAAGCCCAGGCGGCGGCGGAGCGGGACGGGTAGGGCGTCAGTTCACTGTGTGACGAAACGGGCTGCGTCCAGGTGGTGCGCCCAGAACGGCGAGGGCGTTGGGCCGGCGACACCCTTGCGACGGAAGAGTTCGGCGGTCTGCTGCACCCAGGGGATGACGCCCCCGAAGCCACCCGCGACGATGACCTGCTGGAGGTCGTGGACCGCGGTACGGTCGCGGAGGGAGGAATCGAGAGTGCGGGCGCCCTCGAACGAGAGGCCTGATGGCAGGCCGGGGAGCCCCTGGTAGCGCTCGCCGAAAGCGCGTCGGGGGTCGGGGGAGGGCAGGGGCGGACCCCAGCCGAACCAGAAGGCAGCGCGGCCGTTGCCGTAGTAGCCATCGAGGACGCGGCGGCTGATGGTGGTGTAGGTCTCGACGGCGGGCCGGAACTGGTCGCCGAGGACCTCGTTGAGCATGCCAGTGACGACGGAGCTGGCACTGTAGAGCGGGTCGAAGACGCTGGGGAAGTCGATGGTGATGGTGCCGAGGGATGGCCCGGCGGCGGCTTCCCAGCGCTGGCGGGCATCGCGGGCGTCGGCAGCGGGGTCGCGGGCGTAGCCGGGGTAGTGGGCGAGGACACCCTCGGTGAGGGCGAACGCGGAGTGGGCGGGGGGGACGGGGCCTGCGCGGAGGGGCGTGGGGGACGGCAGGAGTGGGTGCGGTGGGGGATCGGGCGGCGGTCGCCGGCGGCGTTCCGGGAGGGTGGGGGGGGGGGGGGGGGGGGGGGGGGGGGGGGGGG